>NZ_JBHWEL010000030.1:0-41892 GCF_042734135.1 Streptomyces sp. NPDC059668 | reverse complement strand
GACCGGGGGGGGGGGCCGGCGCGCCCCCCCCCCCCCCCCCCGAGCCGGTGCTGCCTGTTACGTCAGCGGACGTGGTCCACGTCGACGAGGTCGACGCGGACACCGCGGCCGCCGATGGCGCCCACGACGGTGCGCAGGGCGCGCGCGGTGCGGCCGTTGCGGCCGATCACCTTGCCGAGGTCGTCGGGGTGGACCCGGACCTCGAGTACGCGCCCGCGGCGCAGGTCGCGCGAGGCGACCTGCACGTCGTCGGGGTTGTCGACGATGCCCTTCACGAGGTGCTCGAGAGCCTCCTCGAGCATGCTCAGGCCTCGGTCGACTCAGACGAAGACGACGCGGCCGGGGCCTCGTCCTTCTTCTCAGCCTTCTTCTTCTGGGTGATGGCCTCACCCTTGCCCTCGTCGTCGGCGCCCAGGGCGTCGAACAGCGGGCGCGACGCCTTCGGCTCGGCGACGAGCAGCGGAGCGGGGGCGGGCAGACCCTTGAACTTCTGCCAGTCACCGGTCAGCTTCAGGATGGCGAGGACGGGCTCGGTCGGCTGCGCGCCGACACCCAGCCAGTACTGCGCGCGGTCCGAGTCGACCTCGATGCGCGAGGGGTTCTGCACCGGGTGGTACAGGCCGATCTCCTCGATGGCCCGGCCGTCACGGCGGGTACGGGAGTCGGCGACGACGATGCGGTAGTGAGGCGAACGGATCTTGCCCAGACGCTTCAGCTTGATCTTGACTGCCACGGAAGTGGTGTCTCCTGGTCTTGACGTGGTTGGGCACGGCGAGATGGCCGCGTGGGGTTGCGGTACCCGAGTGCCCGATGGACGCGTCAGCCGGAGGAGAGAGGGGTCCTATGCGACTGTCGAGTACAGCTAGACATTGTGCCACACCCTGGAGGTTCACCTCACCGGCCGTACCCGCGAGGCCGTGCCTGACCGGGCCGTACGCGCGAGGACATGCCTGACCGGCGCCCGGCGCCGGTTCGCGGGCGCCGGGGTGTGACCCGTCGCTCATCGGGTGGTGCGGCCGAGTACGGCTGCCACGAGCAGCCGTCCTCTCAGCTCGCCGCCGCCCCGACCACCTCCGGAATCCGGAAGGGCTTGCCGCACCCCCCGCACACGATCGGCGCCTGTGCCAGCACGGACGGGACGACCCGTACGTTGCGGCCGCAGTCGCAGACCGCCTTGACGCGGACGCCTCCTCCGGAGGAGCCGTGCCGGGCGGCCGGGCCGCGGAACGAGCGGGCGGTGTCGGCGGTGGTCGCGGCGGTGTGCGCCTTGAGGGCGCGCTGGAGCCGCTCGATGGTCGGGCGGTAGCGGCGCTTGGCCTCGGGGTTGAGCGTGACGAGCGAGAAACCGCTGCTGGGATGCGGTTCCTCGGGGTGGTCGAGGCCCAGCTCCTCGGCGATCGCCAGGAATCTGCGGTTGTGGTAGCGGCCGGCGCGTGAGGTGTCGCGGACTCCGCGGGCGGCGGCGATGCCGTGGACTGCCTCGTGCAACAGGCGTTCGAAGGAGAGTTCGTGCCCGCAGGCGGACGACGATTCTCCGATCAGGGACTCGGGCGCGGCCAGATCCGGCAGTTCGGGGTGGTGCCGCTGAATGTCGGCCCACGCCCCTGCCAGCTCTGCGGCAAGAACAGGTGGTGTCGTGCTCACGTCGTGACAACGAGCCGGGGGCCCTGTGTGTTCCTATTCCGGGGCATCCCAAATAATTTGCACGTACCCGTCAGTTGCCGCTGATGCGTCCTGACGAGGGCGGGTGCGCTGATCTGCGGAGAAGCCTCACAGCTCGCACCAAGCTGGTACGTAGTCACGCGTACGCCCCGGCGCGTAGACGCCGTCCGCGCGCCGGGGCACCTGTCGTCATCAGATGCGCAAGAGGCCTTTCGGCCGCCCTCGGGGACGGCTCAGTAGGCGCGCGCCACGACGGCGACGTTACCCGGTGCGTCGTCGCTGTCGGGCACCGACCCGTCCTCGGCGACCAGACACCGTACGGTCACGGAGTGCTCGGCGAGCCTGGCCTCGCCCTCTTCACCGAGGTCGGCCCAGGGAACGCGGGCCCAGCCGCCGGCCGTGGCGGCCTCGACGGCCTCCCCGACCGTGGCCACGTCCGACGTACGGGACGCGCGGCGCTCACGCGACTGCCTCAGGAGCAGCGCCTGGTCCTCCTCCAGGAGGGCGGGCAGCAGTCCCGGCAGGGCGTCGAGGGCGACCGGCTCCTTGCCCCCGGGGATGCGGCGGGCCAGCATCGCGGTGCCGTTCTCCAGGTCACGGGGGCCGACCTCGATACGCACCGGTACGCCCTTGAGTTCCCAGTCGACCGCGCGCCGCCCGAAGGGGGTGTCCGTACGGTCGTCCACCTGGACCCGTACGCCCGCCGCCGAGAGCCGGTCGCCGATCTCGCGGACCTTGGCCAGAACCGCCTCGTCGTGCTTGATCGCGAGGACGACGGCCTGCACGGGGGCGAGCCGCGGTGGCACCCGCAACCCGCTGTCGTCGCCGTGCGACATGATCAGGCCACCGACCATGCGGGTCGAGGACCCCCAGGAGGTCTGCCAGACGAGTTCCTGCTTGCCGTCCTTGGAGAGGTACTGGGTGTTGAAGGCCTTCGCGAAGTTCTGGCCGAGTTCGTGGCTGGTGCCCATCTGGAGGGCCTTGCCGTCGCCCATCATGCCTTCGAGCGTGAGGGTGTTGACGGCGCCGGCGAACCGCTCGCGGGGGGTCTTGCGGCCGAGCAGCACGTCGATGCCGAGGACGTTCACCATGAAGTCCTCGTACACCTCCTTGTGGATGTACGCGGCGTAGTCCCGGGCGTCCTCGTAGGTGGCGTGGGCGGTGTGGCCCTCCTGCCAGAGGAACTCGGTGGTACGGAGGAACACCCGCGGGCGCATCTCCCAACGGACCACGTTCGCCCACTGGTTGATCAGCAGGGGCAGGTCGCGGTAGCTCTGCACCCACTTGGAGAAGGAGGCGTTGATGATCGTCTCGGAGGTGGGGCGGACGACGACCGGCTCCTCCAGCTCCTTGCCGCCGCCGTGCGTGACGACCGCGAGCTCGGGGGCGAAGCCCTCGACGTGCTCGGCCTCCTTCGTCAGGTACGACTGCGGGATGAAGAGCGGGAAGTAGGCGTTCTGGGCACCCGCCGTCTTGATGCGGGCGTCCATCTCCTGCTGCATCCGCTCCCACAGCCCGTACCCGTAGGGCCGGATGATCATGGTGCCGCGCACCGGCCCGTTGTCGGCCAGCTCGGCCTTGTTGATCAGGTCCTGGTACCAGCGCGGGAAGTCGTCCGCCTGGGGCGTGAGAACGGGTGCCTTTGCCATGGCGCGATCGTACGGGCCCACGTTGCCGGGACGTGAATTCTCGTGCGGCGCGCGGACAGCGCACAAGCAGCGCGCCGCAACCCCTGGACGCCGCGACGAGTGCGGAGTTACCTGACATACGGGGGAAGTGCGCGCGCAGGGCGCGGGGGTCGGGGAAACGGGGCACAGCGACAACTCTCGGCGGATTGGGGCGCTTTCGATGACACCTACGCTCGTGCGGCAACACCTGCATCACACGGGGCCTGCCTCCCGTGTGGACTCGCGGGTACGCGCGCGTGACTGGTCCGAGATCCAGGAGCGGATGCTGGTACCGCTCCACGAGGCCGTCTACGAGCGACTCGAAGTCGGCGGCGGGACACGGCTGCTCGGCCTCGGCTGCGGTTCCGGGCTGGCCCTGCTGACGGCGGCCGCCCGGGGCGCCGCGGTGACCGGGGTCGACGACTCCTCACTCGAACGGGTGAGGCTCGCACGGGAACGGCTGCTTCCCGAGGGTCACGGCACGCACGCGCGCGCCGACGCCCGGATCGTGTGGGGATCGCCCGCGGACCTGGCCGGCGCCGGGGGACCCGCGTACGACCTGGTGACCGCGTTCGAGCCGGTCGGAGCTGTGACCGGTGACTCCGAAGGGCTCGCCGAGGTGCTGGAGTCGGCCGCTCCGCTAGCCGGGCGGGGGGCTGCCGTGGTGCTCGTGGGATGGGGGCCGCCGGAGCGCTGCGCCACGTCCGCCGTGCTGCGGGGCGTCGGCAGACTGGCCGAACCGCCGCGGGGCGGCCGCGGGTGGCGGGCCGCCCGGCGGGACGACCTGGAGGAGATCGCCCAGCGGGCCGGGCTCGGGCTCGACGGGTCGGGACGCGTGGCGTGCCCCTTCGGGTACGCGGACGTGGAGAGCGCGGTACGGGGGCTCATGTCGACCGGGCTGCTGGACGCGGCGGTGGCCGCGACGGACGAGGTCCAGGTCGACAAGGAACTCACGGAGGCGCTCCACCCCCATCGCCGGCGGGACGGGACGGTGTGGATGCCGAACGTCTTCCGGTATCTGATCGCCCGGACCAGGTAGGCCGGAGGGTCCGGCGCGGCCGCGGAGGGCGAGGGCTCAGGCCTCCTCCTTCCGTGTCCGGGTGATGCCCGCGATCCGGTACGCGTCCGCCTCCTCCAGCGTCTCGTTGGCGAGCAGTGCCTCCGCCAGCGCGTCCAGCTGGTCGCGGTGGTCGCGGAGGTTCTGGCAGGCCTCCTCGTAGCACTCGTCGACGATGCGGCGCATCTCGTGGTCGATGGAGTCGAGGGTCGCCGGGGCGGCGGCGAGGCCGTAGGCCTGCTGGGCGTCGCCCGGGAGGGCGGAGAGCCGGCCGACGCGTTCGGTCATGCCCCAGCGGGCGACCATGCCGCGGACGATGTTGGTGACCTGTTCGAGGTCGTTCTCGGAGCCGGTGGTGACGACCGCGTAGACGACGTGTTCGGCGGCCATGCCGCCGAGGGCGCCGATGATCCGGCCGCGCAGGTACTCCTCGGTGTACGCGTAGCGGTCGGCGTCCGGGGTCGAGAGCGTGACGCCGAGCGCGCGCCCGCGCGGGACGATGGTGATCTTGCGGACCGGGTCGGCGCCCGGCCGCAGCATGCCGAGCAGGGCGTGGCCGCTCTCGTGGTACGCCGTGCGGCGGCGCTCCTCGTAGGGCATGACCAGGGGGCGTTCGGCACCCAGCTGCACCTTCTCCAGCGCCTCGGAGAGGTCCGAGCGCGTCACCTGCTCCTGCTTGCGCTTGACCGCGAGCAGCGCCGCCTCGTTGGCGAGGTTGGCCAGATCGGCACCCGTCATGCCCGGGGTCGTCCGGGCCACCTGGGCCAGGTCCACGTCCGGGGAGAGCGGGATCTCGCGGGTGTGGATCTCCAGGATCGCCTCGCGGCCGCAGCGGTCGGGCGGTGAGACGTTGACGACGCGGTCGAAGCGGCCGGGCCGGGTCAGTGCCGGGTCCAGGATGTCGGCGCGGTTGGTCGCGGCGATGACGATGACGCCCTCGGCGCCCGAGAAGCCGTCCATCTCGGTGAGGATCTGGTTCAGGGTCTGCTCGCGCTCGTCGTGGCCGCCCATCGCCGAGCCGCCGGCGCGGGCGCGTCCGATGGTGTCGATCTCGTCGATGAAGATGATGGAGGGGGCGACCTTGCGGGCCTCGGCGAAGAGCTCACGGACGCGCGAGGCACCCACGCCGACGATCATCTCGATGAACTCCGACGCCGAGGCCGAGAAGAAGGGCACTCCCGCCTCGCCCGCCACCGCTCGCGCCAGCAGGGTCTTTCCGGTGCCGGGAGGGCCCGCGAGGAGTACGCCGCGCGGCATCTTGGCGCCCATCCTGCGGTAGGCGCCCGGATTCTTGAGGAAGTCCACGACGTCGTTGAGCTCGCCCGCGACCTCGTCGATGCCCGCCACGTCCGCGAAGGTCGTGCGCTGGGCGCCGGGCTGAAGTTCGACGGGTTTCGGGGGTGCCTTGCGGCCGAGCATGCCGCCCGGGCCGCCCATCCCCGGCCGCAGCCGCCGCGCGACGAAGAACCACAGCGCGACCAGGACCAGGATCGGGGCGAGGGAGAGCAGCAGGTTGGAGAGCAGGCTGCGCTGCTGGACCACCGGCGAGGCGGTCACCGTGACGCCGCGCTTCTCCAGGTTCTGCCAGAGTTTGTCGTCCGCGAAGGACGGGCGCTGCGTCTTGAACTTGGTGTACTTCCCGCCGCCGTCCGGCTTGTTTTGGGCGGTCCTGAGCTCGCCCTGGATCGCGTCGCCCTTGGAGTAGATCTTGGTGACGTTCCCCCCGTCGATCTGCTTGCTGAACTCCGTGTAGGAGATCGTCGGCTCGTTGCCCTCGTTGAAGAAGGACAGCGCCAGGACGGCGATCACGAACACGATCAGAGCGGCGACCGCCAGGCCTATCCAGCCACCCGGCATCTTCCGTCGTCCGGAGGGCGGCGGGTTCGGTTCGGGTGGCGTGCCCTCGGTACGCCACGGCTGATCAGGGTCCTTGCGTGGCGGCACAGGGTTGCTCATATCAGGACGTTACGCCACGTAATGCGCGCCAGCACGCGCAGGAAGCCGCCGGAAAAGCACCGGGGGCGCCCCTCCGGCGAGGGGCGCCCCCGGTGACGTACGGGACGACGGGCGGCGCACGGGACGAACCGTCGGTCCATGCGTCGGTGCGATCAGCCCATGAACTTCTTGAACTCGTCCGGCAGCTCGAAGTCCTCGCCCTGCTGTCCGGCCGGCAGTCCGAAGGCGCCGCCCGGCTGGGCACCGGCCTCGCGGCGCGCGGCGGCCTCTTCCTCCTGCTGCTTGCGCTTCATCGGGTTGCCGGAGCGCTGCTTGCCCTTGGCCTGCTTGACCTTCTTCTTGGCTCGGCCGGGGCCGCCGCCCATGCCCGGGATGCCCGGCATCCCGGGCATCCCGCCGCCCTGGGCCATGCGGGACATCATCTTGCGGGCCTCGAAGAAGCGTTCGACCAAGCCCTTGACCGCGCTGACCTCGACGCCGGAACCCTTGGCGATACGGGCGCGGCGCGAGCCGTTGATGATCGTCGGCTCCTGGCGCTCGGCCGGGGTCATCGACTTGATGATGGCGGCCGTGCGGTCGACGTCGCGCTCGTCGAGGTTGTTGATCTGGTCCTTGATCTGGCCCATGCCCGGGAGCATGCCGAGCAGCTTGCTGATGCTGCCCATCTTCCTGACCTGTTCCATCTGGGACAGGAAGTCGTCCAGGGTGAAGTCCTGGCCCTTCTTGGACGCCAGCTTGGAGGCCATCTTCTCGGCCTCTTCTTGGCTGAACGTCTTCTCCGCCTGCTCGATCAGGGTGAGCAGGTCACCCATGTCGAGGATGCGGGAGGCCATCCGGTCCGGGTGGAAGGCGTCGAAGTCGTCGAGCTTCTCGCCGTTCGACGCGAACATGATCGGCTTGCCGGTGACCGAGGCGATGGAGAGCGCGGCACCACCGCGGGCGTCACCGTCGAGCTTGGAGAGCACCACGCCGTCGAAGCCGACGCCGTCGCGGAAGGCCTCGGCGGTGTTGACCGCGTCCTGGCCGATCATCGCGTCGACGACGAAGAGGATCTCGTCCGGGCTGACCGCGTCACGGATGTCCGCGGCCTGCTGCATCAGCTCCTGGTCGATGCCGAGGCGGCCGGCGGTGTCCACGATCACGATGTCGTGGACCTTGGTCCGCGCGAACTCCATGGAGTCCTTGGCGACCTTGACCGGGTCGCCGACGCCGTTGCCCGGCTCGGGCGCGTAGACGGCCACACCGGCGCGCTCGGCGACGACGCTGAGCTGGTTCACGGCGTTGGGGCGCTGGAGGTCGGCGGCCACCAGGAGCGGCGAGTGGCCCTGGTCCTTGAGCCACTTGCCGAGCTTTCCGGCGAGCGTGGTCTTACCGGCACCCTGCAGACCGGCGAGCATGAGCACGGTGGGCGGGTTCTTGGCGAACCGCAGACGGCGGGTCTCGCCGCCGAGGATCGTGACGAGTTCCTCGTTCACGATCTTCAGGACCTGCTGGGCCGGGTTCAGCGCCTTGGAGACCTCGGCGCCGAGGGCACGTTCCTTGACGTTCTTGATGAAGGTCCGCACGACCGGCAGGGCCACATCGGCCTCGAGGAGCGCGATACGGATCTCGCGTGCGGTGGCGTCGATGTCAGCTTCGGACAGCCGGCCCTTGCCCCGCAGGTTCTTGAACGTCGCTGAGAGGCGATCGGAGAGAGTATCGAACACGGCGCTCGTCTGTCCTCAGGGGTCGGGGGCGATGGGAATCGCCCTCCAGGGTATCCGGCCCGGTGCGGTGGGGTCTCCACCGCGTTCGTACGAGACCGGTGGCGGCCCCGGCGCCGGTCATCCCCGCAGCATCTCCTCCAGCCCACGGGCCACGGTGGCCGCCTCCGCCCCCGGCAGTGGCGCGCCCTCGGGTCCGGTCACGTAGAAGGCGTCCACGGCGTTGGCGCCGAGTGTGGAGACGTGCATGCTGCGCACCCGTACGCTCGCGTCCTCCAGGGCGCGGCCGATGCGGTGGAGCAGGCCGGGGGCGTCGTGCGCGCGGACCTCGATGACCGTGGCGTGCCGGGAGGCCGCCGGGGCGACCGTGACCCGGGGCGGTGGCGCGATGGTCCCGCGGCGCCGCGGATAGGCGGCGTCGCGTTCGGCGAGCCGGGCGGCGATGTCCAGGGAACCGTCCAGGGCGCGGACGAGGTCGGCGCGCAGCCGGGCGGCCTGCGGGAGGGAGCCGTACTCGGCGGCGACCCGCCAGTTGAGCAGCAGCACCGAGCCCCGCACGCCGTCGGGCAGGTCGAACGCGCGCAGTTCGGCCGTGCGGACGGTCAGGCGGTGCATCGCGAGGACGCCCGCCACCGCGGGCAGCACCCCGGGCTGGTCGGGGACGGCGATCAGCAGCTCCACGCCGAGGGGTTCCGGATCTCCGGAGGGCTCCTCCTCGGTGGGCGGTTCGGTCTGCGCGCGCAGGGCCAGGACCGGGCCGCCGGTGCGGAAGGCCTCGATGGCCAGGCGTTCCTGCTCGGCCGTGGGGGCCGCCGCCTCGGGCTCCTCGGGGGCGTCTCCGGCGAGCACGGCGGCGACCCGCTTGACCAGGTCGGTGACGAGGGAGCCGCGCCAGGAGGACCAGGCGGCGGGGCCGGTGGCCAGCGCGTCCGCCTCGGTGAGCGCGTGCAGCAGTTCGAGGGTGCCCTGCGAGCCGACGGCGTCGGCGACCGAGCGGACGGTCGCCGGGTCCTCCAGGTCGCGGCGGGTCGCCGTGTCGATGAGCAGCAGGTGGTGGCGTACGAGGGTGGCGAGCACGGCCACGTCCGCGCGGTCGAAGCCGATCCGGGTGGCCACGTCGCGGGCGATGATCTCGCCCGCGACGGAGTGGTCGCCGGGCCAGCCCTTGCCGATGTCGTGCAGCAGGGAGGCGACGAGGAGGAGGTCGGGGCGGCCCACCCGGCGGGTCAGCTCGGAGGCGCGGACGGCCGTCTCGATGAGGTGGCGGTCGACGGTCCAGATGTGCACAGCGTTGCGCTGCGGCCGGCAGCGCACCCGTTCCCAGTCGGGCAGCAGCTGGGTGATCAGTCCCTCGGCCTCCAGCGCCTCCCAGACCTCGACGGTGGGGCGCCCGGAACCGAGCAGGGTGACGAGCTGTTCCCGCGCCTCGGCGGGCCAGGGCGTGGGCAGCGGGCGGGCTACGGCGGCCATGCGCCGCACGGCGTGCAGGGACAGCGGGAGTCCCGACTGCGCGGCGGCGGCCGCGGCGCGGAGCGGGAGCACGGGGTCGCGCTCGGGTCGCGCGGCGCGGGCGAGCACCACCTCGCCGTCCATCTCGACGACCCCCTCGGCGAGGGGTGAGCGTTCGGCGGCGGGCTTGGGGCCGCCGCCGAGCATGGCGCGCAGCCGGGGCCGTACGGCGCGCGACTTGAGGACGCGCCCGACCTCGCGCCAGGTGACGTCGCTGGCGTACGAGACGACCCGCGCGGCCTCGTAGACCTGGCGCAGCAGGGTGTCGGCGTCCAGCAGTCCCAGTTCCGCGGCGACCTGGTCCTGTTCCTGGAGCGCGAGCCGGTCGGTGGCGCGTCCGGTGGTCAGGTGCAGCGCGTCGCGTACGTCGAGCAGGCGCCGCCGGGCGTCGGCGAGGCCCTCGCGGGGCGCGTCGGCCAGCCAGGAGGCGGCGACGGCGCGCAGGGCGGTGGCGTCGCGGAGTCCGCCGCGGGCCTCCTTGAGGTCCGGTTCCAGCAGGTACTGCAGCTCGCCCTGGCGCTCGGCCCGTTCGGCGCAGAGTTCCTGGAGCTCGGGGAGGCGTTTGGGTGCCTGGTTGCGCCAGTCGGCGAGGACGGCTGTACGCAGGGAGGCGGTGAGGCCGAGGTCGCCGGCGATGTGGCGCGCGTCGAGCAGTCCCAGTTGCACCTTGAGGTCGTCGCCGGCGGTCTTGCGGGCTTCGCCGGGTGTGCGGACCGAGTGGTCGAGCGCGAGGCCGAGGTCCCAGACGGGGTACCAGATGCGGTCGGCGAGAGCGGCGACCGTGCCGGAGTCGCTGCCGTCGTGCAGGAGCAGCAGATCGAGGTCGCTGCGCGGGGAGAGTTCACCGCGTCCGTAGCCGCCGACGGCGACGAGCGAGACCCCGCGCAGGCCCTCCCGTCGTCCGCCACCGCTCTTCTGGGAGGGCCGCGCCGTGTCCCGGCCGTCCCCGTCGTCCGCGCCGGTGCCGCCGTCGCCGCCGTCCTTGCCGTTCCTGCCGCCCTGGGTGCCCGCTCCGAAGAGGCCGGTCAGCCATTCGTCCGTCAGTTCGGCGAGGGCGGCACGGCGCGGCGGCCCGGACCGCGCCCCCTCCTGGAGGAGGCGCAGCCGGGCCGCCGCGTAGCCGCTGGGTCCCGAGTCCTCTGCATCCGTACGCATGTCCGTACTCGTCACCCAGCGACTCCTGTTCTGTTCTTCCGCTTAGAGCGCGTCCGGGCCGCGCTCGCCGGTCCGGACCCGGACGGCCGTCTCGACCGGGATGGACCACACCTTGCCGTCACCGATCTTGCCCGTGCGGGCCGCCTTCACCACGACGTCGATGAGCTGCTCGGCGTCGTCGTCCTCGGCCAGCACCTCTATGCGGATCTTGGGGACCAGGTCGACGGTGTACTCGGCACCACGGTAGACCTCGGTGTGTCCGCGCTGGCGGCCGTAGCCGCTGGCCTCGGTGACCGTCAGGCCGTGCACCCCGAAGGCCTGCAGGGCCTCCTTGATCTCGTCGAGCCGGTGGGGCTTCACGACGGCGGTGATGAGCTTCATGCGTCCACCTTCTTGCTCTGCGTACCCGCGAGGGCGGAGACCGAGCCGCCGACGATGCCGCCGCCCGCTCCGCTGAAGTCGTATGCGGTCTCGGCGTGCTCGGCCTGGTCGATGCCCGCGATCTCCTCGTCCTCGCTCACCCGCATGCCCATCGTCCTGTCGATGAGGAAGGCGAGGATCGCGGAGACGACGAGGGAGTAGCCGAGGACGGCGAAGACGCCGGCGCACTGCTTCCAGAACTGGGTGAGGCCGCCGCCGTAGAAGAGGCCCTCGACGGTGGACTGGCCCTTGCCGCTGGCGAAGAAGCCGATCAGAAGGGAGCCGATGACACCGCCGACGAGGTGCACGCCGACCACGTCGAGGGAGTCGTCGTAGCCGAACTTGTACTTCAGGCCGACGGCCATGGCGCAGACCACACCGGCGATGGCGCCGACGGCGATCGCGCCGAGCGGGGAGACCGCGCCGCCGGACGGGGTGATGGCGACCAGACCGGCGACCGCGCCGGAGGCGGCGCCCAGCGTGGTGAACGCGCCGTGGCGGATCTTCTCGTAGATGAGCCAGGCCAGCATGGCGGCGGCGGTGGCGACCTGCGTGTTGACGAACATCAGCGCGCCGACGCCGTCGTCGTTGCCGAGCCACGAGCCGGCGTTGAACCCGAACCAGCCGAACCACAGCAGACCGGAGCCGAGCATCACCAGCGGGAGGCTGTGCGGGCGCATCGGGTCCTTCTTGAAGCCGACGCGCTTGCCGATGACGAGGATCACGCCGAGCGCCGCGGCACCCGCGTTGATGTGGACCGCCGTACCGCCCGCGAAGTCGATCACGCCGAGGTCGAACGCCCAGCCGCCGGTGCCCCAGACCCAGTGGGCGACCGGGAAGTAGACGACCGTGGCCCACAGCGTGATGAACAGCGACCACGCCGTGAACTTCACCCGGTCCGCCAGCGCACCGCTTATCAGCGCGGGCGTGATGATGGCGAACATCAGCTGGAAGACCATGAAGACGAAGATCGGAATGGTGTATCCGGGCCACAGTTCCGTCAGGCCGACGTTGCTGAGGCCGACCCAGTCCGAGGTCCAGCCGATGAAGGAGCCCTTGTCCGTGCCGAAGGCGAGGGAGAAGCCGTACAGGACCCACAGGATCGTGATGATCCCCATGCTGATGAAGCTCATCATCAGCATGTTCAGGGTGCTCTTGACCCGGACCATGCCTCCGTAGAAGAAGGCCAGGCCGGGGGTCATGATCAGCACCAGGGCGGAACAGATGAGCATGAACCCGGTGTTGGCGGCCGAGAGCTTGGGAGCTTCTGCGGCTAGCGTGATGGCTGGTGCCATCGGCGTCTCCTCGTCGTTGGTACGGCCCCGTGCGGGCGAAGCCTGAGCGGTCATGAGGGGTGGGCCGGTTATGCGCCATGAGATTGACGCAGCGCGGTTTCCGTCGACGCCCCTCGATGTTTCGCCGCAGTGACGAAGGCGTCTCGTGTGTTACGCGTGCATGAACTGCCCGATACCGGGCGGAGCGATCGTTATTGTTGCGCAACCTTCCCCGGATACGAAGAAACCGGCCACGGTCGGTCGTCCGATGACCTGGCATGGGGGAGCCGAGTCGGGCAGTTCGGGACGGCCGGCCGTGGCCGGGGTACTGGGATCGGGCCGCTTGCGCGGCCTGGGCTCAGACCGCCTCGGCGGTCTCCGGCAGATCGACGGCGAGCTGCTCGGCGAGGTCCACGACCTCCGCGAGTTCACCGAAGTCACGGACGGCCGTGTCGACCGTCTTTCGGATACGAGTGTTGACGCGCTCCGAGCGCACTTTCCTGGCGACCGCCATCGCGTCCTTGGCCAATACCGCACTCTGCTCGGGCTCGCGCCGCAGCAGGTGCACGGTGGCCATGCCGATGAGGTTGAGTGCGTACGAACGCTGGTGTTCGCTGTCCTTGGCGAAGAGGTCGACGGCCTTCTGCATCAGGGGCTCGGAGAGCGAGGCGTAGGTGGGGCTGCGGCCCGCGACGTAGGCGAGGTCGCGGTAGGAGTGCGAGTTCTCGCCGTGCAGCTCGGCCTGCGAGAAGAAGCGGATCCAGTCGGGATCGGGGTCGTCCCAGTCGTGGACGTCCTCGAAGCTGTCCTCGGCCATCCGGACGGCACGCTTGCACTTTCCCGGCTGTCCCATGTTGGCGTAGGCGCGGGCCTCCATCGCATACAGCATGGACTGGGTGCGCGGGCTCGCGCAGTCCCGGCTCCCGTACTGCGCGAGGTGGATCAGTTCCAGGGCGTCGTCGGGCCGGCCGAGGTGGATCATCTGGCGGCTCATGCTGGAGAGGATGTACGAGCCCAGCGGTTTGTCGCCGGCCTCCTTGGAGGCGTGCAGGGCGAGCACGAAGTACTTCTGCGCGGTGGGCTGGAGACCCACGTCGTAGCTCATCCAGCCCGCCAGCTCGGCCAGCTCGGCGGCGACCTTGAACAGACGGCGGCTGGTCGCGGCGGGCTGCGGCTCCTGGAGCAGGTCGGTCACCTCGCGCAGCTGGCCGACGACGGCCTTGCGCCGCAGACCGCCGCCGCACTGGGCGTCCCACTGGCGGAACATCACGGTGGTGGACTCCAGGAGGTCCAGCTCCGGTGCGGAGAGCCGGCCGGCGCGGCGGGCGGCGGACGGGTGCTCGGGCTCCTCCGGGGGCGGCGTGGGGGTGGGCACCAGCCAGCGCTGCATCGGCTCGATGAGGGACGGTCCGGCGGAGAGGGCCAGCGAGCTGCCGAGGAAGCCGCGGCGCGCGAGCATCAGGTCGCTGCGTGAGTACTCGCTGATCAGCGCGACGGTCTGCGGGCCGGTCCAGGGCAGGTCGACACCCGACACGGAAGGTGACTGGTGGGCGGCGCGCAGCCCGAGGTCCTCGACGGCGACGACACAGCCGAACCGCTCGGAGAACAGCTCGGACAGGATCCGCGGGATCGGCTCGCGCGGGTTCTCGCCGTCCAGCCAGCGGCGCACCCGCGAGGTGTCCGTGGAGATGTGACTGGCCCCCAGTTGACGGGCCCTGCGGTTCACTTGACGCGCCAGCTCGCCCTTCGACCAGCCGCTGCGCACGAACCACGAGCCCAACAGCTCATTCGGGCGCTTGTCAGCGTTCACACCGCTTCCGCCGTTGCCGCCCACTGGAACGCCCCCATCCCTGAGACCACTTGTACGCTGCGTGCGCCAAGCCCTATCAGAATGCCGGTAAATACGGCCGCACGTCCGGTGGTTCTCACCCTTCGAACGGGAAGCCGAGTTGCCTCCGGCATACCCACGAGTGCATTCGTCCCCAGGACTCGTGCACTCAAAGTAATCCTACGATCACCCGTCCAGCCATGGCGATCCGTGAAACGCCACCTTTCGCCACCCCTTCGAATGAACTCCGGATCGCCAGTACGCGATTCACTTGACATAGGACAGCCAGAAGTGGGCGTAGCGATGCATGCGGGGGCGCACACAGCGGAACGCACCCCTCGGAGCACTCCCGCGCGCCGTCAGGGCCGCGGGGGCAGCCGGGGCATGGGCACAGACATGGGCACGGGCACAGGCGCGGGCACAGTGAGTAACGGATCGCATCCGGGTCGTAACCGCGGGTGCGTCTGACCCGTTGGAGGGGGCATGGGCTTCACGATCGGCAGCAGCCGGGGGATTCGCGAGATCCGGCCCGGCTCCCGCCGCCGCGGCCGCTCGTCGGAGTGCACCGCGGTGGCCGAGTTCACCGGACTGTGGGGATGGGACGTGGTGCCCGGCGCCCGGGCCGCCGCGGGGGCGTGTTCGTGCGGAAGGGCCGGCTGCTCTGCGCCGGGGGCGCATCCGCTGGACTTCGCTCCGGTGATCCCGGCGGGCGCGACGCTCGACGAGGTGTCCGAGGCCTGGTCCGAGTTCCCGGGTGCCGCGATGATGCTGCCGGTCGGCCGCGCCTTCGACGTGATCGAGGTCGCCGAGCCCGCCGGCCGGCGGGCGCTGGTCAGGCTGGAGCGGATGGGCCTGCCCACCGGTCCCGTGACCGCCACCCCGGACGGCCGCGCCCACTTCTTCGTCGCCCCCGGCGCGGCGGCCGAGCTTCCCGAGCTGCTCTACCGGATGGGCTGGGACGACGCGTCCCTCGACCTGCACGGCCTGGGCCCGGGCGCGTTCGTCACGGCCCCGCCCTCGGACCGCGCCGGCCTCGGCCCGGTCCGCTGGCTGCGCTCCCCCGCCCTGGACTCGGCGACCCGGCCGCCGCAGGCGCGGCTGCTGCTGGGGACGCTGGCCTACGTGGCGCACCGCTCGCGGGCGTGACGACGGCCCGCGCGGCCGGTACGACGAAGCGCCCGTTCCCGTCTCACGGCGGGGGAACGGGCGCTTTTCCGTGCGACTAAGCCGGGATCACTCACCGATGAGCGCGTCCACGAACGCGGCGGGCTCGAACGGCGCCAGGTCGTCCGCGCCCTCGCCCAGACCCACCAGCTTGACCGGCACGCCCAGCTCGCGCTGGACCGCGATCACGATGCCGCCCTTGGCGGTGCCGTCCAGCTTGGTCAGCACGATGCCGGTGATGTCGACGACCTCGGCGAAGACCCGCGCCTGGATGAGACCGTTCTGGCCGGTCGTGGCGTCGAGGACGAGCAGTACCTCGTCGAGCGGCGCGTGCTTCTCGACGACGCGCTTGACCTTGCCGAGCTCGTCCATGAGGCCGGTCTTGGTGTGCAGGCGCCCGGCGGTGTCGATGAGGACGACGTCCGCGCCCTCCTCGATGCCCTCCTTGACCGCGTCGAAGGCGATCGAGGCGGGGTCGCCGCCCTCGGGGCCGCGCACGGTGCGGGCGCCGACGCGCTCGCCCCAGGTCTGGAGCTGGTCGGCGGCGGCGGCGCGGAAGGTGTCGGCTGCGCCGAGCACCACGTTCTTGCCGTCGGCGACGAGCACGCGGGCGAGCTTGCCGGTGGTGGTGGTCTTCCCGGTGCCGTTGACACCGACGACCATCACGATGCCCGGGGTGTCGAGGTTGGAGTCGGTCCTGACGGTCCGGTCGAACTCGGGGACGAGGATCTGGAGGAGTTCCTCGCGCAGCAGTGCGCGCAGTTCGTCGGGCGTGCGGGTGCCGAGCACCTTCACCCGCTCACGCAGCCGTTCGACCAGGTCCTGGGTGGGCTGCACGCCGACGTCCGCGGTCAGGAGCGTGTCCTCGATCTCCTCCCAGGTGTCCTCGTCGAGGTGCTCGCGCGACAGGAGCGTGAGCAGCCCCTTGCCGAGGGCGTTCTGCGAGCGGGAGAGCCGGCCGCGCAGCCGCACCAGGCGTCCGGCGGTGGGTTCCGGGATCTCGATCGAGGGCGCCTCGATGACGGGCGCGGGTTCCTCGACGGCGACGCCGGACGGCGACGAGCCGTCCGGAAGGTCCACCTCCTCTATCGTCCGGCGCGCTTCGTCGCGCGGGGTCTCGGCCTCGTCGCCGAGGTGCGGTTCGGCGGGAGGGGCGGTGATGTCGGGCGTGGTGGGGGGCGCCGGGGGCAGCGGCTTCCTGCGGCGACTGCCGATGACGAGCCCGCCGAGTGCGCCGATCACGACCACGGCGATGACTACAGCAAGGATGACGGTTTCCATAACGCCCCCAGTATCAGTCATCGCTCCCCGGGGAGGGAGATTCCCTTGCCGGGGAAGGAATCCGTGACCTCACAGCGGAACAAGAAGCGAGCAAAGACGACAAACCTACGTAATCTATGATCATTGCCCATGAGCACCACCGAGCACTCCGATGGCGCCCTCGAAACGCGTGGCATCGAGCCCGTGCCGAACTCCCGGCGGCACGCCAGGACCCGCGACCTCTTCCCCACCTGGGTGGCGGCCAACATCACCGTGCTGCTGCTGACCATGGGCGCCACGCTGGCCGTCACGTACGGGCTCGACCTCCGGCAGACCCTGGTGGTCGCCACCGCGGCGCCGGCCGTGTCGTACGGCCTGGTCGGACTGATCGGCATCGCGGGCAAGCGGGGCGGCGCGCCCGGCATGGCCCTGTCCCGTGCCGTCTTCGGCCAGCGCGGGAACCTCCTGCCCGGCTCATTGATCTGGGTCTCGCGCTGGGGCTGGGAGACGATCAACGCGGTGACCGGCGCCTACGCCCTGCTGACCGTCCTGGACATCGTCTTCGGCATCAGGAGCAACACGTTCCTGACGCTCGTCACACTGCTGCTCTTCGTGGTCGCGACGTTCGCGATCTCCGGCCTCGGCATCAACGCCGTGCACCGGTGCAACAAGTGGGCGGCCTACCTCTTCGCCGCCTTCTCCCTCGTCGTCCTCGGCCGTCTGGCCGCCAGGACCGACTGGCCCGAGGTCCTGCGGAGGCCGCCGGGACCGGCGCACCTGATGATCACGGGCATCGGCCTGATCGCGGCGGGCGGGATCAGCTGGGCGCCCTCGGCTCCGGACTTCACGCGCTATCTTCCGCGCCGTGCCTCGTCCGCGGCGATCGTGTGCTGCTCGCTCGGCGGCGCCGTCGTCGTCGTGCTCCCGCTGACCCTGATGGGCGCGGTCATGGCGGTCGCCACGCCGGACCTGGCCTCGGCCGCCGACCCGGTCTCGTTCCTCGGCGCCGTCCTGCCGCTGTGGATGGCGGTCCCCTACCTGCTGATCGCCCTGGTCGGCATGGTGCTGATCAACGCCATGTCGATGTACTCGGCGGGCTTCACCGCGCAGACCCTCGGCGTCAGGCTGGCACGCCCCTGGGCGGTCTGCGTCAACGCCGTCATCTCGCTGCTCCTCGGCGGCGTCCTGATGCTGGTCGCCCCCTCCTTCATCGGCTCGTTCCTCGCGTTCCTGACCCTGCTCGCGGTCACGTTCTCGGCCTGGGCCGGCGTCTTCGGCGCGGACATGCTGCGCCGCCCGGCCTACGACGCCGGCGCCCTGCTCGACACCACGCGCACCAGCGCCTACTGGTACCGGGGCGGCTTCAGCCCGGCCGCGGTCACGGCGTGGGCGGTCGGCCTCGGCTGCGGGCTGCTGTTCACCACGTCCGACTGGTTCACGGGCCCGCTGGCGACGGGCAACCCGGTCGGCGCGTACGGCCTCGGCTGGGCGGCGACGATGGTGACCTCCTTCCTCCTCTACGCCGTGCTGCCGAAACCCCCCGTGGCTCCCGGGGCGGAACCCGCCGAGGAGTGCGCGACTATGGCTGTCTGACGGTCCGTCAGCTACCGTCCTCCTCCACACACGAAGGGGGGCTCCCCATGCCCGTGACGGTCGTGCGCTTCAACCTCGTCGCCCCGGACGCGACCCCCGCGTCGCTGAGCGCCCGCTACCGGGCCGCGGTCGAGATGTCCGCCTACGCCGACGAGCACGGCGTCACCACCGTGCAGACCGAGGAACATCACGGCGTCGCCGACAACTGGCTGCCCTCGCCGTTCACCTTCGCGGGCGCGGTCCTCGGCGCGACCCGGCACCTCGCGGTCACCGTCTCGGCGATCATCGGCCCGCTGCACGATCCGCTGCGGCTCGCCGAGGACGTCGCCGTACTCGACCTGCTGAGCGGCGGCCGTCTGGTGACGGTGGCGGGCATCGGCTACCGGCCGGAGGAGTACGCCCTGTTCGACGTCGACTGGAAACGGCGCGGCCGGCTCCAGGACGAGCTGCTGGAGACGGTGCTGAAGGCGTGGACCGGCGAGGAGTTCACCTACCGGGGCCGGACCGTACGGGTCACCCCGCGCCCCTTCTCGGATCCGCATCCGCTGCTGCTGGTGGGCGGGTCCTCCCGGGCCGCCGCCCGGCGCGCCGCCCGGCTCGGGCTGCCGTTCTTCCCCAGCGCGCACCTTCCCGACCTGGAGGCCTACTACAAGGAGCGGCTGATCGAGTACGGCACCGAGGGCTGGACCATGATGCCCGCCGCCGAGACCCCGCTGCTGCACATCGCCGAGGACCCGGACCGGACGTGGGCCGCGTACGGCCGGCACTTCCTGCACGAGGCACGGACGTACGCCTCCTGGCAGTCCGGTGACATCCGGTCGGCGGTGAAGTCGGCGGCCACCACCGTCGAGGAGCTGCGTGCCGAGGGCGTGTACCGCATCCTGACGCCGGAGGCGTGTGCGGCCCAGGGCCTCGACCACCATGTGCTCCATCCGCTGTCCGGTGGGATGCCCGTCGAGGAGGGCTGGCGCAGCCTGCGCCTGTTCTGCGAAGACGTACTGCCCCGGCTCAGGGACCTGGAAGGCTGAGCCGGGGCAGTACGTCTCTCACGAGTACGAGGAGAGGGGCAGCGGGGACTTGGCCCTTCTCCCCGTGTCGGGGGGGTGCGGGCCTAGCCCATCTCCTCCAGGGCCTTGCCCTTGGTCTCCTTGACGTACTTGAGCACGAAGGGGATGGAGAGCGCGGCGAAGACCGTGTAGATCACGTAGGTCGCGGAGAGGTTCCAGTCGGCCAGCGACGGGAAGCTCGCGGTGATGGCCCAGTTGGCGATCCACTGCGCGGAGGCGGCCACGCCGAGGGCGGCGGCACGGATCCGGTTCGGGAACATCTCGCCGAGGAAGACCCAGACCACGACACCCCAGGAGAGGGCGAAGAAGAGGACGAAGACGTGCGCGGCGATCAGGGCGACCCAGCCCTGGGTGGCCGGCAGCTTGCCGCCCACCAGGTCGTAGGAGAACGCCCACGCCTCGAGGCCGAGGCCGATGACCATGCCCACGGAGCCGATGAGCGCGAGCGGCTTACGGCCGACCCGGTCGACGAAGATCATGGCGATCACGGTGCCGATGATGTTGATGATCGACGTGGTGAACGAGTAGAAGAACGACTGCGAGGGGTCGACGCCGACCGACTGCCACAGCGTCGAGGAGTAGTAGAACGCGACGTTGATGCCGACGAACTGCTGGAAGACCGACAGGCCGATGCCGACCCAGACGATCGGCTTGAAGAAGAAGCTGCCGCCGAGCAGGTCCTTGAAGCTCGACTTGTGCTCGCTCTTCATGGCGTGCTCGATCTCGGCGACGCGGGCGTTCAGGTCGATCCGGTCGCCCTCGACCTCCTTGAGCACCTCATGGGCGCGGTCGCGCCTGCCCACGGAGATCAGGAAGCGCGGCGACTCGGGGATCGCGAAGGAGAGCAGGCCGTACAGGACGGCCGGGATGACCATGACGCCGAGCATGACCTGCCAGGCCTCGAGGCCCATGAGCTTGCCGCGCTGGTCGCCGCCCGCGGCGTTCAGGATGCCCCAGTTGACCAGCTGCGAGATGGCGATGCCGATGACGATCGCGGCCTGCTGGAAGGAGCCGAGCCGGCCGCGGTAGGCCGCCGGGGAGACCTCGGCGATGTAGGCGGGGCCGATGACGGAGGCCATGCCGATGGCGAATCCGCCGATGATGCGCCACAGGGCGAGGTCCCACAGCGCGAACGGAAGCGCGGAACCGACGGCGCTGACCGTGAAGAGGACGGCGGAGATCTGCATGCAGCGGATACGGCCGATGCGGTCGGCTATCCGGCCCGCGGTGGCCGCGCCGATGGCGCAGCCGATCAGCGCGATGGCGATGACCTGCGCCAGCGCCGCGGAACCGATGTCGTAGCGGCCGCGGATCGCTTCGACGGCGCCGTTGATCACGGCGCTGTCGTAGCCGAAGAGGAAACCGCCCATCGCGGCCGCCGCCGCGATGAAGATGACGTGCCCGAGATGTTCGGGGTGAGCCGTCCCGGCTCCTGATTGGGGTGCCTGCGCAGTGCTGGTCACGTGTAACTCCTCGGGCCACCGGCCTCGCTGCCGGGGTGTGGGGGCAAGCCCTCCGGTGGTGGTTCCAGTGGCGCATAGCTTCACGCCACCCACCACCTGAAGGTAAAAGCAACGCAGCAGAGACTATGCCTTCAAGTATCGAAGTTAATAATCAGACTGCTGTGACTTTTCCCCGCTCCGGTGAGGCCATCGTGTTCAAGTCTTGAAGGCTTGAGGCTGACGTGGTCCGCCTACCCCGAGAACCGGGAGGCACTCCGCCCGCTCCGGCTCCGGCCGCCGGGCCGCCCCGGCCCTAGCGGAGCCGCTGGCTGATGACCTTCGACACACCGTCACCCTGCATGGAGACCCCGTACAGCGCGTCGGCGACCTCCATCGTGCGCTTCTGATGCGTGATCACGATCAGCTGGGAGGCCTCCTGGAGCTCCTGCATGATCCGGATCAGCCGCTGCAGATTGGTGTCGTCCAGCGCCGCCTCGACCTCGTCCATCACGTAGAACGGGCTGGGCCGCGCCTTGAAGATCGACACCAGGAGCGCCACGGCCGTGAGGGAACGCTCACCGCCGGAGAGCAGGGACAGCCGCTTCACCTTCTTGCCCGGGGGCCTCGCCTCGACATCCACACCCGTGGTGAGCATGTTGTCGGGATCGGTCAGGATCAGCCGCCCGTCACCCCCCGGGAAGAGTCGGCTGAAGACACCTTCGAACTCCCGTGCGGTGTCCCGGTACGCCTCGGTGAAGACCTGTTCGACCCGTTCGTCGACCTCCTTCACCACCTGGAGCAGATCGGCACGCGTCTTCTTCAGGTCCTCCAGCTGCTCGCTGAGGAACTTGTGACGCTCCTCCAGCGCGGCGAACTCCTCCAGGGCGAGCGGGTTGACCTTCCCCAGCTGCTGATAGGCCCGCTCGGCCGACTTGAGCCGTCGCTCCTGCTCCGCGCGGTGGAACTGCCGGGGCTGGTTGCGCGGGTGCTCGGGGTCCTCCGGCAGCTCCTCGCCCTCGGCGGCCAGCGAGGGCGGTACGAGCTGGTCAGGACCGTACTCCGCGACCAGCCCCGCCGGTTCGACGCCGAGCTCCTCCAGCGCCTTGGTCTCCAGCTGCTCCATACGCATCCGCTTCTCGGCGCCGAGCACCTCGCCGCGGTGGACCGAGTCCGTGAGCTTGTCCAGCTCCGCCTTGAGGTCGCGCCCCTCGCTCCGGACGGCCCCGAGCGCCTGCTCCTTGTACGTCCTGGCGTTCTCGGCGGCGCCCCGCTCCTCCTCGGCCCGGCCCAGTGAGACCTCGACGTGCGCGAGCAGTTGCCGGGCACCGGAGGCGACGGCCTCGGCGACCGCCGCTTCGTGCCGCAGCCGGGCCCGCCGCTGCTCCGCACGCGCGCGTGCCTCGCGTTCCGCACGCGCCGCCCGGTCGAGCCCCTCGGCCCGCCCCGCCAGCCCCTTCACCCGCTCCTCGTGCGTACGCACCTGGAGCCTGGCCTCCATCTCGGTCTGCCGCGCGTTGGCCCCGTCGGCGGCGAGCCGGTCCCGCACGGCGGTGTCGGGCTCCTCCTCCACGGGCATCTCCTCGGCGACGGCCAGCCGCTCGGCCAGCACCTCCGCCTCGTCCACCGCCCGGTCCAGCGCCTCCTGCGCCCGCGCGGCGGCGGCGGTGCTCCGCTCGGCCTCCCCGGCGGCGCCGCGCGCCTGCCCCGCCAGCCGCCCCAACTGCTGGGCCACGGACGACTTCTCCCGCTCGGCGGCCCGGCGCCGCTCCCCCAGTTCCTCGACGAGCGCGGCCCGCTCCTTGCGCCGCTCGGCGGCCCGGCGCTGCGCCTCGCCGAGGTCCTCGCAGCGCACGGCGAGTTCTTCGAGCTCGGCCGCCGCCTCGTCGACGGACGCCTGCACCTCCAGCAGGCTGGGCGCGCCGGCGGAGCCGCCGTGCGCGAAGTGTGCCCCGAGCAGGTCGCCCTCGGCGGTGACCGCGGTCAGCCCCGGCCGCGCGTAGACCAGGTCCTCGGCGTCCTCCAGGGTGCCGACCACGACGATCCCGCGCAGCAGCCGCCGTACGGCCGGCATGAGGTCCGCCGGGCCCCGGACGAGGTCCGCGGCGTGGAGAGGACCGGTGGGGTGGCCGGGCGCGGTCCCGGCGTTCCCGGCGCCGTCGCCGTGGTGCCGCGCGGGCTGCCCGGAGCCGGGGTGGCCGTCCGGCCGGTCCGGGCCGCCCGGTTCACCGGCGGGCACGTCCCGGCGCCCGGTCCCACGCGGCACGGCACCGTCCCCGGTCCCTGCTGCCGGCGTCTCCTCCGGTGCCCCCGCCAGCAGCAGCGCCGCCCGTCCGGCGTCCTGTTTGCGCAGCAGGCGGATGGCCTCGGCCGCCGAGGCGGGTGTGGTGACCGCGATGGCGTCCGCCGCCGTACCGAAGGCGGCCGCTAGGGCGACCTCGTACCCGGGGGTGACGGAGAGCAGTTCGGCGGCGGGGCCGAGGAGCCCCGTGAGCCGGTCCCGCGCCGCCAGCAGCGCCCCCGTACCGTCCTTGCGGCGCAGGCCGAGTGCCAGTGCCTCGTGACGGGCCTGGGTCGCGGCCCGCCTGCGTTCGGCCGCGGTGGCGGCCTCGCGGGCCTCGGTGAGGGCGGACTCCGCGTCGGTGAGCGCCCGTTTGGCCGCCTCGTGCCGCTCCGTCAGCTCGGCGTCGCCGGCGTCGAGGCCGTCGACCTCGGCCTTCAACTGCTCGTACTCCTCCTGCGCCGTGACCGCCCGTTCCTGGGCCTCGTCGCGGGCGGCGGCCAGCCGGTCGATCTCGGACTGGGCGGAGGCGGCCCGTGAACGCGCGGCGTTGACCTGTCCGTTGAGCCGGGCCAGGCCCTCACGCCGGTCGGCGATGGCCCGGGCCACGTCCTTGAGCCGGCGTTCCTCGACGGCGAGCTCGCGCTCCAGCTCGGCCCGGTGCGCGACCGTGTCCTCCAGGGCGTGCTCGGCGGCCTCCAGGGCCGCTTCGAGCTCGGCCTCCTGCTCGCGGATGCGCGCGGCCTCGCGCTCCATGTCCTCGGGATCACGCCCGCGCCGCTCCTCCGCGGGCGCCGAGGTGGCGCTCTTCACACGCGCGTCGGCCAGCGAGACCGTGCCGCGCACCCGCTCGGCGAGCTGCGACAGCTCGTACCAGGTCTGCTGCGCACGCTGGAGGCGGGGCGTGAGGCGGCGCACCTCCTCCTCCAGGAGCGCTTCGCGCTGGAGCGCCTTCTTCAGGTCGGCCTCGGCCGCGTCCTTGCGCTCCTTGAGCGCCGCCTCGTCCGCGATCTCCGTCTGGAGCGCCTGCCTGAGTCGTACGAGGTCGTCGGCGAGGAGGCGGAGCCGGGCGTCGCGCAGGTCGGCCTGGATGACGGCGGCGCGGCGGGCGACGGCGGCCTGTCTGCCGAGGGGCTTGAGCTGGCGGCGGAGTTCGTCGGTCAGGTCCTGGACCCGGGCGAGGTTCGCCCGCATCGCGTCGAGCTTCCGCAGCGCCTTCTCCTTGCGCTTGCGGTGCTTGAGGACGCCGGCCGCCTCCTCGATGAACGCGCGGCGGCCCATCGGGTCGGCGTGCAGGACGGAGTCGAGCTGTCCCTGCCCGACGATCACGTGCATCTCGCGGCCGATGCCGGAGTCGGACAGGAGTTCCTGGATGTCGAGGAGCCGGCAGGTGTCGCCGTTGATCTGGTACTCGCTGCCGCCGTTGCGGAACATGATCCGCGTGATGGTGACCTCGGCGTACTCGATGGGCAGCGCCCCGTCGGAGTTGTCGATGGTCAGGGACACCTCGGCGCGGCCCAGCGGGGGGCGGCCGGTGGTGCCGGCGAAGATGACGTCCTCCATCTTCCCGCCGCGCAGCGACTTGGCGCCCTGCTCGCCCATCACCCAGCTCAGGGCGTCCACGACGTTGGACTTGCCCGAGCCGTTGGGGCCCACGACGCAGGTGATGCCCGGCTCGAAGCGCAGCGTGGTCGCCGAGGCGAACGATTTGAACCCGCGCAGGGTCAGAGCCTTGAGGTGCACGCCGCCGGACTCTACCTTTCGGGCCGGTCTCACTCCATGAACCCGCGGTTTCACCCATGAACGTGCAGGGCACACCAGACGTACAAGAGCTTGAGGTACAGGCGGGGGAAAGAAGAAGGGACGCCGAAGAGGCGTCCCTTGCAAATCTGACAACTTAGCGGTTGATAGGGGCTGCCCAACCACTGCTGTCGTGATGCGGTGCAGTGATCAGGTGAGCGCAGGCTCCGCCTGGGGTACGTCGATGCTCTCGAGAAGCGAGTCGTGAGAAGCGGCAGCCGCGAGCGCGTCGTTCTCGGCCTGAATCCGTCCGAGCTCGGATTCGAGGTCCTGGACGCGCTGCTGGAGCCGTCGCATCTCGGCAATGAGTCGCGGGTCGGAACCGCCGACGTAACCGAGAAGCGCCTTTGCCATGATGGATGGTCCTCCACACTGAGTGACCGACCGAAGCGGTGTGGGTCGTGAGGGAATCGCACCCGCGATGCTTGGCACTTGCTAAATTCTTGCTGCGGTTCCACATGCCAAACAGCTAAGGTGCGCGGGGCTTTCAGCGTCTCACCAAAAAGTTTGACGGTCAACACGATCACGCCCCGTATCGGGGGGCAACCCGCTGTCGCGCGGCTCTGGGACGGCTGCGCTGCGACTCCTGCGGGGCCCTGGGGCTGTGGAGATCATCCTTATCCCGGAGCCTGCCACGACAAGCCGTTCTTGGCAACCACCAGGCGGTTTCCGCTCCCGGCGGGTGCCGGAGGCACGCGCCGGGGCTTCCGGCCGGGGCCTCGCGCCGGTCACCGTCACCGGATGGCGAAGTCGTCGTAGATCCCCCGGGGCGTGTCCCAGATCTCAGTGACTCCGTCCACCCTCCCGGGTGTGTCGTCCCCCTGGAGCCAGTCCAGCAGGCCCTCGCACGCGGACCTGGGGCCCTCCGCGACCACCTGGACCCGTCCGTCGTCCAGATTGAGAGCAAAACCACTCAGGCCGCCGATCTCCAGCGCCCTGGCACGGGTGAACCAGCGGAAACCGACACCCTGGACGCGCCCGCGTACCCACACGACCAGTCGTACAACCTCGTTCATGTGTGCACGCTAACCGGACAAAGTCTCTCCGGGCACTTCCTCCCCTCCCGCCATGCGGTACCGTCCCGGTCCAATGAGTCTCATATGAAACTCACTCTTTCGAGTGAGGGACGCTGACCGAAAGATCGAGGAAGGCCAGGAGATGGGACGCCACCGACGCTCCGCCGCCGGCCGCGCCGCCACAGGCCGCGCCACCGGGGTCACCGATACGAACGGACCCCTCACGGAAAGCTACGGGCCGGAGAACCTGTACGGCTACGCCGCCATCGCCGACCTCCCCAGCACGGCGGCCGCGCGCTCGCACCGCAAGCGGAAGGTGGCCACGCCCGTTCGCACGGGTCTGCTCGGCGTCTCGGCGGCCGTGGCCCTGGGCACCGTCGCCGTCGCGGCCGGAGTGGTGCCGGGCGCGGAGAACTACGCGCTCGGCGGTGGGGGCAACAAGTCCGACAACGTCCAGGCCGTCGGTTCCCCGTCCAGCCAGGAGACCCAGCAGGGCGGCACGTCGGGCAGCGCGGACAGCCGGGACGACCAGTCGACGAGCCGGGACGCCGACCGCGCCTCCTCCCCTTCCGCACCTCCCTCGACGTCGGCGGCCGCCGCGCCGACGGCGACGCCTTCCCAGGAACCGGTGACCACCGAGCCGGGCAAGACCGCCGAGCCCGCGGAGCCCTCTGCCCCGGTCTCCGAGGTCGCGAGGCCGAAGGCGCCGGCGGCCACCGCCCCGGTGGTGGTGTCGGCCGAGGCCGCCGCGCAGGCCGCGGTGCTCACGCTGGTCAACGAGGAGCGGGCCAAGGCCGGCTGCACCCCGGTCACGGCGAACGGCGCCCTGACGGATCTCGCCCAGTCCTTCAGCGAGGACATGGCCCTGCGCGACTTCTTCGACCACACCGACCCGACCGGCCTCAGCCCGTGGGACCGGGCGGCGAAGGCCGGCATCACCGCGCTCGGCGGCGAGAACATAGCCCGTGGCCAGGCGGACGCGGCGGCGGTCATGGACGCCTGGATGAACAGCGAGGGCCACCGCGCCAACATACTGAACTGCGACTTCAAGACCCTGGGCGTCGGTGTGCACTTCGGCGCCGGCGGTCCTTGGTGGACGCAGGACTTCGGCTACTGAGACAGCCGCGGGTCAGAGCCTCGGCGCACGCATTCCGTTGTCGCGTCCGGTCTCGACACCAGCGGCCCCAAGCGCCGCCCGCCAGACCCGATCGTTGAAGCGGTTGCGAGCGGGGAACACCGGGGAACGACGGTCGCCCACGGACAGCACGCAACACGACGGCCCCTGACCGATGTACCTGGTCAGGGGCCGCCCCGTTCAAGAGGGTCGACCTGCCGGTCGCGACTCCGCCGGTCCCGCTGTCAGCCCGCCACGGTCACCAGACCCAGTATCACCAGCCCGACCCCCACGAACCCCAACTGCAGTCTCATGCGTCCGAGGCTCTTCCAGGGCGTGCCCCATCGTGTCCTGTGGCGCGGCGAGAACGTCACGTCTGCCCAGTCCCATATCCGCACGTCCACGCCGCGGTAGCCGCAGGCCACCACGGTGAAAGCGCTGCCCGCGATCAGTGCGAGCACCCCACGAAGAACCACGCCGTTCCTTCCCCAGCCCCATGACCTGCGTCGCCGTCGCGGCATTGTCGCAGGGGGCGACCAAGTCGGTGACAGGGCCATGACCGCGGTGGGATGATCCGCTCATGCGTGTCCGGCGAGAGGCCTGTTGGGTCCTGTGGGGGCTGTGGGTCGGCTGCCTCGTGTTCTCCGTCTGCTTCATCATCTGGTTCCTCGTGGAGGCGATCAGCCTGTACCTGGAAGCCGAGTCCTGGTGACGCGCGGCCCGCATGACGGCCGGCCCGCCCCGGAGCCGTCGGAGGGTGCTCGACCTCGACCGGCGTGGGCAACCACCGACGGGCGGACCCGGCTCACGGCCGAGACCGCGATCGCCGGAGCACGGCGGCCGCGGCCTTGGCGCGGGGAGTGCGCCCCCGTCGTAGGAGGCGCCGCCGTCACGCGGCCGTACGCCCCAGCGTGAACACCCGGGCCGCCTCCGCGACCCGGCGGCCGAGGTGCTCCGCCGTCGCGATGTCGGCCTTGTGGACGGTCTCGGGACCCTCGTCGACATTGGTCTGCGCGGCCGCGCCGGCGAAGACGCCGAGGCGGTTGAGGTCGTGCTCGGACGCCGAGCTGCTGTTCCAGCCCGGGTGCAGGCCGAGGTTGATCCAGTTCATGCCGTGCTGCGCGGCCAGGATCTGGAAGAACTGCAGGGTGTGCAGCTTGTCGCCGCTCTTGGAACCGGAGTTGGTGAACCCGGCGGCGAGCTTGTCCCGCCAGTCCTGCCCGAACCAGCGCTTCGAGGACGCCTCGGCGAAGACGTGGAAGGCGCCGGACGCCGTACCCATGTAGGTCGGCGAGCCGAAGACGATCGCGTCCGAGGCGTCGAGGCGTTCCCACTCGGCGTCGGTGATCTCGTCGACCTTGATCAGGTGGACCTCGGCGCCGGCCTCGGCCGCGCCGGAGCGGACGGCCTCGGCGAGGACGGCGGTGTGGCCGTAGCCGGAGTGGTAGGCGATGGAGACGACAGGGGTGCTCACGATGGGACTCCTCCAGGTGGTGACAACGAACAAAAGGAAAGCACTAACTTCTAGTTAGTGCAACCTCCCGGTTAGCGCTGTCCAGGAGTATGGTGATCCCATGGAAATCGCCGTGCCCGCCGCCGAGAGCGGTGAGTTTCAGGACCTCGCGTACAACGTGTTCGCGCGCAGCTGCCCGTCCCGGGGCACGCTGGAGCACGTGACCGGACGCTGGGGATCGCTCACGCTCGGCGCGCTGCACGGCGGCACGTTCCGTTTCAACGAACTGCGGCGCCGGGTCGACGGCGTCAGCGAGAAGATGCTCTCCCAGACCCTGCACGCGCTGGAGCGCGACGGTCTGGTGCACCGCGACGCCCAGCCGACGAACCCGCCGCGCGTCGACTACACCCTCACACCGCTCGGCCACGAGGTCGCGGAGCGTCTGCTCACCCTCATCCACTTCCTGGAGGGGCGCATGGACGACGTCCTGGAAGCGCGCGAGCACTACGACGAGACGCGCGGGGCCTGAGAAGGGCGAGGCTCGCGGGGGCCGGGAGCGCCGAGGGGGCCGGGAGGCGCGAGGGCGTTCGACGGCGCCGTCTGGTGGCCGCGCCGGAGGCGGTGCGGCCGTACGGCGTCGTCGTCGGCGTCAGCCGGTGACCCGGGGCGGCCGCTGGCAGCGGGGGCAGAAGTAGCTGGACCGGTTCATCCAGGCGCGCCGGCGCATGGGCGTGCCGCAGCGGTGGCAGGGTTCGTCCTCGCGCCCGTAGGCGTCGAGCGAGCGGTCGAAGTAACCGGACTCGCCGTTGACGTTCACGTACAGACTGTCGAAGCTGGTGCCGCCGACGGCGAGGGCCTCGTTCATGACGTCACGGACGTGGCCGAGGAGTTCGGCGGTGCGCGGCCGGGTGAAGCCGGCCACCGGACGTTCGTAGTGGAGCCTGGAGCGCCAGAGCGCCTCGTCCGCGTAGATGTTGCCGACGCCACTGATCAGCGACTGGTCCAGCAGGGCGCGCTTGATCGTCGTACGGCGGGCGCGCAGGGCGGTGTGGAACGCGGCATCGTCGAACAGGGGGTCGAGTGGGTCGCGGGCGATGTGCGCGATGACGTCCGGCAGGCCGTCCGGGGTGGTCTCGTGCAGGGAGAGCCCGCCGAAGGTGCGCTGGTCGACGAAGCGCAGTTCGGTGCCCTGGTCGTCGTCGAAACGGACGCGGATGCGCAGGTGCTTCTCGTCCGGGGCGTCCTGTGGCTGCACCAGGAGCTGACCGCTCATGCCGAGGTGCGCGAGGACGGAGAACGGGGAGTCGTCCAGGGGGAGCCAGAGGTACTTGCCGCGGCGCATCGCCGGTCCGACGCGCTGCCCCGCGAGCGCCTCGGCGAAGGCTTCGGCTCCCGCGAGGTGACGGCGTACGGCCCGGGGATGCCGTACCTCCGCCGAGGCGACGGTCCGCCCGCTGACCCAGCGCTCCAGGCCGCGCCGCACGACTTCGACCTCGGGCAACTCGGGCACGGCGCTCCTTCGGAAGGTGGTTGCGGGGATGCTCGAACCCCGCCGCGGCACGGACGCTGCGACGGGGTTCGGGCCCTGCGGTTACTGCGTTGCTGCTGGTGCCTCCGCGCCCGCGGGACCGCTGACACCGCCGGTGAGCGGGTTCGTGGTCGCCGCGGGTGCTGCGGGCGTTCTTGCGAAGGAATCAGGCCGTGGCCGGGTCGCTGGTCGGAGCCGAGGGGGCTTCGGAGGCCTCCTCGGCGGCCTGGGCCGCCTGCTGAGCGGCCGCCTGGGCCACCTGCTCGGCGGCCTGGGCCGACTTCGCGCGTTCGTCCGCGGCGGAGCGGATCGCACGCCACGCGGACTCCGCGGCCTGCTGCTCCGCCTCCTTCTTGCTGCGGCCGGTGCCGGTGCCGTACGAGACGCCTCCGACGCGGGCGGCAGCAGTAAAGGTCTTCTCGTGGTCCGGGCCGGTCTCCGAGACCAGGTACTCGGGTACGCCGAGCCCCTCGGTCGCGGTGAGTTCCTGGAGACTGGTCTTCCAGTCCAGGCCGGCGCCCAGGTTCGAGGACTTCTCGATCAGCGGGTCGAAGAGCCGGTGGACGAGCTCACCCGCCGCGTCCAGACCCTGGTCGAGATAGACCGCGCCGATCACCGCTTCAAGGGTGTCGGCGAGGATGGATGCCTTGTCCCGGCCTCCCGTGCCTTCCTCGCCCCGGCCGAGCCGGATGAAGGAGCCGAGTTCGAGGCCGCGGCCCACTTCCGCCAGCGCACGCGAGTTGACCACCGCGGCCCGCAACTTGGCCAGCTGGCCTTCGGGCAGGTCGGGGTGGGTGCGGTACAGCGTGTCCGTGACCACGAGGCCGAGCACGGAGTCCCCGAGGAACTCCAGCCGCTCGTTGGTCGGCAGACCGCCGTTCTCGTACGCGTAGGAACGGTGGGTCAGCGCACGCACCAGAAGGGCGGACTCGAGCTTGTACCCGAGCCGCCCTTCCAGAAGCGTGTGGGACGAGGCTGTGTTGTCCGCCTTTTTCTTGGCGTTTGTTTCCGCCTTGGCGTCAGACATCAGACCTCTCACCGGCCGCTCAGACCTCGAGGACCTGGCGCTTGTTGTAGGTGCCGCAAGCCGGGCACGCGATGTGCTGCAGCTTGGGCTCGTGGCAGCGCTCGCACGCAACCAGGGTGGGGACCGCAGCCTTCCACTGCGACCGGCGGTGGCGCGTGTTGCTGCGCGACATCTTCCGCTTCGGAACAGCCACGGCTACTTCTCCTGCTTCTCGTCGGCGTGCGCTGATGGAAGCGCGCCGCCGCTCAACTCGTCCTTCTCGCCGTCTCCGGATGAACCAGCGAGTCCCTGCAGTGCCGCCCAACGGATGTCGACGGCGTCGTGGTGGTGGTCCGGGTCGTCCGCGAGCCGGGCTCCGCACTGGGAGCACAGGCCGGGGCAGTCGTCCTGGCACACCGGCTGCATCGGCAGTGCGAGCACCACCGCATCACGCAGCACGGGTTCGAGGTCGAACAGGCCGTCCTCGATGAAGAGCATGTCCTCGTTATCCGCGGATTCCCCGGCGTCGTCGGCCGGCTCCGCTTTGGCGCGGCCCCGGTCGTCGGCGTCAGGGTACGAGAACATCTCCTGGAAGTCCGCGGCGAGCGACTGCTCGAGCGGCTCCAGACACCTTACGCACTCCCCCTCGACCTGTGCACGGGCGGTGCCTGTGACGAGCACACCTTCCATGACCGACTCGAGCCTGAGTTCGAGCTCCACCGGGGTGCCTTCCGGCACTCCGATGACTCCCTGGATCCCGAGATCCGTGGGGGCGTCGATCGTGCGGGTCAGGCGCTGCAGCGCACCAGGACGCCGGCCCAGCTCGTGTGTGTCGAACACGAGAGGGTTGCGGTGGTCGAGGTGGGTGTTCAGAGCCGTTCCTGCTTTCGATCTTCAAAAACTCGAGGGGCGCCGCCCCTGGTGTTCCCGGGCAGCGGTGATCGCGGACGTACACGCGACCGAAGAGCCAGGATACTGGACCTTTCGCTCTCGGCCCAATCCGGTGTCAGCGCCCCTGTTCGTACGCCCTCAGCTGCTCCGCGCTGATCATGGTGGTGTCGAAGAGGCTGGTCTCGTCGAGGGCGTTCGCCTGTGGGTCCAGGGCGTGCGTCTGCTGCTGCGGGTAGCCCTGCTGGCCGCTCTGGTCGTACGCGGGCTGCTGGTCGTAGCCGTGCTGCGGGTAGGCGGCGTACGGGTCGGCCTGCTGGTAGCCGTACGCGTCCTGCTGGGCGTACTGCTGCTGCGGGTAGCCGTAGGGGTCCGCCTGCTGCTGCTGGTACGCGTAGGCGTCCTGCTGCTGCGCGTAGGACGGCTGGGCCGGCACCTCGGGGGCCTGGACGGCCCGCTCGGGGACCTCCGAGAGCTCGGCGAGTCCGGCCAGGTAGTCGGCGTCGCTGGTGTGCTGGACGGGGGTCCCGTCCTCGGCGAAGGCTCCCAGGTCGCCCAGGTCGTCGCTGGCGATCCGGCCGTGCAGCTTCTGCCGGCCGCGGCCGACGGCCTCCAGGGTCTTGGCGAGGACGGCCTCGAAGGCGCCGAGCTTCACGTCTACGTAGTCGTCGGCGTTGCGGCGCAGCGTCTCGGGGTCGTGGCTGCGCTCGGGGGCGTCCTCGTCCTCGTACCCCTGCTCGTCGATGCCGGGACCGGTGCCGAGGAGCTTCTCGCGGCCCCGCCCGACGGAGCCGAGGGTCTTGGTGAGGACGACCTCGAAGTTGGCGAGCTTGGAGTCGACGTAGTCGTCGGCCTCGGCGCGGATCTCCTCGGCCTCCTGGCGGGCCTCGGCGAGAATGCGGTCCGCCTCGTTCTGGGAACGGCGGGCGACCTCGGTGTCGGAGATCAGGGAGCCGCGCTCGGCGTGCGCGGTCTCGATGATCCGTTCGGCCTCCATGCGCGCCTGCTCGACCATCTGCTCGCGGCCGCCGATGAGCTCCTCGGCCTGGGCGAGGGAGCCGGGCAGGGCCTGGCGCACCTCTTCGAGCATCGAGAGCAGCTCGGCGCGGTTGACCACGCACGAGGCCGACATGGGCATGGAACGGGCGCTGCCGACCGCCGAGACGATCTCATCGAGCTTCTTCTGCACGTCCACCGTGTGCTCGCCACTCTCTACAGCTGTGATGGAGACGGACGGGTCGACTGTACGACCACTCCCGCCCCGCCCGACACCGGGTGACGGGCTGTCAGCCCGTCAGTCCTGGCCGAGCCGCCCCTTCAGCGCCTCCAGGACCACCGGGGGTACCAGGTGGGAGATGTCGCCGCCCCAGGTCGCGACCTCCTTGACCAGCGAGGAGGAGAGGAAGCTGTAGGTGGGGCTGGTCGGGATGAAGAGCGTCTCCACGCCCGAGAGGCCGTTGTTCATCTGGGCCATCTGCAGTTCGTAGTCGAAGTCGCTGACCGCGCGCAGTCCCTTGACGATGGCGGGGATGTCCCGCTGCTTGCAGAAGTCGACGAGCAGGCCGTGGTACGGCTCGACCTGGACGTTGCCGAACTCCGCGGTGACCTCGCGGATCAGCTCGATCCGCTCGTCGACGGTGAACAGGCCCTGCTTCGACTGATTGATCATCACCACGACGTGCACGACGTCGTAGAGCCTGGAAGCGCGGGCGATGATGTCGAGGTGTCCATTGGTGATGGGGTCGAATGACCCCGGACAGACGGCGCGGCGCAACTGTGGTCCCTCGCTCTCCGGTCCGGTCATCGTGCGTCTTCGCACGTAGAGGCGGCGCGACCGTACCAAAAGGTCCCCTCGCCGTAACGACGGGCCCGCAGCGCGTCAAAACCGCCCGGCCATCCGAATTCGCCGCCTCTGGTGCTGCGCTCCACGGTGACGAGCGCATCGTCCGCGAGCCAGCCCTGCGTCCGGAGTGTGAGCAGAATCTCGCGAAGATCGTCGTCCGACACGGCGTAGGGCGGGTCCAGGAAGACGAGGTCGTACGGTTCCGCGGGCGCCGGCGCCTGGACGATCTGTTCCGCTTTGCCCGGCCTGACCTCGGCGCCGGGCAGGCCCAGTGCCTTGACGTTCTCCCGGATGACGCGGGCGGCGCGGGCGTCCGACTCGACGAGCAGGGCGTGTCCGGCGCCGCGGCTGAGCGCCTCCAGACCGACGGCGCCGGAGCCCGCGTACAGGTCGAGCACGCGCTCGCCCTCCAGCGGGCCGCCGAGCAGGGACTGCCAGGTGGAGAAGAGGCCCTCGCGCGCCCGGTCGGAGGTGGGCCGGGTGCCGGTGCCCGGCGGGACGGCCAGACGGCGTCCGCCGGCCCGGCCGGCGATCACGCGGGTCATGAGGGTCCTTTGCGCTGGTGACGTGTCGGCTGCCAGTGTCTCAGCCGGAGCCGGGATCCCGCCTCCCCGGTCAGGTCCGGGTCCGGGTCCGGGTCCGGGTCCGGCCGAGTCCGGGATGCTTCCCGGGCCGGGCCGCCGAGCCGCTCCGGGGCGGGCCGAGCCGTCTCGAACCGGTCCGGGGCGAACCGGTCCGGGGCGAACGTCAGGGCATTGGGCCTGCCCGGGGCGAGCCGGTGCGGATCGGGCCGGTCGCCGGCCGGCCCGTCGGCGCCCTCCCCCCTCCCGTCGGCCCTCGTCGGTGGTTCCGTCAGCCCTTGTCGAGATACCCCTCGCGCTCCTCGTCCAGGAGCGCCTCCAGGGCGGTTCGCAGGCCCGGGAGGCCGGCGAGCTCCGGGTCGGCGGCGACGACCGCGGCCGCCTCCTCGCGGGCCTCGGCGATGATCTCCTCGTCCTCGATGACGGTGAGCATGCGCAGCGACGAGCGGACGCCGGACTGGGCCTGGCCCAGGACGTCGCCCTCACGGCGCTGTTCGAGGTCGATGCGCGAGAGTTCGAAACCGTCGAGTGTGGACGCCACCGCGTTCAGCCGCTGACGGGCCGGGCTCGCCTCGGGCATCTCGCTGACCAGCAGGCACAGTCCGGCGGCGGAGCCACGGCCCACCCGGCCGCGCAGCTGGTGGAGCTGGGAGACGCCGAACCGGTCGGCGTCCATGATCACCATCGCCGTGGCGTTCGGCACGTTCACGCCGACCTCGATGACGGTCGTGGCGACCAGGACGCCGGTCTCGCCCGCGGCGAAGCGGCGCATCACGGCGTCCTTGTCGTCGGGTGGCATACGGCCGTGCAGGACCTCCACCCGCAGTCCCCGGAGGGGGCCCTCGGCCAGCTGCTGGGCGATGTCGAGGACGGCGAGGGGCGGGCGCTTCTCGGCCTCGTCCTCGGGCGACTTCTTCTTGGCGCCCTTCTTCGGGTCGTCCTCCTCGTCCCCGATGCGGGGGCAGACCACGTACGCCTGATGGCCGTTGTCCACTTCCTCGCGCACGCGCTCCCAGGCGCGCGCGAGGAAGTGCGGCTTGTCCGCGGCGGGGACGACATGGCTGGCGATCGGTGAGCGCCCCGCGGGGAGCTGGTCGAGGACGGAGGTCTCCAGGTCGCCGAAGACGGTCATCGCCACCGTGCGGGGAATGGGCGTGGCGGTCATCACCAGCAGGTGCGGGGGCTGCTTGCCCTTGCCGCGCAGGGCGTCGCGCTGCTCGACGCCGAAGCGGTGCTGCTCGTCGACGACGACCAGGCCCAGGTCGTGGAACCGCACCTTGTCCTCGATCAGCGCGTGCGTGCCGATGACGATGCCGGCCTCGCCGGTGACCAGGTCGAGCAGCGCCTGCCGGCGCCCCGCCGCCCCCATCGACCCGGTGAGCAGCACGACCTTGGTGGAGTGCTCGACGCCGCCCAGCGTCCCGCCCTCGGCCAGCTCCCCCATCATCTCGGTGACCGACCGGTGGTGCTGCTGCGCGAGCACTTCGGTGGGCGCGAGCATCACGGCCTGCCCGCCCGCGTCGACGACGGCGAGCATGGCGCGCAGGGCGACCATCGTCTTGCCGCTGCCCACCTCTCCCTGGAGCAGCCGGTGCATCGGGTGTTCGGTGGCGAGGTCGTCGAAGATCTCCTTGGAGACCTTCTGCTGGCCTTCGGTGAGGGTGAAGGGAAGCTTGGCGTCGAAGGCGGCGAGCAGGCCGTCCGGCCGGGGTCTGCGGGCGACGGCGGGGAGTTGGGCGTCGGCGTGCCGGCGGCGGGCCAGCGCCACCTGGAGGACGAAGGCCTCGTCCCACTTGAGGCGGGCGCGGGCGTCGCCGATGTCCGCCTTGGTGTGCGGACGGTGGATCTTCAGCAGGGCCTCGGGCAGGGAGACGAGGCCACGGCCCTCGCGCAGGGAGTCCGGCAGCGGGTCGACGGCTTCCTGGGCACTGGGCAGCACCGTCTGGACGGCTTTGGCGAGCTTCCAGGACTCCAGCTTGGCGGTGGCCGGGTAGATCGGGATGAGCGCGCCCGCCCAGGAGTCGACGCTCTCGACCGCCTCGTCGCCGTCGCCGCGCAGCGGCTCGTACGCCGGATGGGCCAGCTGGAGGCGGTGGTTGAAGACGGAGACCTTGCCCGAGAACATCGCGCGGGTGCCGGGCAGCAGGTCCTTGTGGGGTTTGTGCACGCCGTTGCCGAAGAAGACCAGCTGGAGGCGGCCGCTGCCGTCCGTGATGGTCACCTCCAGACGCTGGCCCTTGCCGCGGGGCGCCTTGGAGGAGGCGAAGGTGAGCAGGCGCGCGTCGGCGACCTGGGCGACCACCGTCACATGCTCGTCCATGGGCAGGTCGGCGAGGTGGGTGAGCTGGCCGCGCTCCTCGTATCTGCGCGGATAGTGGTGCAGGAGATCACCGACGGTGTGCAGGCCGAGATGCTCGGCCATCACCTTCGCGGTGGGGGGACCGAGCACCTTCTTCAGTGGTTCATCGAGCGCGGGCACGAGATCCATTGCACACCACACCACCGACAATGCCGTATACGTCCTGGGAATCCGCTGGTCAGACGGCTCGTTCCGGGCCTAGGATGACGCGCTCCGGACCTCTTCGCGGTCACCGTCCGCCGGGACCGCCCGACCCCGCGCCGTCGCCCGTCCCCCCACCCTCGGCGCAGCGACGATGGACTCCCAGACCTCACAGCCCTCCCAGGCATCCCCGTCACCCCATTCGTTCCAGGTCGACCTGCGTGGTCTGGTGGACCTGCTCTCCCATCACCTGTACTCGAGCCCCAAGGTCTATCTGCGCGAACTGCTGCAGAACGCCGTGGACGCGATCACCGCCCGGCGTGCCGAGCAGCCGGACGCGCCCGCCACCGTGCGGCTGCACGCGGCGGACGGCACCCTGCGCGTGGAGGACTCCGGCGTCGGGCTCACCGAGTCGGACGTGCACAGCCTCCTCGCGACGATCGGGCGCAGCTCCAAGCGGGACGACGGCATCCAGGCGGCCCGCTCCGACTTCTTGGGCCAGTTCGGCATCGGACTGCTGGCGTGCTTCGTGGTCGCCGAGCGCATCCGCGTCGTCAGCCGCAGCGCCCGGACGCCCGACGCGGCGCCCGTGGAGTGGACGGCGACCGACGACGGCTCGTACACCGTGCGCACGCTGCCGCACGAGGCCCGCACGGAGCCGGGCACCACCGTGCACCTAGTGGCGCGCGCCGGAGCCGGCGAGTGGCTCACCGAGGAGCGGGTGCGGTCACTGGCCCGCGACTTCGGCTCCCTGCTGCCGTACGACGTACGCGTCGGCGACGAGGCGATCGCGGACCTTCCCGCGCCCTGGGACCGCGCCCACCCGAGCCCCGGCACCCGCAGGGTGGCCCTGGCCCGGCACTGCCGCGAGCTGTTCGGCTTCACGCCGCTGGACTCGATCGAACTGAACGTGCCGCTCGCGGGGGTACGGGGCGTCGCGTACGTCCTGCCGACCGCGGTCAGCCCCGCGCAGCGCGCGAGCCACCGGGTGCATCTGAAGGGCATGCTGCTGACCGAGCGGGCCGAACAGCTGCTGCCGGACTGGGCGTTCTTCGTACGCTGTGTCCTGGACACCGACAGCCTGCGGCCCACCGCGTCCCGCGAGTCGCTCTACGAGGACGAGACCCTGGCGGCCGTGCGCGAGGCCCTCGGCGAGCGCATCCGGTCGTGGCTGACGGGACTCGCGGCGGGTGACCCGGAGCGGCTGGCGGCCTTCCTGTCCGTCCACCACCTGGGCGTGAAGTCACTGGCGCGGCACGACAACGAGATGCTGCGCACGATGCTGCCCTGGCTGCCCTTCGAGACGACCGACGGACGGCTGTCCCTGGAGGAGTTCGCGCAGCGCCACCCGGTGGTGCACTTCACGCGCACGGTGGAGGAGTACCGCCAGGTCGCGCCCATCGCCTCCGCGCAGGGCATCGGTGTCGTCAACGGCGGCTACACCTACGACAGCGAGCTGGTGGAGGCGCTGCCCTCGGTCCGTCCGGGCTCGGTGGTCTCGGAGCTGGACGCCGACACCGTGACGGCGCACCTGGACGCGGTCGATCCGGCCGAGGAGCTGGCCCTGTCCGGCTTCCTGGCGGCCGCGCGGGCCAAGCTCGACCCGCTGGGCTGCGACGTGTCACTGCGCGCCTTCCACCCGCTCTCGGTCCCGGCCCTGCACCTGGACGACCGGGCCGCGCGTCACGAGCAGGCCCGCGCGGAGGCCGAGGAGCAGGCCGACGACCTGTGGGCGGGCATTCTCGGTTCGCTGCGCGGCAGCGCCCCCCGCGCGCGTCTGGTGCTCAACCATCTCAACCCGCTGATCCGCCGGATCAGCTCGCTGAACGACCCGGAGCTGATCGGCACCGCCACGGAGTCCCTCTACGGCCAGGCCCTCCTGATGGCGCAGCGCCCGCTGCGGCCCGCGGACTCCGCGCTCCTCAACCGCGCGTTCATCGGCCTCCTGGAATGGGCCACCCACACCGATCCCGAGGAGGACGACCGCCGATGAGCGCCCCGGCCATGGACTTCGACACCCTGCGCCAGGCGATGGCGGAGAACTACGAGCAGCCGGAGGGTCCCGCGCGCAACGCGCGCGCGGAACAGCTGCTCGCCGAGGCGGAGAAGCTGGACGTCCCGCTCGCCGTGATCGAGGCGCTCGGACACCAGCTGAAGGTCTACAACTACAGCTCCGAGAAGGACAGGATGTTCGTCCCCTTCGCGCGCCTGCTGCGCCTGTGGGACGAGCACCCCGAGGACTTCGACGAGTACGAGATCCACTCGCTGCACTGGGTCTTCAAGTGGATGTCGGCCGGCATGCTCGACCAGCCGCACATCCCGCTCGCCTCCATCGAGAAGTGGCTCGGCGAGATGGAGTACCGCTACCGGCTCGCTGGTCATTCCGAACGGGCCGTGCGCGGTGCCGAGTTCAGTGTGGCCGCGCACCTGGGGGACCTGGAGCGCGCGGAGCGGGCCTATGCCGCCTGGCTGGCCGCCGACCGGGACAGCATGGCGAACTGCCACGCGTGTGAACTGCACAGCCAGGGCTGGTGGCGGGCCGAGCGCGGCGCCGACACGGAGGCGCTGGAACTGTGGCGCCCGGTCCTGGAGGGCGAGCACAGCTGCGCCCACGAGCCGCACACCGTGCTGGCGTCCTCCCTCGTCCCGCTGCTGCGCCTGGGCCGACCGGAGGAGGCCCGCGCCCATCACCTCCGGGGCCTGCGTCTGGTGCGTCCGATGGAGAGCATGCGCGCGGCCTACGCGGACCACGTGGAGTTCTGCGCGCTGTCGGGGAACGAGGCGCGCGCCCTGGAGCTGCTCGCCGAGCGGCCTGCCTACTTCACCGACTCCGGCGACCCCCGCAGCAAGCTCGACTTCATGGCCGTCACCGCCCTGGTGATGGACCGCCTGACCGGGCTCGGTCTCGGCGGTCGGACGGTGCCGGGACCGGCCGGGCGCGCGTGGACCGCCGGCGAACTCGCCGTCCACGCGCGCGAGCAGGCCCTTTCCCTCGCGGCGCGGTTCGACGCGCGCAACGGCACGTCGTACGTCAGCGAGCGGGCACGGGCGCGGATGGACCAGCGGCCGCTGGTGGACCGGCTGCCGCTGGGCGTGCGTTCGGCACGGCACGTACCGCCGGCCCCGACCGCCGAGGCCGCGGGTCCCGGATCGGTCCCGGAGCCGGCCGCGCCGCCGCGGCCGGGGGACGACGGCCCGGCGCGGGTCACCGGGGCGGACCTGCCCGAGCTGCTCGCCGAGGCCCGGCGGCTGTCGCAGTCCCGCAGCCCGGACGCCGTGGCGGCCTGGGCCGCGGTCTCGCGCGCCGCCGAGGGCCGGGAGCTGGAGGTCCGCGACCGCGCGGAGATCGCCGACCACGCGGCGATGGAGCGCGGGCCCGAGGGCATCGAGCTCTTCCACGAGGCCGCGGAGCTCTACGACGCGGCGGGCGATCCCGGCGAGGCGCTCGCCGCCCGGGCCCGCGCCGCGTACGTCCTCGCCCTCGTCGGCGGGTCGCAGGAGGCGCTGGCGGCCGTCACCGAGTTGCACGGGAAGGCTCTCGCTCTCCTCGCGGACGGCGGGACGGGGGTGTCGCAGGCGGCTTCCGTGCTGATCGGGCGGGCCCGGATCCTGGTGCATCGGGTACAGGAGGGCGACGACGCGGACGGGTCCGGGCCGGGCCACGCCGACGAGGTCCGGGCCGCCGAGGCGGCCGTACGGGAGCTGCTGGCGCTCGCCGAGCCGCACGTCGAGGACGTACGGATGGCCTCGCGGGCGGCGGAGGCCCAGGCGATGCTCGGCGAGCTCGCCGCGCACTCCGGGGACGCCGGGGCCGCCGCGGAACTGCTCGGACGGGCGGCGGAGGCGTTCGTGGCGGCCGGGCTGCCGTCGTTCGCCGTGGAGTACGAGTCCCGGCTCGCCGGAATCGCCCGGCAGCTGGGCGACGCGGAGGGCGCCGAGCGGGCGGCGCGGGCCGCGCTGGAGCACGGCGGGCCCCGTCTGGAGCCGATGGGGCAGGCGCAGCTGCACCTCCAGCTCGCCGAGATCCTCGGCGACACCGAGCGGTCCGCGGCCGCCGCGGACCACGCGCTGGAGGCCGCGCACTGGGCCGACGAGGCGGGGCAGGGGCCCACGCTCGGGGCCTGGGCCCGTCACCAACTGGGCGGTTTCCTGCTCCGGCAGGGACGTTGGGCCGAAGCGGCGGAGATCCTGGAGTCGGCGCTGCCCGACCTGACCGCCGACATGCACGGCGACGGCGCGATCGTGCAGACCCGCTGGTGGCTCGGCGACTGTCTCACCGAGCTCGGCGAGCACCGTGCCGCGGCCGAGAACTGGCTGCGGGCCGCGGACATCGCCCGGCACTGGCCCGAGCAGCGCGACCACGCGATGCTCGCCCATCTTGCCGCCGAAGCGCTCGGCCGTGCCGGGCTGCCCGGCGAGTCCGAGCGGGCGTACGCCCGGGCCGGTGACCTGTGGCGGGAGCTCGGCAACGTGCACGCGCTGGTCCGGTCGCTGCGGGCACGGGCCTGGGCGTCCCTGCGGACGGGGGCGGGGCTGGACGGGGCGCGGGAGCTGATGGCGACGGCGGTGCGGGAGTGCGAGGAGGGGGTGCGGGCGGTTTCCGAGGCGGAGGCCGGACAGGACCCGCGGGTCCCGCTCCGCCTGGTCTCGGAACTCGGCCACACCCACCGGCAGTTCGGCGACCTCGTCGCCCGGTCCGTCACCGACGACGTGGAACAGGACGCCGCCCGGGGGCTCTTCGAGGAGGCGTTGGGGCAAGTCACGCTGGCCGTGTCGGTGTTCGCGTCCCTGGGGGACGAGGCGGTCGACGCGCGGACCGGGGCGGAGCTTGCCGCGGGGTGGTTGGAGGCGGACCTGCTCCGGCCCGCCGCCGCGGCTGCGCGGGCGCGGGGTGTTCTGTCCGCCTACGCCGGGGCGTCGGAGGGGGACGAGATCGCGGGGGCGCGGTGTGCCGAGGCCGAGAACATGCTGAGGGTGACGGAGGAACGGGGCGAGGAGTAAGGGGTGAGGTGGGGGGGTGACCGGGACGGGCTTCTTTCGCCCCCGCCGCCCCTACCCGTCCCATCCTGTCCCTGGGGCTCCGCCCCGGACCGGGGGCGTATAAACAACAGTCGCGGCCGACCGCAAA
>NZ_JBHWEL010000029.1:55258-95689 GCF_042734135.1 Streptomyces sp. NPDC059668 | reverse complement strand
GGGGGGGGGGGGGGGGCCCCGCCGGGGGGGGGGCCCGGGGCGGGGCCCCCCCCCACCGGGTGGAGGGGGGGTGACCCCCGCGTGTACGCGATCTCGCCGCCGCCGCGCAGCGGGGGGGCGGGGGCGCCCCCCACGGCCTCACTCCTCCAGCGCGCGCAACTGCTCCAGGAACCACTGCGCCGGAGGCAGCGCCGTCGCCGCCGCGGCGAGCCGCTTCGTGCGTTCGGCCCGCTCACCGGCCGACAGGGACAGCGCCTCGTGCAGCGCCCGCGCGGTGCCCACCACGTCGTACGGGTTCACGACGACCGCGTCCTCGCCCAGCTCCTCGTACGCCCCGGCCTCCCGGGACAGCACCAGCACGCACCCCTCGTCGGAGACGACGGGCACCTCCTTGGCGACGAGGTTCATACCGTCCCGGATGGGGTTGACGAGAGCGACGTCGGCAAGGCGGTAGGCGGCCAGCGAGCGGGCGAAGTCGTCCTTGACGTGGAGCACGACCGGGGTCCAACCCGGCGTCCCGTACTCGGAGTTGATCTCGTCCGCCAGGGTCTGCACGGCGGCCGTGTAGTCCCGGTAGACCGCCAGGTCCTGGCGGGAGGGATAGGCGAAGGCCACGTGGACGATCCGCTCGCGCCACTCCGGCCGGTCCTCCAGGAGCCGCCGGTAGGCCAGCAGGCCCCGCACGATGTTCTTCGACAGTTCGGTGCGGTCGACCCGCACGATCGCCCTGCGGGCGCGGCCGTCGGGGCCCTCGCCGATCTGCTCGCGCAGCGCGGTCATCCGCTCGGCGACGTCCGCCTCGTGGGAGCGCCCGCGCAGGAAGTCCGCGTCCGCGCCGAGCCCGTGCACGCCGATCCGGGTGCCGCCGAGCCCGCCGACGAGCGCCTCGCAGCAGGCGGTGAACGCGTCCGCCCAGCGGTGCGTCAGGAAGCCCAGCCGGTCCGCGCCGAGCATGCCGCGCAGCACCTGCTCGGCGATGTCGTCGGGCAGCATGCGGAAGTAGTCGACCGGCGCCCACGGGGTGTGGGAGAAGTGGCCGATGCGCAGGTCGGGGCGGAGGTCCCGGAGCATGCCCGGGACCAGGGTCAGGTGGTAGTCCTGCACGATCACCACGGCGCCCTCGGCCGCCTCGTCCGCCAGGGCCCGCGCGAACGCCTGGTTGTAGGCCTCGTAGGACGCCCACTGGCGCCGGAACTCCTGGTCGAAGACCGGCTCCAACGGCGTCTGGTACAGCATGTGGTGGACGAACCAGAGCACGGAGTTCGCGATGCCGTTGTACGCGTCCGCGTGCACCGCGGCGTCGATGTCCAGCATCCGCACGCCGTCCTCGCCCACTCCGCGCCGGACCGCCTCGCGGTCACCCTCGCCGAGCGCCGAGCACACCCACAGGGCCCCCGCGTCCGGCCCGATCGCGGAGAGGCCCGAGACCAGCCCGCCCCCGCCGCGCCGGGCCTGGAGGGAGCCGTCCTCAAGCACCTGGTAGGAGACCGGGCCGCGGTTGGACGCGACGAGGATCCGGTGGGCGCCGTGCGATGAAGCCGATGAAGCCATGCCTCGAAACCTAGCCCGGCACGGAAACGCTCAAACGTTCCCGTCGGCCGTATGCGACGAAGGACACGCACCGGTGGGCGGAGGGGCCGGTCGTGCCGCCCGCCGCTCCCTCACCGGGGACGCGGTTCACGCGGCCCGGCGCTCGACGTACTCGGAGATTTCGGCCATCGGGGGGCGTTCCTCCGTGTCCACCGAGTACGTGCGCGGCTCGAAACCGTCCTCGCCCCGCTCGAACTGGGTCAGGGACGGCCGGATGAGGTGACCGCGGGCCAGCCGGAGCTGCGCCGTGCGGTAGATCGCGGCGGACATCCGGCCCAGCGCCTGCCCGTCCTGGTGGCGGTGCTTGCGCTCGCCCACGTCGACCTGGGCGAGCGCGTCGAGGCCCACCAGGTGCAGGGCATCGACGAGCATGCCCAGTTCGACGCCGTAGCCGACGGGGAAGGGCAGCTGTTCCAGCAGCGAGCGGCGGGCCGCGTACTCACCGCCGAGCGGCTGGACGAAACCGGCCAGCTGGGGCCAGTGCATGTTCAGCAGTGGGCGGGCCATGAGCTCCGTGACGCGGCCGCCCTGGCCCGCCGCGCCGGCCAGCGGACGGTCGTACATCCCCTTGACGAGGTCCACGCCCGGCTCGGTGAGCAACGGGCCCACGATCCCGGAGACGAAGTCCGACGAGAACTCCCTCAGGTCCGCGTCGATGAAACAGACGATGTCCCCGCTCGTCACCAGGAGCGACCGCCACAGGACCTCGCCCTTGCCGGGCACGGCCGGGATGCGGGGCAGGATCTCGTCCCGGTGCACGACCCGCGCGCCCGCCGCGGCGGCCACCTGCGAGGTGCGGTCGGTCGAGCCCGAGTCGACGACGACGATCTCGTCGACCAGGGGCACCCGGCGCATCAGGTCGTCGCGGATGACGGCGACGATCTCGCCGACCGTCTCCTCCTCGTTCAGCGCGGGCAGCACGACGCTCACCGTGGAGCCCGAGGCGCGCTTGGCGGACATGATTCTGTGGAGCGGGCGGTCGGCCACGGACCAGGAGCGTGTGTTCAGCCAGCGCTCGACTTCCTTCAGCACAGTCTGCGGCTCCTCACTGTCTGATCACCCGATGTCTCACGGTGTGATCCATCTCGCGGTTCGGACGACTATCTCAACTGTCCTGGCCTTCGGTTACAGTCTTGAACAACGCGGATGACCATCGCATGTCGTAGATCATCCCGGACTGAAGACCAACAACCGAATACCGCTCATCCAGAGGGGCAGAGGGATACGGCCCGATGAAGCCCCGGCAACCCTCCAGCCGGTCTCGTACCGATCATCGCCGATCGCGTCGCGGGGCTCCCGGCTCGGGAAGGTGCCAAATCCGTCTCACGGCGAAGTGCGCCGTGAGGAAGATGAGGAGAAAGGGCCTCGCCTCCATGGCTGCGCAGACTGTTGCAAGCACCGCGGACACCGCGACCTCCGCGAATCCCGCCACGTCCACCGGCTCCGTCGATCTGGGTCCCGCCGCGGCGCTCTCCTGCCGCGAGTGCGGCCACCGGGTGCCGCTCGGCCCGGTCTTCGCCTGCGAGGAGTGTTTCGGACCGCTGGAGATCGCCTACGACTTCTCGGCCTACGACACCGAAGAACTCCGGGCACGCATCGAGGCGGGCCCCGCGAACATCTGGCGTTACGCGCCGCTGCTGCCCGTCCCGGCCGACGTCGCCGACAAGCCGAACATCAACCCGGGCTGGACCAGGCTCGTCAAGGCCGACAACCTCGCCCGCGAGCTGGGTGTCGACCCGGGCAGGCTCTTCGTCAAGGACGACTCCGGCAACCCGACGCACTCCTTCAAGGACCGCGTCGTCGCCCAGGCCATCGAGGCCGCCCGCGCCTTCGGCTTCACCACCCTCTCCTGCTCCTCCACCGGCAACCTCGCCGGCGCGGTGGGCGCGGCCGCGGCCCGTGCCGGTTTCCGCTCCTGCGTGTTCATCCCGCACGACCTGGAGCAGGGCAAGGTCGTCATGGCCGCGGTCTACGGCGGCGAGCTCGTCGGTATCGAGGGCAACTACGACGACGTGAACCGCTTCTGCTCCGAGCTGATCGGCGACCCGGCCGGTGAGGGCTGGGGCTTCGTCAACGTCAACCTGCGCCCGTACTACGCGGAGGGGTCCAAGACCCTCGCGTACGAGATCTGCGAGCAGCTCGGCTGGCAGCTGCCCGACCAGCTCGTCGTCCCGATCGCCTCCGGGTCCCAGCTGACCAAGGTCGACAAGGGGCTCCAGGAGCTGATCAAGCTCGGCCTCGTCGAGGACAAGCCCTACAAGATCTTCGGCGCGCAGGCCGAGGGCTGTTCACCGGTGTCCGTCGCCTACAAGGCCGGCCACGACGTCGTACGGCCGCAGAAGCCGGACACCATCGCCAAGTCGCTCGCCATCGGCAACCCCGCGGACGGCCCGTACGTGCTGGACATCGCGCGGCGGACGGGCGGGGCCGTGGAGGACGTGAACGACGAGCAGGTGGTCGACGCGATCAAGCTGCTGGCGCGCACCGAGGGGATCTTCGCGGAGACCGCCGGCGGTGTGACGGTGGGCGTGACCAGGAAGCTCATCGAGAACGGGCTGCTCGACCCGACGCTCACCACGGTCGTGCTGAACACCGGGGACGGCCTCAAGACGCTGGACGCGGTGGCCGGCACGGGACTGACCGCGACCATCCGCCCCAGCCTGGACTCCTTCCGCGAGGCCGGCCTCGCGTAGCCGCCCGGCCGGGGAGGCCGTTCCCCGGCCGCGGGCCGCCCGTGGGGGCCGGCCACGCAGTTCCGCGCGCCCCCGCCGGGCGCTCCCCAGCCGTACGCCACCATCCGACCGGGAGGTCACCGCATGAGCGTCAACGTCCGCATCCCCACCATCCTGCGCACCTACACCGGTGGCCGGTCCGAGGTGACCGCCGAGGGCGGGACCCTCGGCGAGGTGATCTCCGACCTGGAGAAGAACCACACGGGCATCGCCGCGCGGGTGCTGGACGACGAGGGCAAGCTGCGCCGGTTCGTCAACGTGTACGTCAACGACGACGACGTCCGCTTCGAGCAGGGCCTGGAGACGGCGACGCCGGACGGCGCGGGCGTCTCGATCATCCCCGCCGTCGCCGGAGGCTGAGGCGCGGTTACCCACGGTGAGATCATTACCGTGGGTAATGCCAATCACCGAGAGTTCATCGAATTGCCCCCTCCGTGAGAGAAGCGGAGGGGGCAATTCTGTATGGTTGAGCGGGGTACAGTTGGGGAACCCGCCGCCTTATCCATGCCGGGTGCATATGAGTGCACGCCCGGCCCGCGACAAGAAATGGCCAAAGTGCCCGGCGCTTTTGAGCCTTATGCGGCCTTTATGGGGCCCGAGTTGCCCTAAATCTTCGCGAATTCTCCCTATATTCCCGATCGGGCGTGCCCAGAATTCTCGTCCGATTGACCTGTTGCAGACGGCAGTTGGGCAGATACATTCAGCCGCGGTCGACGCGTTCCGGCGCACACCCCCAATCCGTTGGGGGGTGGAGGTCTGACCCGGGCCCGCGAAGTGCGGTCCTGTGCAAGGGCCAGTAATAGGGGAGTTAGGCATGGCTCAGGGCACCGTCAAGTGGTTCAACGCGGAGAAGGGGTACGGCTTCATCGCGGTCGACGGTGGTGCGGATGTTTTCGTCCACTACAGCGCGATTCAGATGGACGGCTACCGCACCCTGGAAGAGGGTCAGCGGGTCGATTTCGAGATCTCGCAGGGCCAGAAGGGGCCGCAGGCGGACATGGTCCGGCTCGCGACCGGCTGAAGCACGCGCCGACTGACTGTTCGACGTGACGAAGGGCTCGTATCCCTCTGGGGTGCGGGCCCTTCGGTATGTCCGTGAACCGGCGGGGGCCGTCCGTGAGCCCTCCCGAGGACCCGCGCGCGACCCCGCCGGAGCGTCCGCGCGACCCCCTACGGAGGTGGCCGGCCCGCCCTCGTCCAGCTGGGGATCCTCCCGAGTCGCTTGCACTCGGCAGGGGCGAGTGCTAATCATTGCGTTAGCACTCTGAAGGTGAGAGTGATAACGAAGGACCGGGTCGGTGAGGCCCGCAGGCCAGGTGGTGCAAGGAACCACGGGGCAGGCAGGCCGTCCGTCGCGGGCGCCAGCGCGGTCCGGAGCAATCCACCCCAGTCCGGGAGGACCACTTCACATGGCCAAGATCATCGCGTTCGACGAGGAGGCACGGCGCGGTCTCGAGCGCGGGATGAACCAGCTCGCCGACGCCGTCAAGGTCACCCTTGGCCCCAAGGGCCGCAACGTCGTCCTCGAGAAGAAGTGGGGCGCCCCCACGATCACCAACGATGGTGTTTCCATCGCCAAGGAGATCGAGCTCGAGGACCCGTACGAGAAGATCGGCGCCGAGCTGGTCAAGGAAGTCGCCAAGAAGACGGACGACGTCGCCGGCGACGGAACGACCACCGCGACCGTGCTCGCCCAGGCGCTCGTCCGCGAGGGCCTGCGCAACGTGGCCGCCGGCGCCAACCCGATGGCCCTCAAGCGCGGTATCGAGAAGGCCGTCGAGGCCGTCTCCGGTGCCCTGCTCGAGCAGGCCAAGGATGTCGAGACCAAGGAGCAGATCGCTTCCACGGCCTCCATCTCCGCCGCCGACACCCAGATCGGCGAGCTCATCGCCGAGGCGATGGACAAGGTCGGCAAGGAAGGCGTCATCACCGTCGAGGAGTCCCAGACCTTCGGTCTGGAGCTGGAGCTCACCGAGGGTATGCGCTTCGACAAGGGCTACATCTCGGCGTACTTCGCCACCGACATGGAGCGGATGGAGGCGTCGCTCGACGACCCCTACATCCTCATCGCCAACTCCAAGATCGGCAACGTCAAGGACCTGCTCCCGCTCCTGGAGAAGGTCATGCAGTCGGGCAAGCCGCTGCTGATCATCGCCGAGGACGTCGAGGGCGAGGCCCTGTCGACCCTGGTCGTCAACAAGATCCGTGGCACCTTCAAGTCCGTCGCCGTCAAGGCTCCGGGCTTCGGTGACCGCCGCAAGGCCATGCTCGGCGACATCGCCATCCTCACGGGCGGCGAGGTCATCTCCGAGGAGGTCGGCCTCAAGCTGGAGAACGCCGGGATCGACCTGCTCGGTCGCGCCCGCAAGGTCGTCATCACCAAGGACGAGACCACGATCGTCGACGGCTCCGGCTCCGCCGACCAGGTCGCCGGCCGGGTCAACCAGATCCGTGCCGAGATCGAGAACTCGGACTCGGACTACGACCGCGAGAAGCTCCAGGAGCGCCTGGCGAAGCTGGCCGGCGGCGTGGCCGTCATCAAGGCCGGTGCCGCCACCGAGGTCGAGCTCAAGGAGCGCAAGCACCGCATCGAGGACGCCGTCCGCAACGCGAAGGCGGCCGTCGAGGAGGGCATCGTCGCCGGTGGTGGCGTGGCCCTGCTCCAGGCTTCCTCGGTCTTCGAGAAGCTCGAGCTGACGGGTGACGAGGCGACCGGCGCCAACGCCGTGAAGCTCGCGCTGGAGGCCCCGCTCAAGCAGATCGCCGTCAACGGTGGTCTCGAGGGTGGCGTCATCGTCGAGAAGGTGCGCAACCTGCCCGTCGGCCACGGCCTCAATGCCGCGACCGGTGAGTACGTCGACATGATCGCCGAAGGCATCATCGACCCGGCGAAGGTCACGCGCTCTGCCCTGCAGAACGCCGCCTCCATCGCCGCGCTGTTCCTCACCACCGAGGCCGTCATCGCCGACAAGCCGGAGAAGGCCGCCGCGGCCGCTCCGGGCGGCATGCCGGGCGGTGACATGGACTTCTGATCGACTCCGGTCGCTCACTGTCCTTACGTTCCGAGGGCGGTACCCCTTCTTCCAGGGGTACCGCCCTCGGGCGTGTCCGGGGTCACAGAAAGGCCCGCGGAGCCCCGGAATGCCACACCGGCTCCGGCGGTTGAGGGGACGGGCGGTTGATGCGCATGCACATACCGTGTGGAATGCCCGTCAGTCGTCCGCCCGCTGACCGACCGACCTCTCCGAGGAGCTCCGTACGTGACTGCCAACGCCGCCTCCCGCGCCGCCGACATCCTGTCCCGCCCCGTCTCCCTGAACGGCCTGACCGTTCCGAACCGGATCGTGATGGCACCGATGACCCGGCAGTTCTCGCCGGGCGGTGTTCCGGGCGAGGACGTCGTCGGGTACTACGCCCGCCGCGCCGCCGCGGGCGTCGGCCTCATCGTCACCGAGGGCACGTACGTCGGCCACGAGTCGGCCGGGCAGAGCGACCGTGTCCCGCGCTTCCACGGCGAGGAGCAGCTCGCCGGCTGGACGAAGGTCGCGGACGCGGTGCACGCGGCGGGCGGCACGATCGTGCCCCAGCTGTGGCACATCGGCATGGTGCGTGAGGCGGGCCAGCCGCCGTTCGCCGACGCCCCGGCCGTCGGGCCTTCCGGTCTCACCGGCGAGGGTGCCGAGGTCACCGGCAAGGCCATGACCCAGCAGGACCTGGACGACGTCGTCGAGGCGTTCGCGAAGGCGGCGGCCGACGCCGAGCGCATAGGTTTCGACGGTGTCGAGCTGCACGGCGCCCACGGCTACCTGCTCGACCAGTTCCTGTGGTCGGGCACCAACCGCCGCACCGACGCGTACGGCGGCGACCCGGTGGCCCGGGCCAGGTTCTCGGCGGAGATCGCGGCCGCGGTCCGCGACGCCGTCTCGCCGGAGTTCCCGGTCATCTTCCGCTACTCGCAGTGGAAGCAGCAGGCGTACGACGCCCGGCTTGCCGAGACCCCGGAGGAGCTGGAGGCCATCCTGACCCCGCTGGCCGAGGCCGGTGTGGACGTCTTCCACGCCTCCACCCGCCGCTACTGGCTCCCCGAGTTCGACGGTTCCGACCTCAACCTGGCGGGCTGGACGAAGAAGCTGACGGGCAAGCCGGTCATCAGCGTCGGCTCGGTCGGCCTGGACGGCGAGTTCCTGAAGGCCTTCCAGGGCGAGGGATCCTCCGTGCGGGGCATCGACGACCTCCTCGACCGCCTGGAGCGCGACGAGTTCGACCTCGTCGCCGTCGGCCGCGCGCTGCTCCAGGACCCCGAGTGGGCGGCGAAGGTCCTGGCCGGCCGCTTCGACGAGCTCAAGTCGTACGACCCGGCGGCGCTGCGGACGCTCAGCTGACCCCTGCCCGGTCCCGGGCCGGCGCACGGCGCCTGCCCGGCGACGGGAGCGCCCGGGACCGGGAGGGCCCGCCTCCGTACGGCCGGCGGGCCCGGCGGCCCGGGGTCGGGGCTACAGGTTCCCCATCGGTTCGATGTCGACCTTGACCGGGGTGCCCCAGATGCGCAGCACCTCGTAGTCCGTGAACTCGTGGACCAGGCGGTAGGCCATTCCCGGCCGGGGGGTGCGGCGCTCCGCGGCGAGATAGCGCTCCGCCTCCTGGCGGTCGCGGCGCGGGGTGCCGCACAGCGCCCAGACCTGCCCCGTCCACACCTCCGGGAGCCAGCGCTGCTGGGGCTGGGGGCGGTCGGCGCGCACTCCGTACCGGGACATCGTGCGCTCGGGGGACTCGTCCGGGCCGGTGGGGCGGGCGTGCGCGTAGGCGTCGTTGACCTCGGTGCGGCGGGCGGCGCGACGGCGGGTCTCGCAGAGCAGGCAGCGGTCGGCGGCGCCCTCGTCCACCGGGCCGTTCGGGTGCTCGGCGCAGCGGGTCGTGGGCACCGCCGTGGTGACCGTCTCCTCCAGCAGGTCCAGGGCCCGCTTGAGGTCGGCCTTGACCTCGTGCAGCTTCGCGTCGGGCATGTCGGCGTTCAGCGCGTCCCCGTGCTCGCCGAGGACGCGCAGGGCCCGGCCGAGGGCGGTCAGCTGTGCGTGGTTCATGCGTCCACCCTGCCACGCCCCGCCGACAACCCGGCAAGGCCTGTGGAACGGGTGCCGTTCAGCGGGGTGCCGCCGCGAGTGCCGCGCGCAGATGGCCGTCGCTCTCCGCCAGGAGGCGGGCCGCCGTCGGTCCGTCCACGCCGCCGAGGAGGGCGAGGACGGCGTTCTTCACCTCTCCGTCGGTGGCCGTGAGGGCTTGCTCGATCTCGTCGTCCGAGGCGCCGGTCGCCAGCGCGACGATGCGCCGGGAGCGGGCGCGGAGCTTCTCGTTCGAGGCGCGGACGTCGACCATCAGGTTCCCGTACGTCTTGCCGAGCCGGATCATCGTGATCGTCGAGAACATGTTGAGGACGAGCTTCTGGGCCGTGCCCGCCTTCAGCCGGGTGGAGCCCGTCAGCAGCTCCGGGCCGACGACGATCTCGATGCCGTGCTCGGCGGCGGCCGCGAGCGCGCTGTGCGCGTTGCAGGACAGGCCGATGGTCAACGCGCCGCGTGCGCGGGCGTGTTCGACGGCGCCGACGGCGTACGGGGTGCGGCCGGAGGCGGAGATGCCGACCACCGTGTCGTCGGGGGTCAGGGCGAGCGCGTCCAGGTCGGCCGCCGCCAGCTCCTTGGAGTCCTCGGCGCCCTCGACCGAGGTGACCATGGCGCCGGGGCCGCCCGCGATCAGGCCCACGACCTCGGACGGGTCGGTGTTGAAGGTGGGCGGGCACTCGGAGGCGTCCAGGATGCCGAGGCGGCCCGCGGTGCCCGCGCCCGCGTAGATCAGCCGCCCGCCGCGGGACATCCGCTCCGCGATGTCGTCGATCGCGGCGGCGATGAGGGGGAGCCGCTCCGCGACGGCCGCCGGCACGGTCGCGTCCTCGGCGTTCATGAGCTTCGCGATCTCCAGCGTCGGCAGCCGGTCGATCTCGGAGAGTTCGGGGCGGAACGCCTCGGTGGTCAGCGTCTCCAGCTCGGCACGCAGATCGCGGTGGTTGGAGGAGGCGTCGGCGGTGGAGGTCATGTGGAGCGGCTCTTTCCGGTGCGGGGTGACAAGGGTGTGCCCTCTCGGGGCGCTGGGCGGTGACTCGTGCGGCCGGGCCGCGTGGGCGGGCCGGCCGGGAACGGCCGGGGATTCTCGTACGGCCGCGGGCCTCTCCCGGCCCGCGGCGGCGCGCTACCTCGCACGCCTCCGGGGGGTGTGCCGGTGCGCCAGCGCCTCGTACGACGCGGCCAGCGCGGGCGCCGCCGTCTCGTACGTCCGTTGCGCGACCCCCACGAACAGGCAGTCGACCACCAGCAGCTGGCTGGTGCGCGAGGACATCGCCGCGGGGCGCAGCTCGCTCTCGCGGGCCGTGGAGGTGGTGAGGATGTGGTCCGCGTACTGCGTCACGGGTCCGTCCGGGCGGCCGGTGATCGCGATCGTGGTCGCCCCGCGCTCGAAGGCGACGCGCAGCGGCTCGATGACGTCGCCGGTGGAGCCGGAGTGGGTGATCGCGACGGCCACGTCCTTGGCGCGCAGTTGCACCGCGTTGGTGACCGCGAGGTGCGGGTCGCTGTGCGGGTGGGCTATCAGCCCGATGCGCAGGAGTTTCTGGGCGAGGTCCTGGGCGACGAGGCCGGACGCGCCGACCCCGTAGATGTCGACGCGGCGGGCGGCGGCGAGCGCGGTGACGGCCGCGCCGAGCTGGACCGTGTCGAGCCCGGCCGCGGTGTCGGCGAGGGTCTGCTGCTCGTCGTAGGCGAGCTTGGCGACGACGTCGGCGATCGGGTCGTCGACCGCTATGTCGGCGGTGACCGCGGGGGCGCGGCCCGACTGCTGCTGGGCGGCGAGGCCCGCGAGCGCGAGGCGCAGGTCGCGGTAGCCGGGGTAGCCCAGGAGGCGGGCGGTGCGCACGACCGTCGCCTCGCTGGTGCCGGTGAGCTCGGCGAGGCCGGTGACCGTGAGGGACGCGCAGCCGGCCGGGTCCGCGGCGACGGCCTCGGCGACCCGTTGCATGGAGCGGGTCATCGACGGGGCCAGCGTCCGCACCTTGGCCGCGAGGGCGGCCGGGGCGGGCGGAGCCTCACCGGCGAAAATTTCCTTCACTTCTTGGGTCACCTCTGAAAGATATTTTCTGCTGGGGTATCCGGTCAAGAGTGCGCACAATGGGTGCATGCCCCCCCACAGTGATCCCATCAGCCCCTTGGAGCAGGCGTTGCACGCGGCTCGCGCCCTCGTCCTGGCCGACCTGGTCGCCGGGGAGGTGGCGGAGGCGGACGTCGTCTCGCTCGTCGAGGACTCGGTGGTGCAGCGCCGCTGGTGGGTCGAGCAGTGGCCGGAGGGCGTCGGTTATGTCGCCGGGCTGGTCGCCCAGGACGTCCAGGACGCGCTCCTGGAGCGGTACGGACGGTGGCCGCTGTGCCCGGTCTGCGGTTCCGGCGACCCGCACGCGCTCGACGTGGAGCCCGAGTTGGGGCCCGACCCGCACTGGGTGTGCCACAAGGCCGGGGTGAAGGTCGCGTCGGTGGGCACCCTCGGCTCGGCCACCGGCGACCTCCCGTCCTCGTGACCGTCTACATCGACCCTCCCGACTGGCCGGGCCACGGCCGCCTGTGGTCCCACCTGATCAGCGACCTGTCGTACGAGGAACTGCACCGGTTCGCGGCCGGCCTCGGCGTCCCGTCGCGCGCTTTCGAGCGTGATCACTACGACCTCCCGGCCCACCGCTACGCGGACGCCGTGCGCGCCGGGGCGGTGGAGGTCGGCAGCCGCGAGGTGGTGCGGCTGCTGTACGGGGCGGGACTGCGGCGGCGCAAGCACGCCGGTGGGTGAGGACAGGGTCCGGCCCCCGGGCGTGCCGCCGGCCCGTCCGCGGCGCCCGGTCCCGTCGTACGCCATGACGCGGACGGCGCCCGCGGACGCGGGTCAGCCCTCGCGGGCGTAGACCCGAAGGGCCGGGTCGGGGCCCGCCAGTTCGTAGGCGTACTGGTCGGCGTCCTCGCTCACCCGGGTGAAACCGGCCCGTGCGACGACCCGTTGGGAGGCGGCGTTGTCCCGGTCTATGACCGCGAAGAGGACCTTGACGTCCTCGCGGGCGAGGTACCGGGCGGCGAGGGCGCCGAGCGCCTCGGTCGCGTAGCCGTGGCCGCGGGCGTTCTCCGCGAGGTCGTAGCCGACCTCGGCGCGGCCCTCCTCGTCGGGTGCGCCGTGGAAGCCCAGGGCGCCGACGGCCAGGCCGTCCGCGGTCCGGACGAGCACGAACATGCCCCACTCCGGGCGGTGCACGCCGGCCTCGTACCCCTTCACGAGCATCCCGGCGGCGTCCCGGGTGCCCTCGAAGGGGCCGCCCTCGATCCACCGGAAGCCGCCCGTGCCGCCCGCGAGCAGATCGGCGGCGGCCGCGGGCGTGACGCCCCACAGGGTGAGCCGTTCTGCCTCGATCACCAGGTTGTTGTTCCAGCGCCACTCGGTGAGCGGGGCGCGGTCCGGCAGTTCGCCGCGGCCGGTCGCCCACAGCAGGGTGGGCCAGGGGGCGGCGCCGGGCCGTACCTGCGGGAAGATCCGGGCGAGGACGTCCTCGCAGAGCTCGGCCGGGGGCTCGTAGGCGACCCCCAGCCCCTGGGCGATGTCGTGCGTGTGCACCAGCACCTCGGTGACGCCCATCGCGGCGAAGCCCTCGCGGTCGGCGCTGCGGAACGGGTACGGGTGGAAGGCGCGCAGCTCGCGCGGTGCCGTGCGGACGGCGGCGGCGAGCAGGGCGCCGGTCGCCTCGATCACGTCGACGACGGCCGCCGCGTCGGTGCCGTCGTCCATGACGATCTCGAAGGGCAGATAGGCCTCGGTCGCGCGGCCCGCCAACTGGCCCGCGTACGCGATGAGGTCGGACGCGATGTGCTCGGCCGTCCTGCGGCAGCTCCACTCCAGACGGCCCGCCCGGACCCCGTCCCAGTCCCGTCCGGTCACCGTCCGCAGCAGTGCCACGGCCCCGGTGACGGCTTCCTCCACCCGGTCCCCACCCATGTCTCGCATGCGGGTGAGGATAGGCGCGCTCAAGCCTGGGTGCGTACCGGATTGTTCGCGTTGCCGGCCGCCACCACACGGGACGGCCCGCCCCGCCGGTGCAGCCGCAGCGAGACCGCCGCCACGGCCATCCCGGCCACCGTCATCGCGGCGCCCGCCCAGGCCGTCGCGGCGTACCCGAAGCCCGCGTCGATGACCGCGCCGCCGGCCCAGGGGCCCCCGGCGTTGCCGAGGTTGAAGGCGGCCGTGGTGGTGGCGCCGGCCAGGGTGGGAGCGGCGCCGGCGAGGTCGAACAGCCGGGCGTTGAGCGCCGGGGCGGTGCCGAAGCAGGAGACGCCGAGCAGGAAGGAGAGGGTGACGGCCGCGACCGCGTACTGCCCGAGCAGGGCGAGCGCGACGAGGACGGAGGCGGAGGCGGCGATACCGGTGAGGAGCACCCCGAACAGGTGGGCGTCGGCGATCCGGCCGCCGATCGTCGTACCGACGAACGCGCCGACCCCGAACAGTGCCAGGACGCTGGGCACCCAGCCGCCGTCGAGCCCGGCGACGTCGGTGAGCAGCGGCGAGAGATAGCTGAACGCGCAGAAGACGCCGCCCGCGGAGAGCATCACGACGGTGACGGCGAGCCAGACCTGCGGGTCGCGGTAGATGACCACCTCCTGCCGCAGCCGCGGTCTCTCTGCGGGCGGCGGGATGCGGGGGATCAGGGTGACGACGCCGACCAGGGCGATCGCCGAGGCGGCGCCGACGGCCCAGAACGCGGAGCGCCAGCCCAGGTGCTCCCCGAGGAACGCGCCGGCCGGGACGCCCAGGACGTTCGCGATGGAGAGTCCGCCGATCATCACCGAGAGCGCGCGGGCCCGGGCCGTTCGCGGGACCATCGCCACCGCCACCGCCGCACCCACCGCCCAGAAACCCGCACAGGCCAGCGCGCTGACCACGCGGGAGGCGAAGAGCACGGTGTACGTCGGGGCGAGCGCCCCCGCGACCTGCCCCAGACCGAAGACGGCGATGAGGGCGACGAGGGTGGTGCGGCGCGGCAGCCGCAGGGTGGCCACGGCGAGCAGCGGCGCCCCGACGACCATCCCGACGGCGAACGCCGATATCAGCAGCCCCGCCCGCGGGATCGTGACGCCCATGTCGTCGGCTATCGGCGGCAGCAGCCCCGAGAGCATGAACTCGCTGGTCCCGAGGGCGAAGACGGAGAGGGCGAGGATGTGGACGGCGAGGGGCATCCGGGTGCGCGCGCCGCTCATGCGCCGGCCCCGCCGGGCGCGGCCGGGTCCAGCCGGTCCAGTTCGTGCCCGACGTTGCGCCGGGCCCGTTCCTCCCACTCCCGCCGCCCGTACGGCGTGCGGAACAGCCGTGGCAGGTCCAGGAGTTCGCGCAGCAAGGCGGCCCGGCCCGCGCGGAAGGCCTCGTCCGGGACGAAGGCGTACTCCTCGCGGACCGCGGCGGCGTAGGCGGCGTAGGCGTCCGGCGGCGAGGCCAGGACGGCGAGGTCCGCGTCGCAGAGGACGGCGCCGTTGCGGTCCTCGGGGGCGGGGTCGTGGGTGACGGTGAGGCGGACGAGGCGGGCGACCTCCCGCGTGCGCGGGTCGTCGCCGCCCAGTTCGGCGAGGGCGCGTTCGGCGAGACGGGCGGAGCGTTCCTCGTTCTCGGAGCGGTCGGGGTGGTAGACGGCGTCGTGGAACCAGGCGGCCAGCCGCACCAGGTCCGGATCGTCCGCGTGCTTCTCCAGCAGATCGATGTGGTCGAGGACCGCCGTGAGATGCGCGACGGAGTGGTACCGGCGCTGCGGCTCCTGCCAGCGGGCGAGGAGATTGTCCGCGTACGGGGCCGGGTCGGGCCCGCCGGGCGGGCGGGCCCCTTCCAGGGCATGGGTCCAGCGGGCGCGCAGCGCGTCGAGGTCGGGCATGCGCGCATTCTCCCGCGCCGGGGCGGCGGACCACAGGGTGCGGGCGCGGACACCCTCGGGGGGATCTTCTCGCGGCGGCGGCTGTTCCCGGCGTACGCTTGGGATTGGACTAGACCTGTAGTAGCCGTCCGAGGGAAGAGGTCCTATGAGTGAGCGCAGGCGTGCAGTCCTGGAGGTGATCGCCCTCGGTGTGGAGGACGCGGTCGCCGCCCGGGACGGAGGCGCGGACCGGCTGGAGCTGGTCACCGACATGGCCGCCGACGGGCTGACCCCGGCGGTGGAGACCTTCGCCGGGATCCGTGCCGCCGTCGACATCTCGCTGCGCGTGATGCTCAGGCTGGCCGACGGCTTCGCGGCCGGGGACGTCGACGCGCTCGTCCGCGTGGCGGGCCGGATGCGGACCGCCGGGGCCGACGAGTTCGTCCTCGGGTTCCTCGACGAGCACGGCGGACCCGACCTGTCCGCCGTCGAGCGGATCGTCGGCGAACTGGACGGCTGCCCCTGGACCTTCCACCGCGCCATCGACCGCGCCGCCGACCGCGACTCCCTGCGCAAACAGCTCGCCGACCTGCCGGGCCTCGACGCCTATCTGACGGCGGGTTCACCGGACGGCGTGGACGACGGGTTCCCCACCCTCCTCGCCGAGACCGCCCGCGGCGGTGAGCCCGGCTACGGGCCGCGTGTCATGGTCGGCGGCGGCCTGCGCCTCGACCACGTGCCCCGGCTGCGCGCCGCGGGTGTCGACGCCTTCCACATCGGTGGCGCGGCCCGGCCGGGCGGCTGGGCCGGGCCGGTGTCGGCGGACGCGGTACGGCAGTGGCGGACGCTGCTGGACGCGTAGCGGCGGGTTCGCCCGGCCGGCGTCGGACGCGCAGGGGGGCCGGTTCTCCCGGCCGGCGTCGGACGCGCAGGGGCCCGCGGCGCCCCGGCCACCAGTTCCTCCGCGAGCGACGGCCGCCTGTGCGGCCGGTCCCGGGCCGGGCCGCGGGCGGGGACGGGGACGGGGGCGGGGGCGGGGGCGGGGGCGGGACGGGGACGGCTCCCGGACACCCGCCCCGCCGTTCCGGAGCCCCGCCGATCCGGAGCCGCGCCGTTCCGGAGCAGCACCGCCGCGAAGCCGTGCCTTTCCGGAGCCCCGCCACGGAGTTCTCCTGCTTCCGAGCCCGCCGTCGCCGTTCTCGGGTCCGCCGCCCTCGTTCTCGGGTTCGCCGTTCCGGCTTCCGGGTCCGCCGTCCTCGCTGATGCCGTGCACCGCGGACAGGGCGGGCCGCCCCGTTCCCGTGGCCCCCGGACTAACCCAGTTGGGGCGGCAGCGGCGCCGCGTGGGTCACGATCAGTCCCGAGACCGCGCGGGTCAGCGCCACGTACAGACGGCGCAGCCCGGTCCGCTCGTCCGGTTCGCCGTCGACCACGGCCCGCGGCTCGTCCAGGACCACGTAGTCGTACTCCAGGCCCTTGGCCAGGGAGGCGGGGACGAGCGTCAGCCGGGTGTCCGGGGTGGTCTCCTCGCCCGGACCGAGGTACGTCAGACCGGCGGCGGTCAGCGCCTCGGCGAGCACCGCCACGCGGGCGTCGGCGGCGATGAGCCCGACCGAGCCCTCCTGGCGCAGCAACTCCCGGCAGGCGTCGACCACTTCGGGATCGGTACCGGTGGCGCGCAGTTCGAAGAAGCCCGGGTTCTCGCGGACCGACGCCACCGGGGTCAGCCCCGGCGCGATGTGCGGCAGCAGCCGGGAGGCGTAGGTGATGACGTCGGTGGGGACACGGAAACCCGCCGTCAGCTCCTCGACGACGGCCTCCTCCTTGCCGAGATGGGCGAGCGCCTCGCCCCAGCTCCGGGTCGCCCAGGGGGTGGTGCCCTGCGCGAGGTCGCCCAGCACGGTCGCCGAGCCCGTCGTGCAGCGGCGGCCCACGGCGCGGTACTGCATCGGGGAGAGGTCCTGCGCCTCGTCGAGCACCACGTGTCCGAGGGAGTGCGTGCGCTGGACGAGGTCGGTCGCCTCGTCGATCAGCACGGTGTCCGCCGGCGACCACTTGGCGGCCTTCAGGGACCGGGCCGGCCTCGCCCAGAGGATCTCCTTGCGCTCGTCCTCGTCGAGGACACCTTCGGAGTGCGCGGCGAGGAAGTCCGCGTCGCTGAGCAGCCGCAGGACCAGCCGGGCCGGGTCGACGGGCGGCCAGATCGCCTTGACCGCCGCCTTCACCGCGCTGTTGCGGGCGACGGCGTCCTGCACCCGGTCGTCCGGTGCCTCCCCGGCCCGCTCCATCTGCACCAGCACGGCGTGCGCGATCCGCTGCGGAAGAGCCTCGCGGGCGGCGCCGTACCGGATGTCGCGGTCCAGCAACTCCCGGACGATCTGCTCCAGTTCGTACACCGGAACCCGCCAGCGCCGGGAGCCGCGCACCACGACGACCGGCTCGTCCGGCGGGGTCACATGGGCGCGGACCGCGCGCCGCAGCACCTCGGCCATCCGGGCGTCGCCCTTGATGACGGCCGCGGTGGCCGTGTCGGCGCCGCGCACCTCCACATGGGCGACGAGGTCGTCGACCGTGGCCTGCTTGACCTCCAGTTCGCCCAGGGCGGGCAGCACCTGCTCGATGTAGTGCAGGAACGACTTGTTCGGCCCGATGACGAGGGTGCCGGTGCGGGCCAGCCGCTCCCGGTGGGCGTAGAGGAGATAGGCGACGCGGTGCAGGCCGACAGCGGTCTTCCCGGTGCCGGGACCCCCCTGCACGCACACGCTGCCGCTCAGCCCGCTGCGGACGATCTCGTCCTGCTCGGGCTGGATGGTCGCCACGATGTCGCGCATCGGGCCGACACGCGGCCGCTCGATCTCCTGCTGGAGCAGCTTGCTGGTGGCCGCGGTCTCGGAGGGATCGGAGAGGTGCTCGTCCTCGTACGCCGTGAGGTCGCCGCCGGTGTACCCGAAGCGGCGGCGCAGCCCGACGTCCATCGGGTCCTTCTTCGAGGCCCGGTAGAACGGCTGCGACACCGGGGCGCGCCAGTCGATGACCATCGGGTCGCCCTCGGCGTCGTGCACATGCCGCCGCCCGATGTAGAAGCGCTCGCCCTCCGCGCCCTCCGCCCTGTCGGCGCCGGGCGCGTGCAGATAGTCGAGACGGCCGAAGAACAGCGGGGTGTGGCTGAGATCGGCCAGGGCCCTGATCCGCTCGTCCATCTGGCGCTGGAGCACCGCGGCGTTGACCCAGTTCGCGGTGACGTCGCGGATGTCGAGGTTCTCCACGTCCTCGCGCATCGCGCGCAGCGCCGCCCGGGACTCCCCGAGGTGGGTCCGCTCGCGCAGCAGGGGGTCGTCCGGGGTGTCCGGATCACGGCCGGAGCGGTCGGTGGGGTCGGCGTGGGGGTCGGCGGGCGGGGTGGACACGGGGCTGCCTCCGGAGACCTGCGGCGTGACTGGATCCTGGATGTTCCTGGGGCCGGCCGGTTTCCGTCCGGGCGGCGGCACTCCGTCGAGGGAGGCGGGCAAGAGCGGAGATTCTAGGTCAGGGGGGCGGGCGCGGGCCAACCGGTTTTCGCGCTGCTCAAGGACGCGGGTGCCACGGCGGCGGGGGCGCGGGTCCGCGGGTGTCAGGGTCGCGGACCCCTGGTCCCTAGGGGTCGCCGTCCGTCGTGAGGCGTACACCCGAAGGCCCGCGGGTGTACGAGGGGCCGCCGAGGTTCGGTCCATGGACCGACGCCATACGGGGCGGAGGCTCCCATGATGGATACATGAGCGCAGCCACTTTCACCCCAGGTCCAGCCCAGCACGGTCCCGCCGCCCGCGGCGCGACCGCCTTCTCCGTCGGCCACCACCGCCATCTCCTCGGCGACGCCCTGCGCGCCGTCAAGGTCTTCGCGGGCGCGGCCGTCGACGTGGTCATCCTCGGCGAGTACGGCGAGGAGGCGGGCGTACGGCGCCACTGAGCCGCGGCCACCATCACGGCCGTACGCCCCGCCCGCAGCGGTGAGCCGTACGCCGGAGCGAAGTGCCACGGCACTAGGGTCACTCCGTGCTTCAGCGGAACGTGATCACTCGCTCACCCACCGGAGCCGCCGGCCGTCCGCTCACGACCGCCGCCGCGGCCGCCCTGCTCGCCGTCTCCCTCGCCGCCTTCGCCGCGCTGTGCGTCCTCCAGCGCGCACCCATGGCCGACGCGCTCGTCTACCGGGCCGAGGGCGCGGCCGTCGCGCACGGCACGGATCTCTACGGGTTCACCGTCACCGAGTGGCGGCTGCCCGCCACGTACCCGCCCTTCGCGGCGCTCCTCTTCGTCCCGGCCTCCTGGCTCGCTCCACCCGCACTGAAAGTGGCCTTCGTCCTCGGGAACGCGGTCCTGCTCGCGGTGCTCGTAAGGCTCTCCTGCCGTCTCGCCGGCCTCTCCTCGCGGCTCCCCGCGGTCTGCGCCGCCACCGCGCTCACCCTGTGGCTCGAACCCGTCTTCCAGAGCGTCCTTTTCGGCCAGATCAATCTCGCCCTCGTCTGTCTGGTCCTGTGGGACCTGACCCGGCCGCCCGGCGCCCCCGGCAGGGGTGTCGCGCTCGGGATCGCGGCCGGGGTGAAACTGACGCCCGTCGCGTTCATCGCGTATCTGCTGTTCACGGGCCGCCGGAGGGAGGCGGGCACGGCCGCGGGCGCCTTCGCCGGGACCGTGCTGCTGGGCGCGCTCGTGCTGCCCGCGGCGAGCGTGGACTTCTGGACCCGGCGGCTCTACGAGACCGGCCGCGTCGGCAAGCCGTGGATCGTCGACAACCAGTCGCTCCAGGGGCTGATCGCCCGCGCGCTGGGAGAGCCGTCCCCGGGCCCGGCCTGGGTCCTGCCGGCCGCCGTCGTCGGCTGCGCGGGCCTCTGGCTGTCCTGCACCCGCACCGCCGCCACGAAGAGCCCGCCCGCCGGGAAGATCCCGTACGCCAGGAAGATCCCGTACGGCGCTCGGGCGCCGCGCCCCGTGAGGGCCCCGCGCACCTCCGCGCCGGCCCCGGCGACCGTGGCCGCCCCCATGACCGCGCCCGCCTCCGCGACCCTCCACGCGTCGACGACGTACGCCCCGGACCCGGTCCTCGCGCGCGCCGGCCGGCCCGGGCCGGCCGCCGGTCCGCATCCTGACCGCTGGGGTGTGCTCGGCACCGCGTTCACGGCTCTGCTCGTCTCACCCATCAGCTGGTCGCACCACTGGGTGTGGTGCGTGCCGCTGATCGCCGTGCTGTACGCCGGACACGGACCGCGTCCGGCCGCCGCCGTCGCCGCGGTCTTCACGGCCCGCACCCTCTGGCTGATCCCGCACCAGGGCGACCTGGACCTCCGCCTCCCCTGGTGGCAGCAGCCGCTGGCGTCCCCGTACGCCCTGCTGGGGCTGCTGGTGCTGGCTCAGCTGTCGGTCAGCAGCTCGTCCGCGTCCAGGATCCGGTAGGCGTACCCCTGCTCCGCCAGGAACCGCTGCCGGTGGGCCGCGAAGTCCTGGTCGATGGTGTCGCGGGCGACGACCGAGTAGAAGTGGGCCTGGTGACCGTCGGCCTTCGGGCGCAGCACCCGTCCCAGCCGCTGGGCCTCCTCCTGGCGCGAGCCGAAGGTGCCCGACACCTGGATGGCGACGGTCGCCTCCGGCAGGTCGATGGAGAAGTTGGCGACCTTCGACACGACCAGCACGCTGATCTCGCCCTCACGGAACGCGTCGAACAGCTTCTCGCGCTGCGCGTTGCTCGTCTCGCCCTTGATGACCGGCGCGTCCAGGTGCTCGCCCAGTTCGTCGAGCTGGTCGATGTACTGGCCGATCACCAGGATCTGCTGCCCGGCGAACTTCCGTACCAGCGCCTCGGTCACCTTCCGCTTGGTCGCGGTCGTCGCGCAGAAGCGGTACTTCTCCTCGGCCTCCGCGGTCGCGTACGCGAGCCGCTCGGAGTCGGTCAGATTGACCCGCACCTCCACGCAGTCCGCGGGCGCGATGTAACCCTGCGCCTCGATCTCCTTCCAGGGCGCGTCGAACCGCTTCGGCCCGATGAGCGAGAAGACGTCCGACTCGCGCCCGTCCTCACGGACCAGGGTGGCGGTCAGGCCCAGCCGGCGCCGCGCCTGCAGATCGGCGGTGAACTTGAAGACCGGCGCGGGCAGCAGGTGCACCTCGTCGTAGACGATCAGGCCCCAGTCACGGGAGTCGAAGAGTTCGAGGTGCGGGTAGACACCCTTCCGCTTCGTCGTCAGCACCTGGTAGGTCGCGATGGTGACCGGCCGGATCTCCTTGCGCGTCCCGCTGTACTCGCCGATCTCGTCCTCGGTCAGCGAGGTCCGCTTGACCAGCTCGTGCTTCCACTGCCGGGCGGAGACGGTGTTGGTGACGAGGATGAGGGTGGTGGCCTTGGCCTGCGCCATGGCCCCGGCGCCGACGAGCGTCTTGCCGGCACCGCAGGGCAGCACCACGACCCCGGACCCGCCGTGCCAGAAGTTCTCCACGGCCTGCTTCTGGTACGGCCGCAGCGCCCACCCGTCCTCGGCCAGCTCGATGGAGTGCGCCTCGCCGTCCACGTACCCGGCGAGGTCCTCGGCCGGCCAGCCCAGCTTCAGCAGCGTCTGCTTGATCTGCCCGCGCTCGGAGGGGTGCACGGCCACGGTGTCCGGGTCGATCCGGGCGCCGACCAGCGGCGCGATCCGCTTCGACCGCAGCACCTCTTCGAGGACGGGCCGGTCGGTGCTGGTCAGGACGAGCCCGTGCGCCGGGTGCTTGCTGAGCGTGAGCCGGCCGTAGCGGTCCATCGTCTCGGCGATGTCGACGAGCAGCGCGTGCGGCACCGGGTAGCGGCTGAATTCGACGAGGGCGTCGACGACCTGTTCGGCGTCGTGGCCCGCGGCCCGCGCGTTCCACAGTCCGAGCGGCGTCACCCGGTAGGTGTGGATGTGCTCGGGCGCCCGCTCCAGTTCCGCGAACGGGGCGATCACCCGGCGACAGGCGTCGGCCTGCTCGTGGTCGACCTCCAGGAGCAGGGTCTTGTCGGACTGGACGATGAGGGGACCGTTCACGTACGTACCTATCCCTTCCGCACGGCCAAACCTCAAGTGTGCCTTACGGACCGGTGATCACTGCTGGTCGTCCGCCAGTTCCGCGACCCCCGTGACGCGGTGCAGCGGATAGGTGCGGACCTCGTCGGCCGTGTGGTCGTACGCCGTCACGAAGCCGCCCTCGACGCGGATCGGCGCGATCACGCGCTGGCTGGCGGCGCCCTCGGCGTTGACGTACCCGATCCACACGGTCCCACCGGTCATGACGGCGGCCTGCATGGTGGCGAGGGTCTCGGCGGAGCTGGTGCGGGGCAGTTCACCGGTGCCCGGAAGACCGGCCTGGGCCGCCTTGCGCGGGGTCGTGGAGGCCAGGTCACCGGCGCGGATGGCACGGATCGCGGCGCCCAGGAGGGTGGCGTCGGGCACCGGCGGCCCGTCCGGGACGGGGTCGGGGGCGGAGCGCGGCGGGGTGCGGTGGGCGTGCGCGCGGGTGATCAGCACATCGCCCTCGGTGGACTCGGCGGCCGGTGCGAACCCCATGGAGCGCAAGCCCTCCAGCAGGGCGGCCGGGTCGGCCTGCGCGGCGAGCACGGTGGGCGCGAGGCGTCTGAGCCGCAGCCCCTGGGAGCGCTTGTCGGCGAGGATCTCGTTCAGCAGGGCGTCGTCGTCGCAGCGGACGTACGCCGACGCCGCGCCGATCCGCAGATGACCGTGCCTGCGGGCCACGTCGTCGATCAGGTACGTGAGGGGCTGCGGGACGGGGGTGCGGGAGTGCGCCGCGAGGAAGGCGTGCAGGTCGGAGGCCGAACGGCCGGCGTCCAGGGCCCGCCGTACCGACCCCGGGGTGAAGCGGTAGACCGTCGCCCCGCCCTTCGACTCGACGTCCGCGAGCACGCCGAGGGTGTCGGCCAGGGGGCGTTCCAGGGGGCCCGGCGCGACGGCCGTCAGGTCGGCCTGGAGCAGGACGTGGTCCAGGGGCTCCGGGAGCAGCGGCCCCAGGATCCCGGCGGCCCGCGCGGCGGCGGCGGCCTGTTCGGCCGGGGTACGGGGGAGGGGGGCGGCCGGTTCGACGGCGGCGCGGTGGTGCTTGTGGACGGGAAGCTTGGCACCCGCCCCGGCGCCTCTTCCGGCACCCGCGCCGACCTGCCCCGGCGCGGTGTCGTGGGCCGGCGCGGGCGGCAACCCCAGCAGGGCCCGCCCCTGTGCCGACAGGGCGCCCCGGCCGGTGACCCCCAGCAGCTCAGCCTCCGACAGGGTCCAGCGGGCCAGCCGGCCGCGCAGGTCCTCGCCGGCGGTGGTCCGGGGGCCGCGCGGGGGACGCTCCCAGTGGAGCCGGGCGACGACGGAGTCCGGGACGGCGGAGGAGCCCTCCGGGAGCCCGGCGAGGAGGGCGAGGACACGGTGGCGGACCTCGGGAGCCGCGGAGCGGTCCAGGCCCGGTCCCAGCGCCGACAATGTACGGTCCTTCGTGTCCCGTCCGCCGACCAGGCCGGCCGTGCGGGTCGCGGCCAGCCACGCCGAGGCGAGCCGCGCCCAGCGCTCACCGGCGGGCAGCTCCAGCCACTCGTCGTAGCCCGGCGTCGCCGCGTACCGCTCGTCGGCCTCGCCGTCCGCGGCCAGCAGTCCGGCCGCGTAGGCGAGCTCGACCCAGAACGCGGCCACCGGTTCCACCACGTCCAGGGCCACCGCGGTCCGCTTCAGGTCCCGCACGCTCAGACCGCCGGCGCGCAGCACGGACGGCCCGCCCTCGTGCCAGTCCTTGAGCAGTTCCTCGACGGTGGCGAGCGCGGTGTAGGCCTGGCCCGCCGCCGTCGTGTCCACCATCTGCGGACGGTGCGTCCGGGCCGCTTCGAGGGCCGGTGCCACCGGGTCCGTCTCCTGGTGCGCGCGGCCCGCCCGCAGATGCAGGGCCACCTCACGGGGCAGGACGACCGTGCCGGGTGCCGTCGGCAGCAGCAGCGCGTGGTCGATCAACCAGCGCAGATGGTGCGCCGGATCGGCCGTCACCTGACCGAACGGCGGCCCCCACACCAGCCGGGACAGCACCTCGGGCGACTCGGCGGGCGCCGTGTCCAGCAGCGCCGACATCCGCTTCCGGTCGGTGAACAGGGCGGTCAGCGAGGCCACCGCGGAGACGGAGTCGTGGGTGGTCGGCAGACCGCAGGCGGCCACGATCTCCTGGATGCGTCCCGGGGACATGCCGGCCGTGGCCTCGGAGACCGTCGGGCCGAGGCCGGTGGGGGAGGGGTGCTGGGGGCCCGGGGCGAGCAACTCGCGCGCCGTGCGCACCAGCCGGAGACGGTCGTCGGTGCCCCAGACGAGGGCCTGCTCGCGCAGGGTCGCGAGGGCGTGCGGGAACGCCGCCGTGACCGCCGGGTCGCGGTCGTCGCCCGCCATCAGACCCATGAGCTCGTCGTACGTCGCCGGATCCGACGCCACCGCCAGCGCCTCCGCCGTCTGCAGGGCGAACCGGTCCAGGCGCTCCAGGGCCCGCACGACCGAGGCACGGGTGCCGGCGCGGGTGGCGAGTTGCGTCAGGTCGGTGGGGACGGGGGTGATGAGATCCGGGCGGATGCGCAGGAGGGCCGACAGGGAGGTGTCGTCCCTCGTGCGGAGGGCTTCCGCCAGTGAGCGCGGGGGGGTGCCCGCCGGGGCGGGGTCCGGGTCGCGCTGCGCCTCTGTCCTCATCCGCTCAACGGTAGTGGTTCCTCGCGTCCGCCGCTCCTACCCTCCCCCTCTCATCTTGCCCCTGGTGGCTCCGCCCCCGGACCCCCGCCAGGGGTGCTGCGCCCCCTGGACCCCCGCCATCGCCCGAAGGGCTCGTCCTCAAACGCCGGACGGGCTGAGGGTGCGGGCCTGCGCTGAGCGGTGCCGGACGGGCTGGACATGAGGGCCTGCGCTGGGTGGTGCCGGACGGGCTGGACATGCGGGCCTGGGCCGGGTGGTGCCGGACGGGCTGGATGTGCGGGCCTGCGCTGGATGTGCGGGCTGGGCTGGGTGGTGCCGGACGGGCTGGACATGCGGGCCTGGGCCGGGTGGTGCCGGACGGGCTGGACGTGAGGGTCTGCGCTGGATGTGCGGGCTGGGCTGGGTGGTGCGGGGCGGGCCGGAGATGTGCCTCTTGGCTGGGTGGCCACAGTCCGGGCGTCAGCCTGTCGGCGCGGGCCCGCACCCTCAGCCCGTCCGGCGTTTGAGGACAAGGCCCTTCAGGCCGGAGCGGGGGTCCGGGGGGGGCGGCCCCCGGGAGCGGGCCCCGACGCGGTACCGTCGTGGCCACGGGGTATCCAACGCACGCGCCCCGGAGGGGACTTCGTGGGGATTGAGAGCGACCAGCTCGTATTCGACTATCTGAGCCGCGTCGGGGACCTGGCCCAGCAGCACCAGCTGCCCTCGGCCACCCGTATGCGGCTCGTCTCGGAGCTGCGCAACGAGATCGACCGCCGCCGGTCGAAGGCCCCCGTCGACAACCCGGCAGCCGTCCGCCGCATCCTCTCCCGCCTGGGCACACCGGACGAGATCGTCACGTCGGCCCGGCCGGGCGCGTCCGAGCCGGGTGCCGGCACCCGGGCCGCCGTGCCCACCCAGCGGGCCGGTGAGCCGGAGGCCCGCCCGAAGGGCCTGCGCAAGGTCGTCCCGAGGCCGCGGCGCACCTCCGACGCGAACGGTACCGAGGACGCCACCGGCGGCCACCCCTCACCGCCCGACCACGCCGGCTCCTACGAACCGGGCGACGCCTCCGCCCCGACGGACTGGTGGCGCGTGGACGGCGACCCGTTCGAACCCGGGGACAGCGTGCCGGGTTTCGTCGGCGGTGTGGAGATCCCCGGGCTGCTCAAGCCACCGCCCAGGCCCCGGAAGGCCGATGCTGACGCTGACGCCGACGCCGACGCCGATGCCGATTCCGGTGCCGGGGCGGACGCCGGTCCCGGCGAAGAGGCGGACCCCGTACCCCGATCGGCCAGACCGTGGCGGTGGCGGAGCGCACGGGCGAAACCGGTGTCGGCGACGAGGAAGCCCGAGGCCGAGAAGGCGGTCCCCGTCATCGAGGGCGAGGGCCGCACCCCCCGGACGCGGCTCCCCCGCCTCCGTACGTGGAGCAACCCCCTGCTCCTGCTCGCCGCCGTCCTCCTCGTCGCGGGTGCCGCCCTCGGCAACTGGTTCGCGCTCGGGCTCGGCTGGCTCATCGCCTACGGGTCCCGCCGTCTGAGCCCCCACGAGTCGAAGTGGGCCGTCCTCGGGATGCCGGGCCTGGTGGCCGTGGCCGGCATCGTCTGGCTGTGGGGCCGTACCGACGGTCGCTGGGGCCGGCCGATCGCCGAGGGGCACATGGACGAGGCGCTCGCCGACACCTGGCCGTGGGTGGTGCGCGGCGCGGCGATCGCCTCGGCGCTGTACCTGGTGTGGCGCTCGCAGCGCCGCCGCTGAAGGGCCTCGCCCCGCGCCTCCGCGCCGCCCCGCACCACCCCCGGACCGGCCCGCGGCCGCCTGGGCACAATGGTCCATATGCATATCGCACCGATGCCCTCGCGCGGGCTGACCGTCGGCTTCGACCTCGACATGACCCTCATCGACTCCCGCCCCGGCATCCACGCCTGCTACCGGGCACTCTCGGCACGCACGGACACGTACATCGACTGCGACCTCGTCGTCACCCGGCTCGGCCCGCCGCTGGAGGAGGAACTGGTCAACTGGTTCCCGGCGGAACGGGTGCCCGCCGTCGCCGGCCTCTACCGCGAGCTGTATCCCGAGTACGCCATCACCGGCACGCTCGCCATGCCGGGTGCCCACGAGGCCGTCGAGGCGGTGCGGGCGGCGGGCGGACGTGCCGTCGTCGTCACGGCGAAGTGGGAGCCCAACGCCAAGCTGCACCTCAGGCACCTGGGGATCGGCGCGGACGCGGTCGTCGGCGACCTGTGGGCCGAGCGGAAGGCGGAGGCCCTGCGCGCGCACGGCGCGAGCGTGTACGTCGGTGACCACACCGGCGACGTCCGCGGCGCGCGCACCGCGGACGCGTACTCCGTCGCCGTGGCCACCGGGCCGTGCGACGCGGCGGAGCTGCGCGCGGCGGGCGCGGACGTCGTCCTCACCGACCTGACGCAGTTCCCGGCGTGGCTGGGCGGCTACCGCGAGGCCGCGCCCGCCTGAACCGCACGGGCCCGGCGGCGGCCGGCCGCGACCGACCGCAACACCCCGGCTCCGGCGATGAGGAAACCGACGCCCATGAGCATGCTCAACCCGAACATGTAGGTGGGAAAGGGTCTGGTGTCGAGAAGCAGCGGGGTCACGGTGACGAGTGTGGCCACGGCACCGGCAAAGAACACGAGAGCGCCGGCGCGGATCAGCCGGTCACCCGGTTCCGCGGAATTCGGTTGGGTTCTGTCACGCACCGGACCAGGGTAGTTCCCCGCGCGAGGGAACGGTCGGGCGACGCCTCGTCAGCGGTCCGTGGCTCCTCGGCCCTGCCCGGGCGGCTTTCGGAGCGGTACCCGGCGAGTACGGGCGATCATCAGAACAGGGGTGCCTACCGTTCCCGAGTCGCTGGTCGGTCAGGCACAGAATTCGCTAGCCTCGCCCCCATGACACCTGGTCTGCGGTACCTCGCATGCCTGAGGCGCCCCGCCGACGCGGACGGTTCCGCCTCCATCGAGTGGCAGCGCGGCGTGATCCGCCACCATGTGGCCTCTCCGCTCCTGCCCGGCGTCCTGGTGGGCGAGGCGGAGGACGTGGACGTCTCGGGGTCCGTCTCCCCGTTCAAGCGTCCCGGGCTGGGCAGGTGGCTCACGGCCGAGGCCGATGAGTTCGACGTCCTGATCGCGGCCAGGACTGACAGGCTCGCCCGGCGCTCGACGCACTTCGGCGAACTGCTGGAGTGGGCGCGGCGGAACGGCAAGTCCATCGTGTGCGTGGAGGAGGGGTTCGACCTCTCCACTCCTCAGGGAAAGATGATGGCGCGCATGACGGCCGTCTTCGCCGAGGCCGAGGGGGACACGCTCCAAGCCCGCATCGTCAACGGCCTGCCGGCACGCCTGGAGAACCGTTCGTGGCTGACGGGTGCTCCGCCGACCGGCTACAGAATCAAGGCGGTCGAAGGCGGGAAGCGCAAGATTCTGGAGATCGACCAGGAGTACTCCCCTTACGTGGAGGAGATCTTCTCCCGTATCCGCGAGGGCCAGTCCACACACCGGATCGCACGTGACTTCAATTCCCGTGGAATCCCCACGTGGGGTGACCATTTGCGGAAATCGAAGGGGGAGGCCACCAGAGGTACCCGGTGGCAGTCCACCGTCATCAACAAATTCATCCGTTCCCCTTGGGTGCCGGGGTTCTACACCTACAAGGGAGAAGCCGTCCTGGGTGATGACGGAGAGCCTGTGGTCCTCCCTGTCCGCCCGCTGGCCACGATGGACGAATGGACGGACCTGGTGGACCGGATCAAGCCCGCGGGGAAGCCCGCGGGAGTCTCCACGGCGAGCCGTAACGGCGCCAGGAGTCTCCTCTCCGGTGTTGCCCACTGTGGAGAATGCGGAGCGCCGGTCACCTCCCTGCTGGGCTCCGGCCATACCAGGAAGGACGGCACGAAGGTTTCCGGTCACCGGTATTACCGCTGCTCCGACAAGTTCAAGGGCGGAGCCTGTGCGCAGGGTCTCTACGTCCGCGCGGACGTGTTGGACGCATGGGTCGACCAGGAGATCCGGGGAAGCGTGGGTGCGTGGGACATGTACGAGAGAGCGGGAGTCGGCCCCTCTCGGGCGAGGGAACTGCAGTCGGCAAAGGCACGTCTGGAGAAGCTTGAGACCGGGTTCCTGGCCGGGGAGTACGACGGAGAGGGACAGGAGGAGTCCTACCGCCGTATGCACAAGAGCATTTCAGGAAGGGTCGCTCTCCTGGCGAAGCAGGAGGCGGACAGGGCGCACCCGGCTCCGAAAGCCACGGGGAAGAAGTACGGGGAGGTCTGGGCGGTCAAGGACCAGGAGGACCGCAGGGAGTTCCTGCGCACCTATCAAGTCAGGGTCTGGGCCTGGGGCAAGGGAAGGGATGAGAGCGCGGCGGGAATGGTCATGGACCTGGGAGACATCCGCACCATGGCGGAAGAACTCTTCCCCGACCGCCTCGGAAAGGCCGGGATCAAGAGGGTGCTCAGCCGCAACGCCCCGGAGGGGTGCCGGCGTGCGGTCGTGGACGCTCTTGTGGGCCGCTGAGAACACGAGGGAGCCCCTGGCGTCGTCCCAGGTCCGGGGTGCGTAGCAGGGGCTTCCCGCTGCTCCCTGGCACTCCGTCGCGGATCGCGGTCCCGTGCCTTGTGGAGGCGGTGGTCGAGCGCGTGCCTCCCGGCAGGCGACGACGCCGTCCGACCCGGGCCCGGGCCTGCCGCTGCCGACGGCGGACCGTCCATCGACGGATGAAGACCGCGATCTGCGACCGGAGCGTCGGCCGTCCCACTTCTCGCACCACTTTGAGCCTCCGTCATCACGGCAGAGGCTCACTATCGTTTTAAGGCGTGTTCGGTTGGAGAGACCCCCGGTAGGCTGCTTCAACGGCAGTTCAACCGGCGTCCAGGAGCGTCCGGGACCGATAGAGGGAGCGTGTGCCTTGCCGACTGGCCAGGTCAAGTGGTTCAACAGTGAGAAGGGCTTCGGCTTTCTCTCCCGCGACGACGGCGGCGACGTCTTCGTCCATTCCTCGGTCCTGCCCGCCGGAGTCGACGCTCTCAAGCCCGGCCAGCGTGTGGAGTTCGGTGTCGTCGCCGGTCAGCGCGGCGACCAGGCGCTCTCGGTGACCATCCTGGACCCGACCCCCTCCGTCGCGGCCGCCCAGCGCCGCAAGCCGGACGAACTGGCCTCCATCGTGCAGGACCTGACGACCCTCCTCGAGAACATCACACCGATGCTGGAGAAGGGCCGTTACCCCGAGAAGACCTCCGGGAAGAAGATCGCGGGCCTGCTGCGGGCGGTCGCCGACCAGCTCGACGTGTAGCCCCGGCCACGGGAACACCCGGCCACGGGATCACCGGGCTACGGGAAGCTCAGCGCGTCAGGGCCGAGGGGCGGCACCAGTCCCTCGGCCGCGGCGCGCGTGAGCAGGCCGCGGACCGCCGCGTAGCCGTCCTCGCCGAGGTCGGCGGTGAACTCGTTGACGTACAGACCGATGTGCTGGTCGGCGACGGCGGGGTCCATCTCCTGGGCGTGCGCGAGGACGTACGGGCGGGAGGCCTCGGGGTCGTCCCAGGCGGCGCGGACCGAGGTGCGGGCCGCGGAGGCGAGCTCGGTCAGGCGTTCCTGTCCCAGCGAGCGCCTGGCGATGATCGCGCCGAGCGGGATGGGCAGCCCGGTCGTCAGCTCCCAGTACTCGCCCAGGTCGGCGAGCTTGTGCAGCCCGTAGTTCTGGTACGTGAAACGGGCTTCGTGGATGACGAGTCCGGCGTCCACCTTCCCGTCCCGTACGGCGGGCATGATCTCGTGGAACGGCATCACGACGATCTCGCCGACGCCGCCCGGCACCGTGTCGGCCGCCCACAGCCGGAAGAGCAGGTACGCCGTCGACGTCTCGCTCGGCACGGCGACCGTACGGCCCGCCAGGTCGGCCCCCGCCTCCCGGGTCAGCACCAGCGGTCCGCAGCCCCGGCCCAGCGCGCCGCCGCAGGGCAGCAGCGCGTACTCGTCGAGGACGTACGGCAGCACGGCGTACGACACCTTCAGGACGTCGAACTCGCCTCGCTCGGCCATGCCGTTGGTGATGTCGATGTCCGCGAAGGTCACGTCGAGGGCGGGTGCGCCGGGGACGCGGCCGTGGGCCCAGGCGTCGAAGACGAAGGTGTCGTTCGGGCAGGGCGAGTACGCGATCCGCAGGGGCTCGGGCAGCTTCTCAGGGCTCATGTGGGTTCCAACTCTCCAGGACGGGCGCGAGCTTCCCGAAACCCTCGGTGAGGGCCGCGAGAGCCTCGCCGATGCGCCAGGCGGCGCGGTCGCGCGGGCCGACGGCGTTCGACACCGCGCGCAGCTCCAGTACGGGCACGCCGTGGGCGGCGGCGGCCTCGGCCACGCCGAAACCCTCCATGGCCTCGGCGAGGGCGCGGGGGTGCCGGGCACGCAGAGCGGCGGTGCGCCCGGCGGTGCCGGTCACGGTGGACACGGTCAGTACGGTCCCGGCGCGGGCGCCGGTGGCCGCCGCCACCTCCCGTACGAGTGCTTCCGGCGGACGGTGGGTGACGGTGCCGAAGCCGAGCTCCGTCACCGGGAGGAACCCGTCGGAGGTCTCGGCGCCCAGGTCCGCGGCGGTGATCTCGTCGGCGACGACGAGGGACCCGAGGGGTGCGTCCGGCGGGAAACCGCCGCCGATCCCGGCGGAGACGACCAGGTCGTAGGGGGCGCCTTCGAGGGCGCCCGCGGTGAGCGCGGCGGCGACGGAGGCGGCGGCCAGGGCGGGGCCGACCCCGGCTGCCAGCAGATCGAGGGTGGGCCCGGCGGCGGGCGGCGTGACGGCGGAGGCGGGTGACAGCCGGCGCAGGGTCACCCCGGGCAGCCGCACCTCATGGTGCGGGCCCGCGAACGCCCCGGCCACCGCGTCCCGTTCGACCGGAACCGCGGTGGCCACCAGCACCTTCGGCGCAGCGGCAGCGATCAGGCGTCCTTCTTGAGCTTGAACGACCACAGTCCGGTCACCGTCTTGTCGCCCTCCTTGATGGAGACGAGCGTCGAGTTGCCGCTGGCTCCGTACTGGGCGTTGAAGAACACGCTCCCCGGAATCGTCCGGTACGTCTTCTTGCTGGAGTCGGTCAGCGGCTGACCGTTCATCAGGATCGTCCAGCCGTTGTCCGCGATCTTCGGGTCCACGCCGAACCGCACGGTGTCGTCGGGGTCGACCTTGATGGACTTGATGTCCTTGGCCTTGAGGCACTTGGCCAGGTCCGCGCCGCTCACCTCCTTGCCGTCGTTGTAGCAGTCGGTCTCGGAACTCACCGAGCTCTTGCCGACCGTGATCGTGGCCAGCGGCGTCGGCTTGTCACAGGCGGACAGGACGAGAAGTCCGGCGGAAACGGCGCCGAGAGCGGCAACGGCGCGACGGTGATGTCCATTGGCGGCTCTGCCGCGGGGCAGGGAGGTCATGGCCGAAGGCTATCGGGCACGTCCACCGCTCTCCCCACGTGGGGTACGGCGTGCCGCAGTCATGCCACGCGTGGCCGCGCCGTGCCTCCGTGCCGGGCGGCGCCGATCAGCCCCCGGACGGTGGTGAGCCACCCGACGGCGACGATCGCGGCCGCCACGGAGAGGCCCAGCGTGCCGTTGAGGGGCAGCACGATGCCGATCGCGCCGCCGAACACCCAGGCCACCTGCAGCAGCGTCTCGGAGCGCGCGAAGGCGGAGGTCCGCACGAGTTCCGGCACGTCCCGCTGGATCAGCGCGTCCAGGGACAGCTTGGCGAGCGCCTGCGAGAACCCGGCGACGGCCGTCAGACAGGCCACCAGGACGGCCCCGAAGAAGAGGGCCGCGGTGATCGCGGCGCCCAGCACGCACGCCACCACGGTCACGACGATGATCTCGGGGGCACGGGATTTCAGCCAGGCCCCGACCGCGGTGCCGAGCGCGTTGCCCGCGCCGGCCGACACACCCACGATCCCGAGCGAGACGGCCGCGCTCTCGCCGGTGAGCGGGTGCTCGCGCAGCAGGAAGGCGAGGAAGAAGATCAGGAAGCCGGAGAGGCACCGCAGGGCCGCGTTGGCGGCGAGGGCGTGGGTGACCGCCGTACCGACGGTGCGCAGCCCCGGACGCGGTGTCCGCTCCCGCCGGGGCCCGCGCACGTGCTCCTCGTCGGCGGCCAGCAGCGCCCGGTCCTCGCCCTTGGCCGAGTCGACCTTCGGCGGCAGGGTGAACGACAGGAACGTCCCCGCGACGAAGATCGCGAAGGCGCCGTAGAGCGGATAGCGCGGACCGAGTGCCTGGAGTCCCGCTCCCACGGGCGCGGCGACGCCGGTGGCGAGGAGTCCGCCGAGGGTGACCCGCGAATTGGCCTTCACCAGGGAGAAGCCCGGCGGGAGCAGCCGGGGCACGACGGCGCTGCGCACCACCCCGTAGGCCTTGGACGCGACGAGCACACCGAGCGCGGCGGGGTACAGCTCCAGGCTGCCGCTGACGACCGCGCCCGACAGCAGCAGCGCGAGCATCGCGCGGGCGAGCATCGCACCGGCCATCGCGGCCCGGCGGCCGTGCGGCAGGCGGTCCAGGAGCGGGCCGATCACCGGGGCGAGCAGGGTGAAGGGCGCCATGGTGATGGCGAGGTAGAGGGCGACGCGGCCACGGGCCTCGTCGGTGGGCACGGAGAAGAACACGGTGGAGGCGAGGGCGATGGTGATCATGACGTCGCCGGCGCCGTTGACCGCGTGCAGCTCGATCAGTTTGCCGAGGCCCGACTCGCCCGCGCCGTGCGCGTGTGTCGCCTTGCGGATCCCGCGTGCCGTGCCGGTGAACGGGAAGTGCAGGGCACGGCCGACCGCGCGGACGGACCCGCTCATCCGGCCCGGTCCGCCACTTCGGATGTTCCCCTTGGCGCCACGGATTCCGGCGGCTCCTTGGGACGACCTCGCGGCTGCCACTCCGCAATAGTGCCCCGAGAACGGCGTGGGTAGTGCGGTTACCGCGCGTATAGGGGCCGAGTGGGGCCGGTGCGGGCCCGTGGCGGGCCGCCGCGAAGGGGCCGTGCGCGATTTCCGGCCGACCGGGAGCGGCCCGGCGAGGTCCCTTCCGGTGCGGCCGAGAAGGGGCGGACCATGGGAAAACGCCGCCTCGCGGCGGCGAAGAACACCGGCGCGGAGTGCGGAAGCGCCCCGCCGGTGTGGGCGCAGGGCTCAGGAGAAGGTAGCGTGCGTAACGCGCCTGCGGCGGTTGTTCTCGGCCGCGCGCCTCTCGGCCATCCCGCAGAATGGATGGCGTAGGTGCGCCCGAGCGCGATCGGGCGCGGACGTCGACGCGGCCCACCGGTCCGCTCCGTCCGCACCGCCGCCGAGGAAGGGCGCACCCGTGAGACGGCGTAGGAGAGAAGCGATACCTGTGAGCGCAGCGACCACGCGAAGCCGCACCCCCGACCGCCTGTGCGCCGAGGCCGTCGACCTCGCGCGCGCCGCCGCCGAGGAGGCGGCCGCACCCGGCGTCGTCGGTGAACATGTGGGACTGGTCTCCGAGGGGGACCGTGTCGTCACGCACTACTTCGAGTGCAAGGAGTTCGGCTACCGGGGCTGGCGCTGGGCCGTCACGGTCGCCCGTGCCTCCCGGGCGAAGATCGTCACGCTGGACGAGACGGTGCTGCTGCCCGGCTCGGACGCCCTGCTCGCGCCCGAGTGGGTGCCGTGGAGCGAGCGGCTGCGGCCCGGTGACATGGGCCCCGGTGACCTGCTGCCCACGGACGCCGAGGACCTGCGGCTCGAACCCGGTTTCTCGGGTGAGGACGAGCCGGCGCCCAACTCCGCCGTCTCGCAGGACATGGCCGAGCTGGTGGAGGCGGAGGACGCGGAGGTGACGGCCGGCGTTCCCGCGAACCTTCCGTTCGCGCCGCGCCGCGGTTCGATCGCCGCGGTCGCGGAGGAGCTCGGACTGCGCCGGGCGCGGGTGCTCTCCCGGTACGGGCTGCATGTCGCGGCCGACCGGTGGGAGGAGTCGTACGGGCCCAAGACGGCGATGGCGCAGGCCGCGCCCGCGGCGTGCGTCAGCTGCGGCTTCCTGAACCCGATCGGGGGCTCGCTCGGACAGGCGTTCGGTGTCTGTGCGAATGAGTTCTCGCCGGCGGACGGGCGGGTCGTGGCGCTCTCGTACGGGTGCGGGGGGCACTCCGAGGCCGCGGTCATGCCGACGCCGCCGCGGCCGGCGCCGCCGGTGATCGACGAGACCCGGGTCGATCCCTTCCCGCTCCGGCCCTCGCCGGATTCCGGTTCGGTCTCGATCGCCCCGGACGAGCCGTCGTCCGAACTGGGCCACTCGTAACCCCGGTGTCCCGTCGCCGGGGGCTGCCGCCCCCGGACCCCCGCATCGGCCTGAACGGCCTCGTCCTCAAACGCCGGACGGGCTGAACAGCACCCCCGCCGCGGCCGAGGCGCATGCTGCGGTGGCGTCGTCGGATGCCGTGCACCGTGTGACGCGCCTTCTGGACGTCCCCCTGAGGGGCGCGGGGAACTGCGCGCCCAGCCCCTACGGTCCGGCGGCCAAGGCACATGGTGCGGGCGGTAGGCGTGGCGCCGTGCGCCGTTGTGAGGCGCGTTCTCGCGGGGGCTTTGCAGGGGCGCGGGGAACTGCGCGCTCAGCCCCCTCGGTCCGGCGGCCAAGGCACATGCTGCGGTGGCGCCGTCGCATGCCGTGCACCGTGTGACGTGCGCTCTGGACGTCCCCCCTGAGGGGCGCGGGGAACTGCGCGCCCAGCCCCCACCGTCCCGCGGCCAGGACGCTTGGTGCGGGCGGTAGGCGTGGCGCCGTGCGCCGTTGTGAGGCGCGTTCTCGCGGGGGCTTTGCAGGGGCGCGGGGAACTGCGCGCCCAGCCCCCACCGTCCCGCGGCCAAGGCACATGCTGCGGTGGCGCCGTCGCATGCCGTGCACCGTGTGACGTGCGCTCCGGACGTCCCCCTGAGGGGCGCGGGGAACTGCGCGCCCAGCCCCCACCCTCCCGCGGACAAAGGCACACCCGCAGCGACCCGCATCCCACCCAAGCCCCGCAGGGCACCGCAGGGCAACGCGGGGCCCCGTGACCGGGACCGGCCGGAGCCCCCCTCCCCGCACGGTACCTTCGTGCCGCGACCGAGCCCAGCGCTCGCGGTCGCGCGAAGCGAGAGGGAGAGTGAACCGTGAGCAAGTTCGTGCAACCGGCACCCGAGGGCGCGGACCCGTTCGGAACGGCCCGCCTGCGCCGCGGCGTGCTGGACGCCTGGGCCACCAGCCCGGCCCGGTTCCGTGAGGACGCCAACGCCGAGGAGGACCTCGTCCTCGGCGGCTACCGTGACCGTCTCCTCGTCGAGCTCGCCCAGAACGCCGCCGACGCGGCGGCCCGGGCCCACGTGCCCGGCCGCCTCCGGCTCACCCTCCGCGACGGGGTCCTGGTCGCCGCCAACACCGGCGCCCCCCTCGACGCGGCCGGTGTCGAGTCGCTGTCCACCCTCCGCGCCTCCGCCAAGCGCGACGCGCACGACACCGCGGTCGGCCGCTTCGGCGTCGGCTTCGCCGCGGTCGTCGCGGTCACCGACGAGCCCGCCGTGGTCGGCCGGCACGGCGGTATCCGGTGGTCCCTCGCCGAGGCCCGCGAGCTGGCGGCCGACACCGCCCGCCACAGCCCGGGGCTGGGCGACGAGATCCGCCGCCGCGACGGCCATGTGCCACTGCTGCGGCTGCCGTTCGCGGCCGAGGGCACCGCCCCGGACCCGTACGACACCGCCGTCATCCTCCCGCTGCGGGACACCGCCGCCGAGGATCTCGCCGAGCGCCTGCTGCGGGGGCTCGACGACGCGCTCCTGCTCGCCCTGCCCGGCCTGGAGGAAGTGGTCGTCGAGATCGGCGACGGCGGCGCGGGCGGCGAGGTGCGGACCCTGCGCCGCAGGACCGAGGAGCACGGCGTCACCCTGGAGGACTCCCGGGACGGCGCCACCCGCTGGCGCACCGTCTCCCACCACGGCCCCCTGGACCCGGCCCTCCTGGCCGACCGCCCCGTCGAGGAGCGGCTGCGTCCGCACTGGTCGGTGACCTGGGCCGTGCCGGTCGACACCGACGGCACCCCGGGCCGCCCCCGCACCAGCCCGGTCGTGCACGCGCCGACCCCCAGCGACGAGCCCCTCGGCGTCCCCGCCCTGCTCATCGCCTCCCTGCCGCTCGACACCAGCAGGCGGCACGCCGCCCCGGGCCCCCTCACCGACTTCCTGGTGGAGCGTGCGGCGGACGCGTACGCGGAACTGCTCGCCGCCTGGAGCCCGGTGGACGCCGGGATCATCGACCTGGTGCCGGGTCCGCTCGGCAAGGGCGAACTGGACGGCGTCCTGCGCCGCGCGATCCTCGACCGGCTGCCGCGCACCGCCTTCCTGCCGCCGGCCGCCCCGCCGCCGGAGAACGGCGTCCCGGACACCGCCGCCGACTGGCCCGAGAGCAGCGCCGCGGAGCACCCGGCCGCCCTGCGGCCCCGTGAGGCCGAGGTCGTCGAGGGCGCCGGTGCCGAGACCGTACGGGTGCTCGCCGAGGTGCTGCCGAGCCTGCTGCCCGCCGGCCTGGAGCGCCGGGTGGAGCTCCGGACGCTGGGCGTCGCCCGTGTCCCGCTCGCCGAGGCCGTGGACCGGCTGGCCGGGCTGGAGAAGGACCCGGGCTGGTGGTGGCGCCTGTACGAGAGCCTGGCCGGGGTCGACCCGGACCGGCTGTCCGGGCTGCCCGTGCCGCTCGCCGACGGCCGGACGGCGGTGGGGCCCCGGCAGATCCTGCTGCCCGGCTCCGACGACCTGCGGGCCGCCGCCCCCGACACCCTCGCCCGCCTCGGCCTCAAGGTCGCCCACCCGGACGCCGCCCACCCGCTGCTGGAGAAGCTGGGCGCCCTCCCGGCCACCCCCCGCGCGGTCCTCACCACCCCGCAGGTGCGCGCGGCCGTCGCCGCCTCGCTCGACGACGAGGGGGCCGGCTGGGACCAGGAGGCGCCGGACGCCGAGGAGGTGGCGGAGCTGGTCCTCGCCCTGGTCCGGGACGCGGCCCTCGAACCCGGCGACGAGCCCTGGCTCGGCGCCCTCGCGCTGCCGGACGAGGAGGGCGAACTCGCTCCCGCCGGTGAACTGGTGCTGCCCGGCAGCCCGTTCGCCCAGGTCATGCGCGAGGACGAACTGGCCTTCGTCGACGTCGAGTTGGCCGAGCGGTGGGGTGAGCAGCCGCTCGCCGCCTGTGGTGTGCTGGCCGACTTCACCCTGGTGCGCGCCACCGACGTCGTCCTCGACCCGGACGAACTGGAGCCCCGCGACTCCGACTTCGCCGAACCCGACGACGCGGGACTGCTGGACGCCGTCGACGTGTGGTGCGAGGACGTCCTCGACCGGCTGCCCGACACCCCCGTACCGCCCGTCGCCACCGAGATCGTCGCCGTACGGGACCTGGATCTGGTGGACGACGAGCGGTGGCCGCAGGCGCTCGCGCTGCTGTCCCGGCCGCCGCTGCGCGACGCGCTGACCCAGCCGGTGCGCGTCCTGCTCCCGGACGGTACCCACGAGATCGTCCGGCCGTACTCCGCCTGGTGGCTGCGCGGTCATCCCGTCCTGGACGGGCGCCACCCGGCCGGGCTGCTCGCCGCGGGCGGCGACCCGCTCCTGCGCGGGCTGTACGACGAGGCCGACGCGACCGGTTTCGACGACGAGCAGGTGCTGCGGGCGCTGGGGGTCCGCACGTCCGTCGCCGCCCTGCTGGACGAGCCCGGGGGCGCCGCCGAGCTCCTCGAACGGCTCGCCGACCCCGACCGTGAGGTCTCCGGCACCCAACTGCACGCCCTGTACGGCGCGCTGGCCGATCTGGAGCCCGAGCGCGTGACCCTGCCGGACGAGCTGCGCGCCGTGCTGGACGGACGGGTCACCGTCGTGGACGCCGCCGACGCCGTGGTCGTCGACTCGCCCGACCTGCTGCCCTTCACCGGCGGCATGCCCCTGCTCCCCGTCCGCCCGTCCCGCGCCGCCGACCTAGCCGAACTGTTCCAGGTGCGGCGTCTCAGCGAGTCGGTGACCGGTGAGGTGACCTCCGAGGGCGCCGAACACGACGTACCGGAGTCCGTACGGATCCTGCTGGGCCCCTCGACCCCCGCGTCGTACGTCGAACACGAGGAACTCGTCGTCGACGGCACCGAACTGGACTGGCGCCGCACGCGCGACGGAGTGCTGCACGCGTCCACCCTGGAGGGCGTGGCGGCCGGCCTCGCCTGGGCGGCCGGACAGTGGCCGCGCCGATTCGAGGTCGCGGCCCTGCTGGAGGACCCGACCCGCACGGAGGAACTGGCCCGGGACCGCTGGTTCGACTGAGCGGCCGGGGGACCGGTGCGGACGGTGCGAGCCGACCGTCCGTACCGGCCCGGCGGGGCCCCGATCCGGCGTTGGTCATGTACGCACAAAATCCTCACCACGCGTACAACCCTTCACTCCTGCCACCCATCTGATCAAGTGAGTCAAGAGACTCCACATCACTTGGGCCCCGAGTGACGACGAACCGTGAGGAACGACCACCGTAGGGGCCCCTTTCTCCACTTGGGGATCGCATGCGCATGCGCGCTGCCGTGGCCGCCCTCTCCGGCGCCATGGCCCTTTCCGCTTTCGCCGTCCCGGCCGCTCACGCCGCCGCGGCGCCCACGGTCACCTTCTCCAACATGAAGGTGAACAACGCCAAGGCGATCGTCGTCGGCACCGCGAAGACCGGCGTCACGGTCACCTACACCCTCACGCACGCCGCCAACGTCAGCATCGCCCCCGACAAGCTCGGCACCGGCCCGATCTTCTACCGCGGCTCCTCGCTGACGCCGCAGGCCGCGGCCTTCGGCAGTGACGAACCGGGCACCTGCAAGGCCGCTTCGACGACCGTGGCCAACTGCACGGCGACCATGTACTTCCATCCCGGGGCCGACTACGACATCGCCGACACCGACGCCGGATCCTGGAACGTGGGCGGTGTCTCGGTCACGTCGGGCGGCACCGTCAAGTGGCAGGGCGGCCTGGGCACCACCAAGCTCCTGCGGGCCCCCAAGCTGACGGTGAACGCGGCCCCGGAGCCGGTGAAGAAGGGCAAGACCATCACGGTCACCGGTGCCCTGACGCGCGCCAGCTGGAGCACCGGCAAGTACGTGGGCTACAACGGCCAGTCGGTGACGCTTCAGTTCAAGAAGAAGGGCGCCAGCGCCTACACCACGGTCAAGACGGTCAAGACGACCACGGGCGGCGCGCTGAAGACGACGGTCACGGCGTCCGTCGACGGCACCTACCGCTACTCCTTCGCGGGCACCACGACCTCCCCGGGCGTCAGCGCCACGGGTGACGCGGTCGACGTGCAGTAGCGGGACGGTTCGCCGCGGGGAGCGGAACGCTCCGACGGCTCGCTGCGGCCCCGGGGCGGCACGGGCGCCGCCTGACGCGCGGAAGGGGCACAATAAAAACAAAAATGACCGCACCATC
>NZ_JBHWEL010000029.1:48575-55248 GCF_042734135.1 Streptomyces sp. NPDC059668 | reverse complement strand
CGGCCCCCGCGCGGGCGCGCGGGGCGGGGGGCGCCGGGGGCCCCCCCCCCGCGGCGGTCATGGTCACACGTACACAAAGAGTTCACCGCTCGTACAACCATTCACTTCCGTCACTCATCTGATCAGGTGAGTCACGAGACTCCACATCACTTGGGCCCCGAGTGACGACGAACCGTGAGGAACGACCACCGCAGGGGCCCCTTTCTCCACTTGGGGATCGCATGCGCATTCGTGCCACTGTGGCCGCCGTCTCCGGCGCCCTGGCCCTCTCCGCGTTCGTCGTGCCGGCCGCGCACGCCGCCGACTCCAGCTCCTCCTACCGCGCGGACGTCGCCCGGGTCCTGGAAGCGGCGCACTCGGCGTCCGGAAAGACCGCGTTCACCGCCGCCACCGCCGCCGACGACGAGCCGTACGCCCTCAACGTCAGCTTCTCCAACATCAAGGTGAACGGCGGCAAGGCCTTCGCGGTCGGCACCACCAACCACGTCGCCGTTCCGGTCACCTACACCCTGACCCACGGCGTCGAAGTCAAGATCACCGCCGCCGACTTCCTGACGGGCCCCTACCTCTACAAGGGCTCCTTCGCCGGGCCGGACAACGTGCTCTTCGGCGACAACCCGGCCAAGTGCACCGCCACGTCGACGACCACCGCCTCCTGCAAGGGCAACATCGACGTCCACCCGGCCGATGGCGCCCTCATCAACTCGGACGCGGGTGCCTGGAAGGCCGCCGGTCTGGCCATCGCGTACAACGGCCAGGACCCGCAGAGCCGCGACTTCGACATCACCAAGGTCGGTGTCGCCGACCAGGGCGGGTTCGCCTCCCCGAACGTGCAGCGCTACTCCAAGCTGACGGTCAACGCCGCCCCGGAGCCCGTGAAGAAGGGCAAGACCGTCACGGTCACGGGCAAGCTGTCCCGCGCCAACTGGGAGACGAACAAGTACGCGGGCTACACCGGCCAGTCGGTGCAGCTGCAGTTCCGCAAGAAGAACAGCACCACGTACACCACCGTCAAGACGGTCAAGACGGACGGCACGGGCAACCTGAAGACCACCACCACGGCGTCGGTCGACGGTTACTACCGCTACAGCTTCGCGGGCACCTCGACCACCCCGGCCGTCAAGGCCGCGGGTGACTTCGTGGACGTGAAGTAGCCGACCCGCGGTACCTCACCGGTCCCCGCACCCCCGCCAGGGGTGCGGGGACCGCGTCGTTCACGCGGGAAAGCGGCGGTCCACCCATTTCCACAGCAGTTCCAGACAGACCCCCGCCGCCGCGGCCACGCCCACCGCGATCCACGGCATCTCCACGCCCACCAGCTTCAGGGCGAAGAAGTGCTGGAGCCACGGCACGATCAGCACGACGACGAACGCCAGGCCCATCGAGGTCACCAGGGCGACACGCCACCAGGTGTAGGGGCGGGCGATGATCGCCAGTACCCACATCGAGATCAGGAAGAGCGTCAGCGTCGCGGCGCTGGTCTCCGCGTTCAACTGGTCCGGTCCGGTGTAGAGGTGACGGGCCACCAGGTACGTCACGAAGGTGGCGACCCCGGCGACGACACCGCCCGGGATCGAGTAGCGCATGACCCGACGCACGAAGTGCGGCCTCGCCCGCTCCGTGTTGGGGGCGAGCGCGAGGAAGAACGCGGGGATACCGATCGTCAGGGTGGACAGCAGGGTCAGGTGCCGGGGGAGGAAGGGGTATTCGACCCGCCAGCACACCACCAGCACCGCCAGCAGCACCGAATAGACGGTCTTCACCAGGAACAGGGTCGCGACCCGGGTGATGTTGCCGATGACCCGGCGGCCCTCCGCCACCACCGAGGGCAGCGTCGAGAAGCTGTTGTTGAGCAGCACGATCTGGGCGACCGCCCGGGTCGCCTCCGAACCCGACCCCATGGACACGCCGATGTCGGCGTCCTTGAGGGCCAGGACGTCGTTCACGCCGTCGCCCGTCATCGCCACCGTGTGGCCGTGCCACTGGAGCGCGCCCACCATGTCGCGCTTCTGCTGCGGGGTGACCCGCCCGAACACCGTGCCCTTGTCCAGCGACTTCGCCATCTCCTCCCGCTCGTCGGGAAGCCGGCGCGCGTCCACGACCTCGCCGCTCAGCCCGAGCTTCCCGGCCACCGCGCCGACCGAGACCGCGTTGTCGCCGGAGATGACCTTCGCCCTGACGTCCTGCTCGGCGAAGTAGCGCAGGGTGTCCGCCGCGTCCGGGCGCAGCCGCTGCTCCAGCACGACCAGCGCGGCCGGCCGGGCGCCCTTCTTCACCTCGGGGTCGTCGAGGTCCCTGGTGGCCCGGACGAGCAGCAGGACCCGCAGCCCCTCCTCGTTCAGCCGCTCGGTCTCGGCGAGCGCCGGGTCCCCGTCGGGCAGCAGCACGTCGGGGGCGCCGAGCAGCCACGTACCGGTCTCGCCGTCGCCCTCGCTGAAGGTCGCCCCGCTGTACTTGCGGGCCGAGGAGAAGGGCAGCGACTCGACGCAGCGCCAGTCCTCGCTGTCCGGGTAGGCGTCGATGATCGCCTGAAGCGAGGGGTTCGGCCGGGGGTCGGACTCGCCGAGCGCGCCGAGGGCCTTGCGTACGTACGACTCGTCGGCGCCCCGCAGCGGCCGCAGCTCGGTGACGTCCATGCCGCCCTCGGTGAGGGTGCCGGTCTTGTCGAGACAGACGGTGTCGATGCGGGCGAGGCCCTCGATGGCCGGAAGTTCCTGCACGAGGCACTGTTTCCGGCCAAGCCGGATGACGCCGATCGCGAAGGCGACGGAGGTGAGGAGGACCAGGCCCTCGGGGACCATCGGCACGATCCCGCCGACCGTCCGGGCGACGGAGTCCTTGAAACCGTGCTGCTTGACCACGAGCTGGCTGATGACCAGACCGATCGCGGTCGGGACCATCATCCAGGTCACGTACTTGAGGATCGTGGAGATACCGCTGCGCAGCTCGGAGTGGACGAGCGTGAACCGCGACGCCTCCTCGGCGAGCTGGGCCGCGTACGCCTCCCGGCCCACCTTCGTCGCGGTGAACGCGCCGCCGCCCGCGACCACGAAGCTGCCCGACATCACCTCGTCCCCGCGGCGTTTGACCACCGGGTCGGCCTCACCGGTGAGCAGTGACTCGTCGATCTCCAGGCCGTCGGCCTCCACGCAGGTGCCGTCCACGACGATCTTGTCCCCGGGGCCGATCTCGATCACGTCTCCGAGCACGATCCGGGAGGTGCTGATCTCGGTGGCGGCCCCGTCCCTGCGCACCGTCGGCTTCGCCTCGCCGATCACCGCGAGCGAGTCCAGGGTCTTCTTGGCCCGCCACTCCTGGATGATGCCGATCCCGGTGTTGGCGATGATCACGTACCCGAACAGGCTGTCCTGGAACGGAGCCACGGACAGCATGATCAGCCAGAGCACACCGATGATCGCGTTGAACCGGGTGAAGACGTTCGCGCGGACGATCTCGCCCAGCGAGCGGCTGCTGCGCAACGGGACGTCGTTGACCTCGCCGCGCGCCACCCTTTCGGCCACTTCGGCGGCGGACAGCCCCCTGGCCCGCCCGGGGGCGGGGAGGGGTACGGGGTGCACAGGATCGAGTTCCGCGCCCGCGTCGATGTGCGTCATGCAATCGACGGTACGTGCGGAAAGGGGGCTTCACCTGCCGAGTGCCCCGAAGATCCGACCAGGGGAGGACGGGGGACGGCGGGTTGTGATGCCCTGGTCGGATGTGGGGGGCCGCGGGGCGGCGGCGGACGGGGGCGGGCCGGTCACTCCACGGCGGCGGACGACGGCGCGCCGCCTGCCGTGGCGGCCCGCCTGATCGCGGCGTCGCGCCTGCGGACGTACCAGATGCCGATGAGTCCGAGGCCCGCGCCGGCCAGACAGGTCCACACCCACCAGGTGTGCCCGTGGTCGTCGTACCAGCCGTAGAACGGCAGCTGCACCAGGAAGAGGACGAACCAGAGGATCGTGCCGCCCGTGATGGTGGCGACGACGGGGCCCTCCAGGGGCTCCGGCGCCTCGTGCTTGGGGGTCCACTTCGCCATGGGCACAGCTTACGAGGGCCGCGAACCGGCCGGCGCCCGCACCCGTGTTCCCGGTGCGCACCGGCGGTCTACGCGCGGAGATAGCGATTTCTGATTCATATGTTCATACTGAAACAGTCCGAGTCTGGCCAGTTGTATTCGTAGGAAACACCAACAGGGACCGGGGAATCCTGTTGACGATCGACCGCCGGCCGGACTCGATCTTGTTCCCCGTCCCCCGCACGCTTGAGGACCCGCATGTCCACCTCGGCCGCCACCAAGGCCCCCGCCCCGCAGGAGCCGGAGTCCCGGCCCGCGCGGAGCGCCCTCGACCGCTACTTCAAGATCTCCGAACGCGGCTCCAGCCTCCCGCGCGAGATCCGCGGCGGTCTCGCCACCTTCTTCGCGATGGCCTACATCATCGTGCTGAACCCGATCATCCTGGGCAGCGCGAAGGACATGTACGGGCACCACCTGGACAACGGCCAGCTGGTCACCGCGACCGCCCTGACCGCGGCCTTCACGACGCTCCTCATGGGCGTCATCGGCAACGTGCCGATCGCGCTGGCGGCCGGCCTCGGCGTGAACACGGTCGTCGCGCTCCAGCTCGCCCCGCGGATGTCCTGGCCGGACGCCATGGGCATGGTCGTGCTGGCCGGCTTCATCGTGATGCTGCTGGTCGCCACCGGGCTGCGCGAGCGCGTCATGAACGCCGTGCCGCTGGGGCTGCGCAAGGGCATCTCGATCGGTATCGGCCTGTTCATCATGCTCATCGGCCTGGTCGACTCGGGTTTCGTCTCCCGCATCCCGGACGTCGCCCAGACCACCGTGCCGCTGCAGCTCGGCTCCGACGGTCACCTCAACGGCTGGCCGGTGCTGGTCTTCGTCCTCGGCACGCTGCTCACGCTCGCGCTGATCGTGCGCAAGGTGCCGGGCGCGATCCTCATCTCGATCGTCACCATGACGGTCCTCGCGGTGATCGTCAACGCCGTCGCCAAGGTCCCGTCCTGGGGCCTGACCACCCCGAAGTGGCCGGGCAACCCGGTCGCCACCCCGGACTTCGGGCTCGTCGGCAAGGTGAGCCTCTTCGGCGGCTTCGGCAAGGTCGGCGTGCTGACCGGCATCCTCTTCGTCTTCACCGTGCTGCTGTCGTGCTTCTTCGACGCGATGGGCACGATCATGGGCGTCAGCGACGAGGCCAAGCTGACCGACGCGCAGGGCAACATGCCCGGCATCAACAAGGTCCTCTTCGTCGACGGCATCGCCGTCGCCGCGGGCGGCGCCAGCTCCTCCTCGGCCACCACCTGCTTCGTGGAGTCCACGGCGGGCGTCGGCGAGGGCGCGCGCACCGGCTTCGCGAACGTCGTCACCGGCGCGCTCTTCGCCGTGGCGCTCTTCCTGACCCCCATCGCCACGATGGTCCCGTCCCAGGCCGCCACCCCCGCGCTGCTCGCGGTCGGTTTCCTGATCCTGTCCGGCTCGGTCCGCGAGATCGACTGGGCCGACCACACGATCGCGATCCCGGCCTTCGTGACGATGGTGATGATGCCGTTCACCTACTCGATCACGAACGGCATCGGCATGGGCTTCATCACCTTCGTGGTGCTGCGCCTCGCGGCCGGCCGGGGCCGCGACATCCCGGTCGCGATGTACGTGGTGTCGGCGGTGTTCGCCTTCTACTACCTCATGCCGGCCCTCGGCCTCACGTGACGGGTGGGGTCACGGAGACCCCGCCCCTCGGGGTCTCCCGGGTGTCCCGGGTCTCCCGGGCTCACGTGACCCCGTAGAACTTCTCCGTCTCGTCGACGGCGGTCTGGAACCGCTCGTCGAAGTCATCGCGAATGAGCGTCCGGACGACATAGTCCTGGACGCTCATTCCGCGTTTGGCGGCATGGTCTCGGAGCCGGTCGAGCAGCTCCCCGTCTATCCGCAGGCTGAGCACACTGGTCCCCATGGAGTCGAGGGTCGCCGGACTTCGGCGCGGAACGGGTCACTTTCCGCAGCGAACTCACTCGTATGAGTGACGCGAGGATTCAGTGGTCCGTGTCACGGGCACCCCGATGCTCTTTAGCGAGAGTAATGAGTTAATCTAAATACATGCCTGACCTCACCCATGGCGACGACGCTGCCGCCGTGAACGCCCTGCGCTCCGCAGTGATGCGGCTGTCACGTCGACTCAAGCACCAGCGGGTCGACGAGTCGCTGAGCCCCACCGAGATGTCGGTGCTCGGCACCCTGGCCCGCTGTGGCTCCGCCACGCCGGGCGAACTCGCCCGCAAGGAGCATGTGCAGCCGCCTTCGATGACACGCATCGTCGCGCTGCTGGAAGCCAAGGGCCTGGTCAGGCTGGAGCCCCACTCCGAGGACCGGCGACAGAAGGTCGTCACGCAGACCGACAAGGCCGAGGCGATGCTCGAAGAGAGCCGCCGCAGGCGGAACGCGTGGCTGGCCGGCCTGGTCGAGGCCCTGGACGAGGACGAGTGGGCGAAGCTCCGCGAGGCCGCTCCCGTCCTGGAGAAGCTCGCGCAGATCTGATGCCCCCCCCCCGCGGGGGCGCCCCCCGGCGGCCCGCCCGGCCCCCCCCCCCCCCCCCCCCGCCCCGCCCCCCCCGCGCCCAGGCCCCGTGTTTTAAGGGGTCGCGCGCCCACACCCGCCCCC
>NZ_JBHWEL010000029.1:42921-48565 GCF_042734135.1 Streptomyces sp. NPDC059668 | reverse complement strand
GTGCGGGGGGCCGGGGAGGCGGCCGGGGGGGCGAGGATCGGCGCGGCCGCCCCCGGCGGGGTGACGCTCGCCATGTTCTGTGGCCCCCCCCGGGGGGGCGGGCCGCGGTCCGGCCGGCGCGCCCCCACCCCGGACACCGCCGTCCGTGCCCCCGAGGAGGCGAGCCCTTTTGAGTACGGGATCCGGAGCAGACTCCGCCCCCGCACCAGCCACCCACGACTCCCCGCCCACCCCTGACGGTCCCACCGCACCGTCCCGCACCTCCGGTTCCCGGACCCCCTCGGCCCCGGCCCCCTCGGCCGCGGCGGACTCCCCGTCTCCCGCACCGGCCCCCGCGCGCTCCGCGCCCCCGGCGCCCTCGTCGTCCTCGTCGTCCTCGATGTTCAGTTCCCTGAAGATCCGGAACTACCGGCTGTTCTTCCTGGGACAGGTCGTCTCCAACACCGGCACCTGGATGCAGCGCATCGCCCAGGACTGGCTGGTGCTGAGCCTCACCGGCTCCTCCGCCGCGGTCGGTATCACCACCGCGCTGCAGTTCCTGCCGATGCTGCTCTTCGGGCTGTACGGCGGTGTGCTGGTCGACCGCCTCCCCAAGCGCCCCACCCTGCTGGCCACCCAGACGGCCATGGGCGTCACCGGGCTCGTGCTCGCCTTCCTGACCCTCTCCGGCCACGTCCAGGTCTGGCACGTCTACCTGGCGGCCTTCGCCGTCGGCCTCGCCACGGTCGTCGACAACCCGGCCCGTCAGTCCTTCGTCTCCGAGATGGTCGGACCCGGCCAGCTGCAGAACGCGGTCAGCCTCAACTCCGCCAACTTCCAGTCCGCCCGCCTCGTCGGCCCCGCCGTCGCGGGCGTGCTGATCACCGGTGTGGGCACCGGCTGGGCGTTCCTCTTCAACGGACTGTCCTTCGTGGCCCCCATCGCCGGTCTGCTGCTGATGCGCGCCCGCGACCTGCACGTGGTCGAGCGGGCGCCGCGCGGCAAGGGCCAGCTCCGCGAAGGACTCCGCTATGTCGCCGGCCGCCCCGACCTGGTCTGGCCGATCGTCCTCGTCGGTTTCATCGGCACCTTCGGCTTCAACTTCCCGGTCTGGCTCTCCGCCTACGCGGACGACGTGTTCGACGCCGGTGCCGGGGCGTACAGCCTCTTCAACACGCTGATGGCGGTCGGTTCGGTGGCCGGCGCGCTGCTCGCCGCCCGCCGCGGCACGGCCCGGCTGCGCGTGCTGATCGCGGCGGCGCTGGCCTTCGGCCTGCTGGAGGCGGTGGCGGCCGTGGTGCCGTCGCTGTGGCTCTTCGCGCTGCTCATGGTCCCGATCGGGGTCTTCGGTCTGACGGTCAACGTCACGGCGAACACCACGGTCCAGATGGCCACCGACCCCGTCATGCGCGGCCGTGTCATGGCGCTGTTCATGATGGTCTTCGTGGGCGGTACGCCGCTGGGGGCGCCGCTGGTCGGCTGGGTCACCGACGCCTACGGTCCGCGCATCGGCTTCGCTCTCGGCGGTCTGGTCTCGGCCGCCGCCGCGACGGCCGTCGGCCTGGTCCTGGCCCGCGTGGGCGGGCTGCGCCTGTCGGTCGGCTGGCACCGCGGCCATCCACGGGTGCGCTTCGTCCCCAAGGAGAGGCTGGCGACCGCGGCCTGACCGGGGACCGTGGCCCGCGTGCCTGGGAGAGTGGCGTCATGAGACTCTTCGCGGCCGTGCTGCCACCCGAGGAAGCGGTGCGTGAACTCGGCGTGGCGGTGGACGGGTTGCACCGGCTGCCGGGCGCGGACGGCCTGAGGTGGACGGGCCGCCCGGGGTGGCACTTCACCCTCGCCTTCTACGGCGAGGTCGAGGAGGAGCTCACCGCTCCCCTCGCGGACCGGCTGTCCCGGGCCGCCCGGCGTACGCCTCCCGTCCCGCTCGCCCTCACGGGCGGCGGCCACTTCGGTGGCCGGGCCCTGTGGGCCGGGGTGTCGGGAGACGTCACCACCCTGCGCCTGCTCGCCGACCGAGCGGAGGCGGCGGCCCGCCGGGCGGGCGTCCCGATGGAGGAGCACCGCCGCTACCGCCCGCATCTGACGGTGGCCCGCAGCAGGCAGGCCGCGGACTTCACGGCGTACGTCACCGCCCTGGACGACTTCGCCGGGCGCCCCTGGACGGCGGGCGAGCTGTGCCTCGTCCGCAGCAACCTGCCGAGGTCGGGGGTCCCGGGGGAGCAGCCGCGCTACGAGACGGTGGCACGGTGGGCGCTCGCGGGGGCGGGCGGCTGAAGAGGGCCGGGAGCCGCCGGTTAACCTCAATGGCGTGAATCCCAAGACCCGAAATCAAATCATGGCCGGTGTGCTCGTGCTGATGTTCGTCGTGGTGGCGCTGGCGGCGGCGGTCAAGTAGCGGCGGTCCGCCCGCGCCCGGCGCGCTCCGCCGCGGAGCCGCCGGGAGAGCCGCGGAGCCGCGGGAAGAGCCGTGGAGCCGCGGGAAGAGCCGCGAGCCCCCGGGAGCGCCGCGGACGGCCCGGAGCCGCCGGGTGGCGCGGGAACCGTGAGCCCCGGTCCGGTGGGACCGTTCGCGTGGTTCCCGCACCCCTGACGGCTTCCTGGACGCCCTGCGGGGGCGTGCTACCAGGCGAAGGCCTCCGGCGAGGGGCCGGGGCCCGGGAAGATCTCGTCCAGCGCGGAGAGCAACTCCTGCGACAGCTCCAGCTCGACGGCGCGCAGGGCGGAGTCGAGCTGCTGCGCGGTGCGCGGGCCGACGATGGGACCGGTGACGCCGGGCCGGGTCAGCAGCCAGGCCAGTGCCGCCTCGCCGGGCTCGATCCCGTGCTTGTCGAGCAGGTCCTCGTACGACTGGATCTGCGCGCGGATGGCGGTGTCGGCCAGCGACTCGGCGGCCCGTCCGCCCGCCCTGCGGCCGCCCGCCGCCTCCTTCCGGATGACCCCGCCGAGCAGTCCGCCGTGCAGCGGGGACCACGGGATGACCCCGAGCCCGTACTCCTGCGCGGCCGGGATGACCTCCATCTCGGCGCGTCGCTCGGCCAGGTTGTAGAGGCACTGCTCGCTGACGAGGCCGATGGTGCCGCCGCGGCGGGCGGCGATCTCGTTGGCCTGGGCGATCTTGTAGCCGGGGAAGTTGCTGGAGCCGGCGTAGAGGATCTTGCCCTGCTGGACCAGGACGTCGATCGCCTGCCAGATCTCCTCGAAGGGGGTGCTGCGGTCCACGTGGTGGAACTGGTAGACGTCGATGTAGTCGGTCTGGAGCCGCTTGAGGCTGGCGTCGACCGCCCGCCGGATGTTGACCGCGGAGAGCTTGTCGTGGTTGGGCCAGGCGTCGCCCTCGGCGGCCATGTTGCCGTACACCTTGGTGGCGAGCACGACCTTGTCGCGCCGCTCGCCGCCCTGGGCGAACCAGTTCCCGATGATCTCTTCGGTACGGCCCTTGTTCTCGCCCCAGCCGTACACGTTCGCCGTGTCGAAGTAGTTGATCCCTGAGGCCAGTGCCGCGTCCATGATCGCGTGACTGTCGGCCTCGTCGGTCTGCGGACCGAAGTTCATGGTGCCGAGGACGAGCCGGCTGACCTTGAGTCCCGTGCGTCCGAGCTGCGTGTACTTCATGACTCCCCACCCAACGGCGTGGAGTGCGCTCTAGGCAAGAGTGGAACGCCGGGACAGCACCGAGTGCCACGCCCTGCTCCCGGGGCGCCGGGATCCGGTCAGGCGCTCTCGGCCGCGTAGGGCTCCCCGAGGTCCCACGCCTGGTGCATCGCGTTGGCGAAGGCCTCCGCGATCCGGTGTTCGCCGCTCTCGTTCGGGTGGGTGCCGTCGTAGGTGTCGAGGTGGATGTCGTACCCGGGGGGCGGGGAGACGAGCAGCAGGGGGGAGCGGGGCTCGTCGAGGTCGGCGACCGCCTTCGCGAGGAGGTCGTTGAAGGAGGCCACCGCGGCGGCGAAGGGCTCGTCGGACCGCGCGCGGACGTTCGGTGTCACCGGCAGGACGGCCATCCGGATCCGCGGGTTCGCCGCGCGGGCCTCGGCGACGAAGGCGCGGACGTTCCCGGCGGTCTGCTCCGCGTTCGTGTAGAAGCCCAGGTCGATCAGGCCGAGGGCGACCAGGAGCACGTCGGCGCGGTGCGCGCGGACCGCGTCCTGGACCAGCGGGACCATGTGGATCCAGCCCTCGCCCCAGCCGGCCAGGTGGGCCCGCGGGAAGTCCGGCCGCGCGTACTCGTACGAGTCGGGGGATTCCGTCGCCTTGTCGTACAGCGTCTCGCGCGGGCCGACGATCCCGAACGGGCCTCCGTGCGTCGCGCGCAGGTGCTGCCACAGCCGGTAACGCCACGTGTGTTCCCCCGCGCTCCCGATCGTCTGGGAGTCGCCGACGGGCATGAACCTGAGCATCCGCTCATCATGGACGATCGGTACGGGGGGCATCGCCGCCAGGGGTGTGAGGCTGGACACGCCCCGCGGGCGCGGTGCGGGGCCGGCCGCGGGCGGAGATCGAACTGAAAGTCCGTTCGAGATGGCAGGCTTGGGCCATGCGCCGATCGCCCTCGTACCTTGCCGCAGCCGCCGCCCGGGTGGCCGCCGGAGCCGCCCTCGTCGTCGCGCTGTCGGCGCCGGCCGTCGCCGACAGCGGGGACGGCGGATTCACGATCAAGGACCCCCGGATCACCGAGTCCAGCGGGCTCGCGGCCTCGCGTCAGCACCCCGGCATCTACTGGACGCACAACGACAGCGACGACGGCCCGTACCTCTACGCCGTCGACAGCAGGACCGGCGAGACCGTCGCCACCGTCACGATGAGCGGGGTCGGCGCCCCCCGCGACGTCGAGGCCATCTCCCTGGGCCCGGACGGCGATCTCTACGTCGGTGACATCGGCGACAACCTGGGCGGCACCTGGAACCACGTCTGGATCTACAAGCTGCCCGAGCCGAAGGTGCTCAAGGACCAGACGATCCGGGCCACCCAGTACGTCGTGAAGTACGCGGACGGGCCCCGCAACGCGGAGGCGCTGATGGTGCATCCGAAGACCGGGCGGGTCTACATCGCCGACAAGAACGAGGACGGCGGCCATCTGTACGCGGGACCCGCACAGCTCTCCTCCTCCGGCACGAACGTGTTCCGCCGGGTCGCCACCATCGACCTCTGGGTCACCGACGGAGCCTTCTCGCCCGACGGTGAACAGCTGGCACTGCGCGGGTACTTCGGGGGGATCGTGTACTCCTGGAAGGACGGGAAGCCCGAGCGGCAGGGGCGGCTGAACGTTCCTCTGCAGGGGCAGGGCGAGTCCGTCACGTACACGCCCGACGGGTCCCGGCTGATGTACGGGAGCGAGGGCAAGGACAGCCCGGTGCAGCCCGGTTCGGTTCCCGGCGGCGGCTCCGGCTCCAAGTCGCCCTCGGAGAGCGGCGGATCGGCGTCGGCGGGCGACGACGGGGGCGGAGGCCTGGGCACCGGCGCCAAGGGGGCGCTGGCGGTCGGCGCCGTGCTGGTGGTGGTGTTCGGGGTGAGGCGGCTGCTGCGCAGGTCCTAGCGGAAAGGGGGGGGCCGGGGGGGGGGGGCGGCCCCCCCCCCGCCCGCCCGGGGGGGCGCTTATTTTAGAACTGTGGGGTGTGGGAGGTCTCGAGCGCGAGCGAGCGCGCGCGCGGTGAGCCGCGCGCGCCCC
>NZ_JBHWEL010000029.1:8226-42911 GCF_042734135.1 Streptomyces sp. NPDC059668 | reverse complement strand
CCGGCGGGGGGGGGGGGGCGGGTGCGGGGGGGTGTGTGTGGGGTGTGGGGGGGGGGGGGGCGCGGGGGGTGCTGCTGCCGGGGCGCCCGGGCGGGGGGCGCGCCCCCCCCCCCCCCCTTCCGTGCACGGCTGGGGTCAGAGCTTCTCGATGACGTGGTCGATGCACTTCGTCAGCGCCTCGACGTCCGCCGGGTCGATCGCCGGGAACATCGCGACGCGCAGCTGGTTGCGGCCGAGCTTGCGGTAGGGCTCGGTGTCGACGATGCCGTTGGCGCGCAGGACCTTCGCGACGGCCGCGGCGTCGATCTCGTCGTCGAAGTCGATCGTGCCGATGACCTGCGAGCGCTTGGCCGCGTCGGTGACGAACGGGGTGGCGTACTTGGAGTCCTCGGCCCAGGTGTAGAGCCGGGTCGAGGAGTCCTTGGTGCGGGCGGTGGACCAGGCCAGGCCGCCCTGGCCGTTGATCCACTCCAGCTGCTCGTTGAGCAGGAAGAGGGTGGCGAGGGCCGGGGTGTTGTACGTCTGGTTCTTGCGGGAGTTGTCGATCGCCGTGGGGAGCGAGAAGAACTCCGGCACATGGCGGCCCGACGCGTGGACGCGCTCGGCGCGCTCGATGGCGGCGGGGGAGAAGACACCGATCCACAGGCCGCCGTCGGAGGCGAAGGACTTCTGCGGGGCGAAGTAGTAGACGTCCGTCTCGGCGATGTCGACCGGCAGGCCGCCGGCGCCGGAGGTGGCGTCCACGAGGACGAGGGAGCCCTCGTCGGCGCCCGCGACCCGCCGGACGGGGGCGGCGACACCGGTGGAGGTCTCGTTGTGGGTGAAGGCGTACACGTCGACGCCGGCCTCGGCCGAGGGCTCGGGGTGGGTGCCGGGGTCGGACACGATCACGGTGGGTTCGGCGAGCCACGGGGCGAGCTTCGCGGCCTTGGCGAACTTGGAGCTGAACTCACCGAAGTTGAGGTGTTGCGACTTGTTCTCGATCAGGCCGTGGGTCGCCACGTCCCAGAACGCGGTGGAGCCGCCGTTGCCGAGGACGACCTCGTACCCGTCGGGCAGCGAGAACAGTTCGCGCACACCCTCGCGGACCCTCCCGACCAGGTTCTTGACCGGCGCCTGGCGGTGGGACGTACCGAGCAGCGAACTGCCGGTCGCCGCCAGCGCGTCCAGGGCCTCCGTCCGCACCTTGGAGGGGCCGGCGCCGAATCGTCCGTCGGCGGGCTTGATGTCAGCGGGGATCTGGATGTCAGCCACGAGCCGGAGGGTATCTCTTCGGTGAAACCGGACGGAAGCGTGTCCGTTCGATGAGACGACCCGGCCGGCCCGCGGCTGCGGGGTGATCCACGGTCCTGAGCCCGCCCCCGTGGAGGAGTCCGCGGGGAGTCGCGGGGGAGCCGTGGGAGGGCTACGGGGCCAGCCGGACCGGCAGTTCGAACAGGTCGTTCTGGGTCACCACGGGCTTGTTGCGCAACTCCGCGACGGGGACGGCGAGGTCGAGGGCGGGGAAGCGCTCGTACAGCGCGGGCAGCGCGACGCCCGCCTCCAGCCGGGACAGGGCCGCGCCCGGGCAGACGTGCGGGCCGTGGCCGAACGAGATGTGGCGGTTCGCGCTGGTGCGGGTGATGTCGAAGTCCCCGGCCGTCGGGCCGTGCGCGTTCTCGTCGCGACCGATCGCGCCGTACGACACGATCAGCGCGTCACCCGCGGGGATGACCTTGTCGCCGACCGGCACGTCCTCCGTCGCGAAGCGGATCAGGACGTGCGAGGTGGGGGTGGAGTGGCGCAGCGTCTCCTCCACCACCGCCGACCAGTCCGCCTCACCCGAAAGGACGAGCGCGCGCTGCTCCGGATGGGCGGACAGGTTGACCACCGCGTTGACGATGAGGGAGATCGTCGTCTCGTGTCCCGCCGCCACCATCAGCTGGAGGGTGGAGACGATCTCCTCGTCGGTGAGGTGGTCGCCGTCCTCGGAGGCGAGGATCAGGGCACTGGTCAGGTCGTCGCCGGGCTCGGCGCGTTTGGCCGCGACCGTGTCGGCCATGATCCCGGCCAGCTCGGTGAGCGTGGCGAGGACCTCGGCCGGCGGGGTCTGCGTCGAGAAGAACTTCTCGAACAGCTCCTTGAGACGCGGCAGCCGGGACTCCTCGATGCCCATGAGGTCGGCGACGACGTACATGGGCAGCGGGTAGGCGAAGTCGGCCTTCAGGTCGACGACACCGGCGTCCGCGGAGAGCTGGTCGAGCAGCCCCTGAGTCAGCTTGGTGATCCGCTCCCGCATCTGCTCCACCCGGCGGGGTGTCAGCGCCTGCGCCACCAGCGTGCGCATCCTGCGGTGGTCCGCGCCGTCGACCGTCAGCATGGAGCGGCCGGGGTTGGCGAGACCGATCAGCGGCCAGTCGGGGGCTATCTCGCCGCGCTGCCAGGCGCCCCACACGTTGATGTCCTTCACCAGCCGGGGGTCCGTGAGCAGCGCGCGGGCCTCCGCGTGGTGGGTGACCGCCCAGACGGGTACGCCGCCGGGCAGTTCCACGGCGGCCAGCGGACCGGCTTCGCGCAGCCGGGCGCTCTCGCCGTCGAGATCGGACACGAAGGGGTCGAGGGCGATACGTGCGGTCATGCGGGGATGCCTCCAGGAGCCGGGGTGGGGTTGCCGCGTCGTCGCGGGGGCCGGGGCGACGGCGCGTGCCGACGAGGCCTCCGCGGACCCCGGCCGGACACGCGGGCCGGCCGGGCGCGGTGGAGTCTCACAGTGCGGGTACGGGGGTGAAGCGCACCGGGAGTTCGGTGAGGCCGCGCAGCCAGGGTGAGGGCCGGCGGGTGAGGGAGCCGGCGGGTACCGCCAGGTCGATGTCGGGCAGCCGGTCCAGGACGACCTCGATGCCCGTGCGCGCGATGACCTCGGCGACCTCCTGGGCCGGGAACGGGCAGCGGTGCTCGCCGTGGCCGAAGGAGAAGTGGGCGTTGTTGCCGCCGGTGAGGGCGGAGCCGTCGGTGCGGACCTGCGGGTCGGAGTTGGCGCCCTGGAGACCGAGCAGCAGCAGGTCGCCGGCGCGGACGCGGTGGCCGCCGAGCTGGGTGTCGCGGGAGGCCCAGCGGCCGGCGACGTTCTGGGTGGGGGTGTCCTCCCAGAGCACCTCGTTCATGGCCTCGGCGACGCTGTTGCGGCCGCCGAAGAGGGAGGCGGCGAAGCGCTCGTCCGTGAGCATCAGGCGCAGCGAGTTGCCGATCCAGTCCGCGGTGGGCTGGTGGCCCGCGGCCATCATGACCATCAGGTCCTGGATGATCTCCTCGTCGGTGAAGCCGGAGGGGTCGGCGAGCATCCGGGAGACGACGTCGTTCGCGGGACCGGCCTTGCGGTCGGCCAGCAGTTGCGCCATGGAGCCGGCGAGGTGCTGCTGTCCCGCGAGTGCTCCCGCCCGGCCGTTGATCATGTCGTTGAGGGCGGTGACCAGGCCGGGGCCCTGTTCCTCGGAGAAGCCGTAGAGCGTCGCGAGGACGCGTACGGGCAGCAGCGCCGCGTAGTCCCCGACGAGGTCGATCTCGCCCTTGGCGCAGGCCGCGTCGATGAGTTCGTCGGCGAACCGCTCGGCGTGGGAGCGCAGTTCGAAGGGGTCGACGGCCTCCAGCGCCTCGCTGATCATCGCGGCGCGTTCACGGTGGCGTTCGCCGACCGTGTAGAGGATCGAGGGCTGCTTGCGGCCGATCATCGGCAGCAGCGGCCAGTCGTCGGGGATGCGGTCCCACTGGTTCCACAGGTCGGAGTCCCGGCTGAACAGCACGGGATCGCCGGTGACCTGGTGCAGTTCGCGGTAGCCGAGCACCAGCCACGCCGGGATGTCGCCGTCCAGTACGACGGAGGCCACCGCACCGTGGTCGCGCCGCATCTCCCGGTACAGCTCGGCGGGTTCGGTCTGGAACCGGGGCCCGCTGAGGGGCACGGGGGCGGACGTCACAGGGCCAACTCCGGGGACTTGGTGGCTTCTTCGGTGGCCGGGGCGACCAAGGCGGTGGCTCCGGCCGGGGCGGCGTACACGGTCTTCAGGTGTTCGACCAGGGTGATCAGCACCCGCTTGCTGGACTCCCGGGAGCGGGCGTCGCAGTCGATGAGCGGGACGTGCGGGTCGAGGTCGAGGGCCTCGCGGATCTCGGCGGGGGTGTGCCCCGGGCCGCCGAAGTCGTTGCAGGCGACGATGAACGGCGTGCCGTGGTGCTCCAGGCGGTCGATCGCGTACCAGGAGTCGTCGATGCGGCGGGTGTCGACGAGGACGACCGCGCCGAGGGTGCCGGAGAAGAGCCGGTCCCACAGGAACCAGAAGCGTTCCTGGCCGGGCGCGCCGAACAGGTACAGCACGTTGCGGGCGTCGAGCGTGATGCGGCCGAAGTCGAAGGCGACGGTGGTCGCGGACTTGCCGCGGACCTCGCTGATGTCGTCGATCGCCTCACCGGCCCGGGTCATCGTCTCCTCGGTGTTGAGGGGACGGATCTCGCTCACGGAGCGGACCAGGGTCGTCTTGCCGACGCCGAAACCGCCGACGACCACGATCTTCAGACCGTTGTCGGCGGTGGCGCCCAGCGGGGTCCTCGCGTCAGAGGTTGCGTAGTCCAACGAGCACCTGCTCCAGGATGTCGGGATCGGGTAGTGCTGCCTTCTGCGGGTGGCGGGCGCTGACCCGGCCCGCGGCGAGCAGGTCGGAGAGCAGGACCCGGGTGATGGACACCGGCAGTTTCAGCACGGCGGCGATCTCCACGACCGCCGTCGGCCGTTCGCACAGCCGCAGGATCGCGGCGTGCTCCGACTGCATGCCCAGGACCGGGTCGCACTCGGCGACCACGAGCGTCACGAGGTCGAACGGGGTGTCCGGCCCGGAACCGCTGCGTCCCCCGGTGAGGGTGTACAGCCGGTCGGGCGCGTCGTCCCTGCCCGGACGGCTCATGACGTCCGGGGCTGCGCGCTCAGGTGTTCGCCGAGTTGCTCCACGAGCTCGCTCATGTTGTGTCCGACCAGGCCGGCGTCCGCGTCCTCGGCGGTGACGACGGCGAGATGGGCGCCGTCACCGGCCTCCACGATGAACAGGACCCCGCCGTAGAACTCGGTCATCGCCGAGCGCACACCGCCGCTGCCGTCGCCGAACTCCACGGACGCGCCGTGGGACAGCGACTGGATGCCGGCGGCGATCGCGGCGAGCTGGTCCGCCCGGTCGACGGTGAGCTCCGGGGTGCGGCACAGCTTCAGGCCGTCGCGGGAGAGCACGAGGGCGTGCCGGGCGCCCGGGGTGCGCTCGAGGAGGCCCTCGATGAGCCAGGAGAGCTTCTCGTCGGCGGTGGTGGTGCCGGTCATGAAGTGGTGTCGCCTTCCGGGTGCGGGGGGTGGGTGTCCCGTACGGCTGTTTCGTCGCGTACGGCGTTCTCGGGGGTGTACGCCGGGGCGGGCACGGAGTCGTCGGGCACGGTCCCCTGGACCGCGGCCTGGTCCGGTGCCGTGCCGCGGACGGCCTGGCGGAAGCTGCTGAACCGGGCGGCCGTGACCTTGGAGTCCGTGGTGCGGGGTTCGGGTTCGGCGGACTGGTCCGCCAGGCGGGCGCGGCTGCGCTCGGCGTGCGCGAGGGTGCGGCCGCGACGGCGCTTGGGCAGGCTGACGGCGGCGGACTCGGCGTCCTCGTGCCGGGGTGAGTCGTGGGTGGGGACCGGGTCCGGGTCGAGGTCCTCGGTGGCCCGGGCGGCGGCGTACGACGCCTGGGGTGCCGGCTGGGCCACGGGGTGGTCCCCGGCCGCGGCGGTGGGGGTCTCGGCGGGGTCGGGGTCCGGGGCCGGTGCCGCGGCGGGCGTTGCCCGGGGAGTCGCCGGGGCGGGCGCGGAGGGCAGGGACAGCAGGTCCTGGGGGATGAGCACCAGGACGCCGGTGCCGCCCCGCGCGGAGGGCCGGAAGGAGACCTTCAGACCGTGCTTGCGGGCGAGCCGGCCGACCACCGCGAGGCCGAGCCGGGTGCCGGTGAGGCCGCCCAGTTCGGCGCCGTCGCCGGAGACGGCGCGCTCGGCGCGGCGCAGCTGGACGTCGCCCATGACGAGTCCGCTGTCCTCGACGGAGACGATGACACCGGCCGGGACCTCCTCGACGTACACGTGGACCTCGGCGGTCGGCGGCGAGAAGTTGGCAGCGTTGTCGAGGAGTTCGGCGAGCGCGTGCATCACGCCCTCGGCGGCGTGTCCGGCGACGGCGGCGTCGCTGGAGGAGTGCAGGCGCACCCGCTGGTAGCCGCCGATGCGTCCCATGGCGCCGCGCAGGATCGACTCCATGACGATGGGCCGTGCCCAGCGGCGGCCGGAGCGGGCGCCCGCGAGGACGGCGACGGAGTCGGCGAGCCGGCCGGCCTGCGCGGTGCGGTGGTCGAGGTGCAGGAGATCGGCGAGGACCTCCTCGTCGGAGTGCTTCTCCTCCATGGCGCGCAGGTCGGCGAGCATGGCCGTGGAGAGGGCCTGCATGCGGCCGGCCGCGTTGGCGGTGGCCGAGATCGCGGCGGCGCGTTCGCTCGTGGCCTGCCGGATCCGCTCCGTCAGATGTGCCCGCTCCGACGAGAGTTCGGCGGACCGGCGCTGCTCCTCGGTGATCTCGGCGCGGAGCCGCTGCCGTTCGGTCTCGAAGTCGGCGGTGAGACGGGCCCGTTCACGGGCCTCGGCGTCGGCCGTCCGGGTCCGGTCGCGGGCGGACTCCTCGGCGAGGCGGGTCCGCTCCTGGTGGAACTCCTCGGCCTGGCGGGCCCGTTCCTGGAGGAGCCGGCCGGCGTCCTGGCTCACGGCGTCGAGGCGGCGCCGGGCCAGCTGCGCGGTCCGGACGGCGCGGGTGGCGACCGCCACGGCCACGCAGAGCAGCACGGCGGCCGTCCCGGTGACCCAGGCCACGGGTACCCGCGCGGAGTTCGGTGCGGTCGCCACCGCGCCGACCACCGCGAGCGCCGCCAGGGCGGCGGTGAGCAGGGGTGCGGGCGCTGTGGCGCGAAGGGTGGGTCGTTCGCCGGAGGGGCTGGGCGCGGTCATGAATCCTGTCCTCGGTCCGTGTCCTCGGTCGTTTCCTGGGCGAGAGGCGACACCTGATACTCAATTCGCGGTCACTATATGAGAGTTCGTGATCGCATTGGGAAGGTTCCGGATCCGGTCCCGTCATCGGACGGCGATTCGGGGGCCCCGGGTACCGGCCGGGGACGCCGTGCGGGGCCATCCTGGAGGCATGACGGATCTTGGCGATCGAGGACCGGCGGAGCTTCGCGAACTGCGGGCCGCACTACGCGCACGGCTCGCCGCGGAGGTGCGCGGCGAAGTCTCCCTCGGCGCCACCGCACGCGCGCTGAACAGCATGGACGCGTCCAACTACCGGCGCGTCCCGCTCGGCGTGGTGGCCCCGCGCGACAGCGACGACGTGGCGGCCGTGCTGTCCGTGTGCCGCGCGCTCGCGGTACCGGTCGTGGCGCGCGGCGGCGGCACCTCGATCGCCGGCCAGGCGACCGGCACCGGCGTCGTCCTCGACTTCACCCGGCACATGAACCGGATCGTCGCGCTGGATCCCGGGTCCGGCACCGCCGTCGTGCAGCCCGGAGTCGTCCTGGACCGCCTCCAGGAAGCCGCCGCCCCGCACGGTCTGCGCTTCGGCCCCGACCCCTCCACCCACGGTCGCTGCACCCTCGGCGGAATGATCGGGAACAACGCGTGCGGGTCGCACTCGGTGGCGTGGGGCACGACCGCGGACAGCGTGCGCGAGCTGTCGGTGCTCACCGGCCGGGGGGAGGCCCGCACGGCCGGCCGGGACTGGCGGGGCGCCCCGCCCGGCCTCCGTGCCCTGGTGGAGGGCGAGTTGGCGCGTCTGCGCACCGGCTTCCCGGAGCTGCCCCGCCGCATCTCCGGCTACGCGCTGGACGCCCTGCTCCCCGAGAGGGGCGCGGACGTGGCCCGCTCCCTCTGCGGCTCCGAGGGCACGCTGGGGATCCTGACCGAAGCGGTCGTGGGACTGGTCGAGGCGCCGCGGGCGACGGCGCTGGCCGTGCTCGGGTACGCCGACGAGGGCGCGGCCGCGGAGGCGGCCGCCGGGCTGCTCCCGCTCGGGCCGCTCACGGTGGAGGGGATGGCCGCCGACCTGGTGCCGGCCGGCGCGGGGCTGCCGAGGGGCGGGGCCTGGCTGTTCGTCGAGACGGGCGGCGCCGACCCGGCGGAGGCCCGCGCGCGTGCCGGGGCGATCCTGCGCGCCGCCGACGTCCTCGACGCCACCGTGGTCACCGACCCGGCCGGGCAGCGAGCCCTGTGGCGACTGCGCGAGGACGCGAGCGGCACCGCGACCCGGATGCCCGGCGACGGGGCAGAGGCGTGGCCCGGCTGGGAGGACTGCGCGGTGCCGCCGGCCCGGCTCGGGGCGTATCTGCGGGACTTCCGGGGCCTGTTGGCGGCCCACGGGCTGCGCGGCACACCGTACGGACATTTCGGGGACGGCTGCATCCACGTCCGGATCGACTTCGACCTGCTGACGAGCGCGGGGATCGCGCGCTTCCGCGGCTTCTCGCGAGAACTGGCGGAACTGGTGGTCTCGCACGGGGGCTCGCTCTCCGGCGAGCACGGCGACGGGCAGGCCCGGGCCGAGCTGCTGCCCCTCATGTACGGTCCCGAACTCGTCGGCCTCTTCGAGCGGGCGAAGGACCTCTGGGACCCGGACGGCCTGCTCAACCCCGGAATGCTGGTGCGCCCGCACCGGCTGGACGAGAACCTGCGGTTCGCGGTGCTGCCGCGCGAACCGGTGGACGTGGCGTTCGGATATCCGGCGGACGGCGGGGACTTCTCCGCGGCGGTGCGCCGATGCGTGGGGGTCGCCAAATGCCGTACGACCACGCCCGCCGACACGGGTGTCATGTGCCCGTCGTTCCGGGTGACGGGCGAGGAGGAGCACTCCACCCGGGGACGCGCGCGGCTGCTGCACGAGATGCTCGCGGGCGAGGTGGTCACCGGCGGCTGGCGGTCGACGGAGGTCCGTGACGCGCTCGACCTGTGCCTGTCCTGCAAGGGCTGCCGCTCCGACTGCCCGGTCGGCGTCGACATGGCCACGTACAAGGCCGAGTTCCTGCACCACCACTACGCGGGCCGGCGCCGCCCCGCCGCGCACTACGCCCTCGGACGGCTGCCCGAGTGGCTCGGTCTGGTCGCCCGGACCAGGACCGCGGGGCTGCTCAACGCCCTGTCCTCGCTGCGTCCGCCGGCCGCGGTGGCCAAGCGGCTGGCCGGGATCGCGCCCGAGCGGACAATCCCGCGTCTGGCGCCCGAGACGTTCAGCCGGTGGTGGCAGCGGCGGTTCAAGGAGCGGGTGCGGCGGATGATGCGCGAGGGGGCGTACGGGACCGGCGAGTACGGCGTCGACGGCGTACCCGGCAACGGCGCCGTCGCCCCGGCGGAGGTGGCCCTCCTGTGGCCGGACACCTTCACGGAGCACCTCTCACCGTCGGTGGGGCGGGCGGCCGTACGGGTCCTGGAGGCGGCCGGTGTGGACGTGATGCTGACGCCGACGGTGGCCATGAGGAAACTGGGGAGCCCCTGGAGGAGCGGCGGGAACAAGAAGGGGAAGGGCGGCAAGAAGGGGACGGCCGGGGCGCCGGACGCCGGCCGCGGCCCGGACGGCCCGGCCCCGTGGGCGGTGGGCCGCGCGGGCCGCGTCTGCTGCGGTCTGACGTACGTCTCCACGGGCCAGCTCGACCTCGCCCGCGCGGTGATGCGCCGCACACTCGACCTGATGGGTGCCTTCCTGGATCCGGACGTCCACCCGCGGCCCCCCTCCGTCGTCGTTCTCGAACCGAGCTGTGCCGCCGCGCTGCGCACGGACCTCCCGGAGCTGCTCCACGACGACCCGCGCGCGGCGCGCCTGGCCTCGGCGGTGCTCACGTTCGCCGAGGCGCTGGAACGGCTGGCCCCGGACTGGTCGCCCCCGTCGCTTGACCGCCCCGTCGTCGGCCAGACCCACTGTCACCAGCACGCCGTCCTCGGCGACGCGGCCGACCGCCGGCTGCGCGCGGCGGCGGGTCTTACCGGCTCCCTCGTGGGTGGCTGCTGCGGCCTCGCGGGCGACTTCGGCTTCGAGAAGGGCCATTACGACGTGTCGGTGGCCTGCGCGGAGGAACAGCTCCTCCCGGCCGTGGCGGCGGCCGGCGACGACGCGGTGCTCCTCGCGGACGGCTACTCCTGCCGCACCCAGCTGGAGCAGCTGACGGGCCGCGGGGGGAGGCACCTGGCGGAGGTGCTGGCGGAGGCGCTCGACGACTCCGGCCGAGGGGCGGCCCGCGGGCATGGGCACGAGAATGGCGAAATGTCCTGAGTAGGGACATTTCCAGTCATTTTCAGCCACCCCCTCCCCGAGGAAGTGCCGCGCATGAGGCTCCGCGTACAGGTCATCACCCGTGAAGAGCATCTGGCGTTCGTCGCGACAAGGGCCTCGGTCAGCCATATGCAGGTGCCGTCCTGGGGCGAGGTGAAGCCGGACTGGCGGGCGGAGAGCCTCGGGTGGTTCGACGGGGAGGGGCGGCTCGTCGGGGCCGGTCTCGTGCTGCTGCGGCCGCTGCCGAAGGTGCGGCGGTACCTCGCGTATCTCCCGGAGGGGCCGGTCGTCGACTGGTACGCGGCCGACCTCGTGGAGCGCTGGCTCGACCCGATGCTCGCGTATCTGAAGGGACGGGGCGCGTTCTCGGTGAAGATGGGGCCGCCCGTGGTCGTACGCCGGTGGAGCGCCGACGCCGTCAAGGCGGCGATCGCCGACCCGTCCGCGCGCCGCCTCGGGGACACGGAGGCGACGACGTACGAACCGGCCGCCGCCGGTGTCGCCGAGCGACTGCGGGCCAGGGGGTGGCGGCGGGCGGAGGCGGGCGCCGAGGACGGGTTCACGGCCGGGCAGCCGCGCTACGTCTTCCAGCTCCCCTTCGGCGGAAGGACGCTGGAGGAGATCCAGCACGGCCTCAACCAGCAGTGGCGGCGCAACATCAAGAAGGCCGAGAAGGCCGGCGTGAAGGTCGTGCGCGGTGGTTACGACGACCTGCCCGTGTTCTACGGGCTCTACGCCGAGACCGCCGTGCGCGACCGCTTCGTCCCCCGCCCGCTGCCCTACTTCCAGCGCATGTGGACCGCCCTGACCGCGGAGGACCCGGACCGTATGCGGCTCTACCTCGCGCACCACGACGGCGAGGTCCTCGCCGCGGCCACGATGCTGACGGTCGGCACCCACGTCTGGTACTCCTACGGCGCCTCCACCAGCCGCAGGCGCGAGGTCCAGCCCAACAACGCCGTCCAGTGGCGCATGATGAGCGACGCCCACGAACTGGGCGCCGCCGTCTACGACTTCCGCGGCATCACCGACACCCTGGAGGAGTCCGACCACCTCCTCGGGCTGCTCCGCTTCAAGGTCGGCGCGGGCGGCGAGGCCGTCGAGTACCTCGGCGAGTGGGACTTCCCCCTCAACCGCGTGCTCCACCGGGCCCTCGACCTGTACCTGGCCCGCCGCTGACGCCCCGGGGCCCACGACGGCCGGGACGGCCGCTGTGAGGAACGCGACAGGGTCGTCAAGGGTTCACGCGCCTGACCGGGTCCATTACTCTGGACCCGAAAGTGCAGCGTGATGCACGCCCCGAGTCGAGCCCCTGGAAGGCACCGTGAACACCCCCAGCGCCGTCCCGTCCTCCCCGGCGTCCGCGACCCCGGTCGCCCCGGTGATGGCACCCCTGCCCGGTACGGGCGGCGGTTCACCGGTGCGGCGCGGTGGCCTCGGTCCCGTCGGACTGGTCCTCGCCGGAGGCATCTCCGTGCAGTTCGGCGGCGCGCTGGCGGTGACCCTGATGCCGCGCACCGGCGCGCTCGGAGTGGTGACCCTGCGGCTGCTGGTGGCCGCGGTCGTGCTGATGGTGATCTGCCGGCCGAAGGTGCGCGGACACTCCCGGGCCGACTGGGCCACGGTCGTCCTCTTCGGACTGACCATGGCCGCGATGAACGGCCTCTTCTACCAGTCGGTCGCCCGCATCCCGCTGGGCCCCGCCGTCACGCTCGAGGTGCTCGGCCCGCTGGTGCTCTCGGTGGTCGCCTCCCGCCGTGCCCTGAACCTGTTCTGGGCGGGCCTCGCCCTCGGCGGGGTCTTCCTGCTCGGCGGCGGGGGCTTCGGCAGCCTCGACGGGGTGGGCGTCGCCTTCGCCCTGTCCGCCGGCGCCATGTGGGCGGCGTACATCGTCTTCAGTGCCCGGACCGGCCGGCGCTTCCCGCAGGCCGACGGGCTCGCGCTCGCCATGGTGGTCGCGGCGGTGGCGTTCCTGCCGCTGGGGATCGCCGAGGCCGGGACCCGGCTGCTCGACCCGACGACCGTGGCGCTCGGGGCCGCGGTCGCCGTGCTGTCCTCCGTCCTCCCCTACACCCTCGAACTCCTCGCCCTGCGCCGCCTTCCCGCCTCCACCTTCGCCATCCTGATGAGCCTGGAACCGGCCGTCGCCGCGACCGCCGGCTTCCTCGTCCTGCACCAGGCGCTCTCCGCCACCGAGGCCCTCGCGATCGCCCTCGTCATCGCGGCGAGCATGGGCGCGGTACGGACCCAGGTGGGGCGCGGGCGGGCGAACCCGACGTAGCCGCGTCCGCGGGGTGACCAGGGGTGGGGTGGGGTGTGGCTGTCGGCGGTTCGGTGTCGGGTGCGTTCGGTCCCTGGGGGCTCCGCCCCCAGACCCCCGTCCGGCCTTAAGGGCCTTGTCCTCAAGCGCCGGACGGGCTGGAAAACCTGGGCCGGCCGCCAGCTTTTCGGTGCGGGCGCGCATATCCAGGCCGTCAGACCCCCGCCGGCCTTAAGGGCCTTGTCCTCAAGCGCCGGACGGGCTGGTGGTGTCGGCCTGTGCTGAGATGCGACGCCGAGAGGCAGAGCCGAGGTGCGAGGTCGAGGTGCGAGGCCGTGCTGGAAGGCTGACGTCCGGGCCAGGTATTTCAGCCCGTCCGGCGTCTGAGGACGAGCTTCGGGCGGCGGCGGGGATTCAGCGCAGGCTCGCATCTTCAGCCCGTCCGGCGTCTGAGGACGAGCTTCGGGCGACGGCGGGGAATCAGCGCAGGCTCGCATCCTCAGCCCGTCCGGCGTTTGAGGACGAGCCCTTCGGGCGATGGCGGGGGTCCAGGGGGCGCAGCGCCCCTGGCGAGGGGACTGGAGGGACGGGCGCGTCCGCACCCACCCCGGATGTCCCGCCCCAGAATCAATGCAAGCACGCTTGATTGTTTCTCCGCCCGCTGCCATGCTCCAGAACGCACCGCGCAGGACCCCGCACACCGTCGTGCCCCGAGGGAGCGCCATCGTGTCCGACCCGTCGTCCGTGATCGACGATCTGCACCGGGAGAGCGAGGAACTCGACCAGCTGGTGGGCGGGTTGGGTGAGGAGGGCTGGCGGCTGGCCACCCCGGCCCCGGGCTGGACCGTCGCCCATCAGATCGCCCACCTGGCCTGGACGGACCGCTCCGCGCTGCTCGCCGTGACCGACGCCGAGGCCTTCGCGAAGGAGGTCGAGAAGGCGATCGCCTCACCCGGCGGATTCGTGGACGAGGGCGCCGAGGAGGGCGCGGCCCGGCCGCCCGCCGAACTGCTCGCCGACTGGCGTGCGGGTCGCGGGGCGCTGGAGGACTCCCTCCGCGCGGCCCCCGCCGGAACCCGCTTCCCCTGGTACGGCCCGCCCATGTCGGCCGCCTCCGTGGCCACCGGCCGGCTGATGGAGACCTGGGCCCACGGCCAGGACGTGGCGGACGCGCTGGGGGTGACGCGCACCCCCACGGACCGCCTCCGGCACGTGGTGCGGATCGGCGTCCGGGCACGGGACTTCGCCTTCGGGGTACGCGGCCTCACCCCGCCGGACGGGGAGTTCCGCGTCGAACTCGTCAGCGCAGCCGGGGAGCTGTGGACGTACGGACCCGAGGACGCCCCCCAGCGGGTCACCGGTCCCGCCCTCGACTTCTGTCTCCTGGTCACCCAGCGCGCGCACCGCGCCGACCTCGCCGTACGGGCGCAGGGCCCCGACGCCGACCGCTGGCTGGACATCGCCCAGGCCTTCGCGGGGCCACCGGGGGACGGACGGCGGCCCAAGGAGGCGCGGACCGCGGAGCCGGGCCGGTGAGCGGCCTCCTCCCCACCCCGCGCCCCCTGCGCATAGGCAACGCCTCCGGCTTCTACGGCGACCGCTTCGACGCGATGCGCGAGATGCTCACCGGGGGTCCCCTGGACGTCCTCACCGGCGACTACCTCGCCGAGCTGACGATGCTCATCCTCGGCCGCGACCGTCTGAAGAACCCGGAGGGCGGCTACGCGCGCACCTTCCTGCGGCAGTTGGAGGAGTGCCTCGGCCTCGCGCACGAGCGGGGCGTCCGGGTCGTGGCGAACGCGGGCGGCCTCAACCCCGCCGGACTCGCCGGCGCCGTGCGGGAACTGGCCGGGCGGCTGGGCATCCCCGTACGGGTCGCCCATGTCGAGGGGGACGACCTCACCCGCGCCCACCCCGGCACTCTCGCCGCGCACGCCTACCTCGGCGGTGCCGGGATCGCCGCCTGTCTGCGCGAGGGCACGGACATCGTCGTGACCGGCCGGGTCACGGATGCCGCGCTGGTCACCGGTCCTGCCGTCGCCCACTTCGGCTGGGCCCCGGACGCGTACGACCGCCTCGCGGGCGCCGTCGTCGCCGGGCACGTCCTGGAGTGCGGCACGCAGGCGACCGGCGGCAACTACGCCTTCTTCGGCGACCATCCCGCGGGGCTGCTGCGCCGTCCCGGCTTCCCGCTCGCCGAACTCCACGAGGACGGCACGAGCGTCATCACCAAACACGACGGCACCGGCGGCCTCGTGGACATCGGCACGGTCACGGCGCAGCTCCTGTACGAGACGTCCGGCGCCCGGTACGCGGGCCCCGACGTCACCGCCCGCCTCGACTCGGTGCAGCTCGCCCAGGAGGGTCCCGACCGGGTCCGGATCGCGGGCGTCCGGGGCGAGGCGCCGCCGCCCACCCTCAAGGTCGGCCTCAACCGGCTCGGCGGCTTCCGCAACGAGGTCGTCTTCGTCCTGACCGGGCTGGACATCGAGGCGAAGGCCGCGCTCGTACGGGACCAGATGGAGACCGCGTTCGACGCGGCCAAGTCACGTCCGGCGGAGGTCCGCTGGGAGCTGGCCCGGACCGACCGGGCGGACGCCCCCACCGAGGAGACCGCGAGCGCCCTGCTCCGTCTCGTCGTACGGGACCCCGACCAGGACGCGGTCGGCCGCACGCTCGGCGGGGCGGCCGTGGAACTGGCCCTGGCGAGCTATCCGGGCTTCCACGTCCTCGCGCCGCCCGGAAAGGGCTCGCCGTACGGGGTGTTCGAGGACTCCCGCGTCCCCCAGGACGCCGTGGACCAGGTGGCGGTCCTCCCGGACGGGCGCCGGATGCCGGTGGCCCCGGCCCGCGACACCCTGGCCCTGGAACCGGCGCCGCGGCCCGCCCTGCCCGAGCCGCCGCCCGCCGGGCCGACGCGCCGGGCGCCCCTCGGTCTGGTGGCAGGCGCCCGCAGCGGCGACAAGGGCGGCGACGCCAACGTCGGTGTGTGGGTCCGTACGGACGACGCCTGGCGCTGGCTGGTCCACGAGCTGACGGCCGACCGGTTCCGGAGCCTGATCCCCGAGAGCGGTCGGCTCGACGTCGTCCGCCATGTGCTGCCCAACCTCCGCGCCCTCAACTTCGTCGTCGGGGGGATCCTCGGCGAGGGGGTCGCCGCCCAGCACCGCTTCGACCCCCAGGCCAAGGGCCTCGGCGAATGGCTCCGCTCCCGCCACCTGGACATACCGGAGGCACTCCTGTGACCGTCCTCGCGTCCGCCCTGGACGCCAACAGCCCCGAACACACCGCCCACCGCGACGTCATGCTCGCCAAGCTCGCCGCGCTGGACGCCGAGCACGCCAAGGCGCTCGCGGGCGGTGGCGAGAAGTACGTCGCCCGGCACCGGGAGCGCGGCAAACTGCTCGCCCGCGAGCGCATCGAGCTGCTGCTCGACCCCGACACCCCCTTCCTGGAGCTGTCGCCGCTGGCGGCCTGGGGGAGCGACGCCCCCGCGTACACGGTGGGGGCCTCGCTCGTCACCGGGATCGGGGTCGTCGAGGGCGTGGAGTGCCTGATCACCGCCAACGACCCGACGGTGCGCGGCGGTGCGAGCAACCCGTGGAGCCTGAAGAAGGCGCTGCGGGCCAATGACATCGCCCTCGCCAACCGGCTGCCCTGCATCAGCCTCGTCGAGTCGGGCGGCGCCGATCTGCCGTCCCAGAAGGAGATCTTCATCCCCGGGGGCGCGATCTTCCGCGACCTGACCCGGCTGTCGGCGGCGGGCATCCCGACCGTGGCCGTCGTCTTCGGGAACTCCACCGCCGGCGGCGCGTACGTCCCCGGCATGTCCGACCACGTGATCATGGTGAAGGAGCGGGCGAAGGTCTTCCTGGGCGGCCCGCCGCTGGTGAAGATGGCCACCGGCGAGGAGAGCGACGACGAGTCCCTGGGCGGCGCGGAGATGCACGCGCGCGTGTCGGGTCTCGCCGACTACTTCGCCGTCGACGAACGGGACGCCCTCAGGCAGGCCCGGCGGGTCGTCGCCCGGCTCAACCACCGCAAGGCGTACCCGGACCCGGGACCGGCGGCCCCGCCCAAGTACGACGAGGAGGAGTTGCTGGGGATCGTGCCGGGCGACCTCAGGCACCCCTTCGACCCGCGCGAGGTCATCGCCCGGATCGTCGACGGCTCGGACTTCGACGAGTTCAAGCCCCTCTACGGGACCAGCCTCACCACGGGCTGGGCGACACTGCACGGCTACCCGGTCGGGGTGCTGGCCAACGCCCAGGGGGTGCTCTTCAGCGCCGAGTCGCAGAAGGCCGCCCAGTTCATCCAGCTCGCCAACCAGCGCGACATCCCGCTCCTCTTCCTGCACAACACCACCGGCTACATGGTCGGCAGGGAGTACGAGCAGGGCGGCATCATCAAGCACGGCGCGATGATGATCAACGCGGTGAGCAACAGCCGTGTCCCGCACCTGTCCGTCCTGATGGGCGCCTCCTACGGAGCCGGTCACTACGGGATGTGCGGACGCGCCTACGACCCGCGCTTCCTGTTCTCCTGGCCGAGCGCCAAGTCCGCCGTCATGGGCCCCCAGCAGCTCGCCGGAGTCCTGTCCATCGTCGCCCGGCAGTCGGCGGCGGCCAAGGGACGTCCGTACGACGACGAGGCCGACGCCGCGCTGCGCGCCATGGTGGAGCAGCAGATCGAGTCGGAGTCCCTGCCGATGTTCCTGTCCGGGCGGCTGTACGACGACGGGGTGATCGACCCCCGTGACACCCGCACCGTCCTCGGCCTGTGCCTGTCCGCGATCCACACGGCGCCCTTCGAGGGCGCGCGCGGCGGCTTCGGCGTCTTCCGGATGTGAGGTCCCTCCCCATGATCAGTTCCATCCTTGTGGCCAACCGGGGCGAGATCGCCTGCCGTGTCTTCCGCACCTGCCGGGAGGCCGGCATCCGGACCGTCGCCGTCCACTCGGACGCCGACGAGAACGCCCTGCACGTGCGGGAGGCCGACGCGGCGGTGCGGCTGCCGGGCGCGACACCCGCGCAGACGTACCTCCGCGGCGACCTGGTCGTGAAGGCGGCCCTGAGCGCCGGAGCGGACGCCGTCCACCCCGGATACGGCTTCCTCTCCGAGAACGCGGACTTCGCGCGGGCCGTCCTCGACGCGGGCCTGGTCTGGATCGGGCCGCCGCCCGAGGCGATCGAGGCGATGGCGTCCAAGACCCGCGCCAAGAAGCTGATGGGTCTCGCCCCCCTGGTGGAGGTCACGGCCGGCGACCTTCCGGTGCTGGTCAAGGCGGCCGCGGGCGGCGGCGGGCGCGGTATGCGGATCGTGCGCGAACTGGCCGCTCTGGAAACGGAACTGGAGGCGGCGCGGGCGGAGGCCCTGAGCGCCTTCGGTGACGGCGAGGTCTTCGTCGAGCCGTACGTGGAGGGCGGCCGGCACGTCGAGGTGCAGATCCTCGCCGACACGCACGGCACGGTCTGGGCGCTCGGCACGCGCGACTGCTCGCTCCAGCGGCGCCATCAGAAGGTGATCGAGGAGGCCCCGGCCCCCGGGCTCGGGCAGCCGCTCACCGACACGCTGTACGACCTGTCCGTACGCGCCGCCCGCGCCGTCGACTACGTGGGCGCCGGGACGGTCGAGTTCCTGATCGCGGACGGCACCGCCCACTTCCTGGAGATGAACACCCGCCTCCAGGTCGAACACCCCGTCACCGAGGCGGTGTTCGGGATCGACCTGGTCGCGCTGCAGATCCGGGTCGCCGAGGGCGCCGCGCTCGACGACGCCCCGCCGCCCGCGCGCGGGCACGCGGTCGAGGCCCGTCTGTACGCGGAGGACCCGGCGGCCGTCTGGGCCCCGCAGACCGGCACCCTGCACCGCCTCGCCGTCCCGGACGGTGTCCGTCTGGACTCCGGCTACGGCGACGGCGACCGGATCGGCGTGCACTACGACCCGATGCTCGCCAAGGCCGTAGCCCACGCCCCCACGCGCGCGCAGGCCCTGCGCACCCTGGCGGGTGCCCTGGAGCGGGCGGACATCCACGGCCCGGTCACCAACAGGGATCTGCTCGTACGGTCCCTGCGGCACCCGGAGTTCGCCGAGGGCCGCATGGACACCGGGTTCTACGACCGTCACCTCGCCGTTCTCACGCCGCCCGCCGCCGACCCGTACGCGCCGCTGGCCGCCGCCCTCGCCGACGCGCACGGCCGGTCCCGGTTCGGCGGCTGGCGCAATCTGCCCTCTCAGCCGCAGACCAGGCGCTACCTCATGGCGGGACAGGAGCACGAGGTCCGCTACCAGCACACCCGGGAGGGTCTGGCCGCCGAGGGGGTGCGTGTCGTGAGCGCCGACGCGGCTCTCGTCGTCCTCGAGGCGGACGGTGTGCGGGAGCGGTTCCGGGTGGCACGCCACGGCGACCAGGTGTACGTGAACTCCACCGCCCTCACCGCGCTGCCCCGCTTCCCCGAACCCACCGCCGGTCATGCCCCCGGCTCCCTGCTCGCGCCGATGCCCGGCACGGTGGTCCGGGTGGCCGAGGGCCTCGCCGAAGGCGTCCGGGTGGAGGCCGGCCGGCCCCTGCTGTGGCTGGAGGCGATGAAGATGGAGCACAGGATCTCCGCCCCGGCCGGCGGCACCCTCACCGCCCTGCACGTGGTCCCCGGCCAGCAGGTGGAGATGGGGGCACTGCTGGCGGTCGTGGACGACGACGTGCCCGGATAGGGACCGCGGACCACCGCGCGCTCCGCCACGACCGACCCGCACCTTCCGTACTCAGGAGGCCCGATGAGCCCCGTAACAGAGACCGAAGAGCACCAAGCCCTCCGCGCCGCCGTCGCCGCCCTCGGCCGGCGTTACGGCCGCGACTACCTCACCTGCGCCATCCGCGAGGACCGCCACCCCACCGAACTGTGGGCCGAGGCGGGCAAACTCGGCTACCTCGGCGTGAACCTGCCGGAGGCGTACGGCGGCGGAGGCGGCGGCATCGCCGAACTCTCCCTCGTCCTTGAGGAGTTGGGCGCCGCAGGCTGTCCGCTGTTGATGATGGTCGTGTCTCCGGCGATCTGTGGGACCGTCATCGCCCGCTTCGGCACCGAGGAACAGAAGCGCACCTGGCTGCCCGGCCTCGCCGACGGCACCCGCACCATGGCCTTCGGCATCACCGAACCCGACGCCGGCTCCAACTCGCACCGGATCACCACCACGGCCCGCCGGGACGGCGCGGACTGGCTGCTGAGCGGCCGCAAGGTGTTCATCTCCGGCGTCGACATCGCCGACGCCACCCTGATCGTCGGCCGTACCGAGGACGCCCGGACCGGCAGTCTCAAGCCCTGCCTGTTCATCGTCCCGCGGGACGCGGAGGGCTTCGGCCGGCGTCAGATCGACATGGAACTCCAGAGTGCGGAGAAGCAGTTCGAGCTGACCCTCGACGACGTGCGGCTGCCCGCCGAGGCGCTCGTCGGCGACGAGGACGCGGGTCTGCTCCAGCTCTTCGCCGGGCTCAACCCGGAGCGGGTGATGACGGCCGCGTTCGCGATCGGCATGGGCCGCTTCGCGCTCTCCCGGGCCGTCGAGTACGCCCGTGAGCGCACCGTCTGGAAGGCCCCCATCGGCGCCCACCAGGCCGTCGCCCACCCGCTCGCCCAGGCCCACATAGAGCTCGAACTGGCCCGTCTGATGATGCAGAAGGCGGCCCACCTGTACGACTCCGGGGACGACGTCGCCGCCGGGGAGGCCGCCAACATGGCCAAGTACGCCGCCGGCGAGGCCTGTGTGAAGGCGGTCGACCAGGCCGTGCACACCCTCGGCGGCAACGGACTCACCCGCGAGTTCGGCCTCGCCTCGCTGATCACGGCCTCGCGGGTGGCCCGTATCGCACCGGTCAGCCGGGAGATGATCCTCAACTACGTCTCCCACCAGACCCTGGGTCTGCCCAAGTCGTACTGAGGGCCGCACCGAAGAAGTCCACCGGCCGGGCCGTACCGGCCGGGCGCCACCGGTGGGTCCTCCCACCGGAGAACCCACCGGCCAGTCCTACCAGCGAGCCGCTCCAGGAGGACCCGTGTTCCGCAGCGAGTACGCCGATGTCCCGGCCGTCGAGGAACCCATCCACGAGGCCGTCCTCGGCCGGGCCGCCGAGCGCGCGGACACGCCCGCGCTGGTCGACGGCGTCGACGGCACCACGCTCACCTACGGCCAACTCGACCAGTTCCACCGCCGCCTGGCCGCCGCGTTCGCCGACGCGGGCGTCCGCAAGGGCGACGTTCTCGCCCTGCACAGCCCGAACACCATCGCCTTCCCGACGGTGTTCTACGGCGCCACGCGCGCGGGCGCGTCGGTCACCACCGTCCACCCGCTCGCCACGGCCGAGGAGTTCGCCAAGCAGCTGCGGGACAGCGCCACGAGCTGGATCGTGACCGTCTCGCCCCTCCTGGAGACGGCCCGGCGGGCCGCGCAACTCGCGGGCGGGATACGGGAGATATTCGTCTGCGACAGCGCACCCGGGCACCGGTCGCTGATCGACCTGCTCGGCTCGACCGCACCCGAACCGCGGATCGACATCGACCCCGTGACGGACGTCGCGGCCCTCCCGTACTCCTCCGGGACCACCGGCACACCCAAGGGCGTGATGCTCACCCACCGGTCCATCGCCACCAACCTGGCGCAGCTGGCGCGCTCGGTGCCGATGGACGAGGGGGAGCGCATCCTCGCGGTGCTGCCCTTCTTCCACATCTACGGGCTGACGGCCCTGATGAACGCGCCGCTGCGACAGGGCGCCACCGTCGTCGTGCTGCCCCGGTTCGACCTCGACACGTTCCTCACGGCCATCGAACGGCACCGCATCACGGGCCTGTTCGTGGCCCCGCCGATCGTGCTCGCGCTCGCCAAGCACCCGGCCGTCGCCGGCTACGACCTGTCGTCCCTGAAGTACGTCATCTCCTCCGCCGCGCCCCTGGACGCCCGGCTCGCCGTGGCCTGCGCCGAGCGGCTCGGCATCCCGCCCATCGGTCAGGGCTACGGCATGACGGAACTCTCGCCCTGCACCCACCTGGTCCCGCTGGACGCCGTCGGCGCGCCCCCGGGGACCGTGGGCCGGCTCATCGCGGGCACCGAGATGCGGATCGTCTCCCTCGACGACCCGGACGAGGAACTGGGCGTGGGCGAGGCCGGGGAGATCGTCATCCGGGGGCCTCAGGTGATGAAGGGCTATCTGGGGCGTCCCGACGCCACCGCCGAGATGATCGAACCGGACGGCTGGCTGCACACCGGGGACGTCGGGTACGTGGACGCGGACGGCTGGCTGTTCGTCGTCGACCGGGTCAAGGAACTCATCAAGTACAAGGGCTTCCAGGTCGCGCCGGCCGAGCTGGAGGCGCTCCTGCTGACGCACCCGGGCATCGCGGACGCCGCCGTCGTCGGGGTCTACAACGAGGACAACAACGAGGTCCCGCACGCCCACGTGGTGCGTCAGCGGTCCGCCGCCGAGCTGTCCGAGGGCGAGGTCATGATGTACGTCGCCGAGCGCGTCGCCCCGTACAAACGGGTCCGGGGCGTCACCTTCGTCGACGAGGTGCCGCGGGCCGCCTCCGGGAAGATCCTGCGGCGCGAACTGCGGGACCGGGCGTGAGCGTCGTGCGCGCGGACCACGACCGCGCCGTCGCCACCCTCACCCTCGACTCGCCCGCCAACCGCAACGCCCTGTCGTCGGCGCTCGTGGGCGAACTGGCCCGGGAGCTCACCCGGTGCGGCGAGGACGACGACGTCCGCGCGGTCGTCCTCACCCACACCGGCAACACGTTCAGCGCGGGCGCCGACCTGCGTGACCCGCCGCACCCGGACGCGCTCGTCGGCCTGCTGCGGCAGATCGTCGAGCTGCCCAGACCGGTGGTGGCCCGGGTGACCGGGCACGTCCGGGCGGGCGGTCTCGGTCTGCTGGGCGCCTGCGACATCGCCGTCGCCTCCGGCGAGGCCACGTTCGCCTTCACGGAGGTCCGCATCGGTGTCGCGCCCGCCGTCATCTCCCTCCCCCTGCTGTCCCGCACGGACCCCCGCGCCCTCGCCCGCTACTACCTCACCGGCGAACGGTTCGACGCGGCGGAGGCGGTACGGACCGGACTGCTGACCGCGACGGGCGACGACGCCGACGCGGCTCTCGCCCCCATCCTGGACGGCCTGCGCCGGGCCTCCCCGCAGGGCCTCGCCGAGACGAAACGGCTGCTCACGGCTAAGGTGCTGGAGGCCTTCGACCAGGACGCCGTCGCCCTGACGGCGCTCTCGGCCGAGCTGTTCTCCTCCGTACAGGCCCGCGAGGGGATGACGGCCTTCCTCGAACGACGGGATCCCGCATGGGTGGTGTGAACACGGCGAAGGCCTCGGACGACGCGACGGCCGAGGCGGACCCGGCGGGTGCGCGAGGCTCGGCGGACCCGGAACGCGCGGATCACGCGGACCGTACCGGGCGTGCCGCCGCTCAGGGCCCGCGCGGCTCCCGTCCCGCGCACGTCCCGAAGCAGGACCGCAGCCGGGCCACCCGGCAGCGGCTGCTGGCGGCCGCCGTGGCCTGTCTCGCCGAACGCGGCTGGGCGGGCTCCACGGTCGCCGTCGTCGCGGAGCGCGCCGGTGTCTCCAGGGGCGCGGCCCAGCACCACTTCCCGACCCGCGAGGACCTGTTCACGGCGGCGGTGGAGTACGTCGCCGAGGAGCGTTCCACGGCCCTGCGCGCCCTCTTCCCGGAGGGCGCCGCCGACCGGCGCGCGGTCGTCGCGGCCCTCGTGGACCTCTTCACCGGCCCGCTCTTCCGCGCCGCCCTGCACCTGTGGGTCGCCGCCTCCAACGAGGAGCAGCTCCGCCTCAGGGTCACCGAACTGGAGGCCCGGGTCGGCCGCGAGACCCACCGGATCGCCGTGGACCTGCTGGCCGCGGACGAGTCGCGCCCGGGTGCCCGGGAGACCGTGCAGGGTTTCCTCGACATGTCCCGCGGTCTGGGCCTCGCCAACCTGCTCACGGACGACACGGCACGCCGGGAGCGGGTGGTCGCGCAGTGGGGCGAGATCCTCGACGGCGCACTGGACTGAGCCGGGCCGCCGTCACGGGCTGAGCCGTTCCACCTTCCAGCCGGCGTCCGGCTCCGCCGTGTACCGCAGCCGGTCGTGCAGGCGGTTCTCCCGGCCCTGCCAGAACTCGACGGTCTGCGGGGCGACGCGGAAGCCTCCCCAGTTCGGGGGGACCGGGACCTGCTCGCCCTCGGGGTAGCGGGCGCTCAGCTCCGCGTAGGAGGAGTCGAGCGCGGTGCGGTCGGGGACGACCGAGGACTGGGCGCTGGCCCAGGCGCCGAGCTGGGAGCCGTGCGGGCGGGTACGGAAGTACGCGGCCGTCTCGTCGCGGCCGGTGCGGCGGGCCGTCCCGGTGACGATGACCTGGCGTGCCATCGGGTGCCAGGGGAAGAGCAGCGACACGTACGGGTTGGCGGCCAGCTCACGGGCCTTGCGGGACTCGTAGTTGGTGTAGAAGACGAAGCCCCGCCCGTCGTACTGCTTGAGCAGCACCGTGCGGGAGCTGGGCCGCCCGTCGGCGTCGGCCGTGCACACGACCATCGCGTTCGGTTCGTACACCACGCCCCGCACGGCGGCCTGCGCGGCCTGCCTGAACCAGCGGGCGAACTGGTCCATCGGATGCGGGGCGAGATCGGACTCCACGAGTCCCTCGGCGCGGTAGTGGGCGCGCATCGCGGCGGGGTCGGTGCCGAGTTCCGCCGGGACTCCTTCTCCGGCCTGTTCTTCGGCGGCGGCCTCGGCGGCGCGCTGGACGAGCGGTTCGGCGGATTCATCCGGGTAACGGTCGTTCACGCGGTCATCTTGCCGTACTTCGGCCCCCACTCGGCGGGAGTGGGGTTCATCACTGCGTGGCACTGAGTGCCGCGCGCTCTCCCCAAAGGTGGCACTCGGGGATATCGTGCTGCTGCCGCTCCGGTGGGGTGACCGCCGGCCGCACGGGGCATCACCGGGATACGTACCGGACCACGAGTCCACGAGCCGACCGTGGAACCGGACGTCGACCACCCGTCACCGGCACACGGTTTCCCACGGCACGGTCCATCGCACCACCCGCCCGCAGACCCCCTGTCGAACACATCATGAGGAGCCGCCTGATGTCCGACTTCGTACCCGGACTCGAAGGAGTCGTCGCGTTCGAGACGGAGATCGCCGAACCGGACAAGGAGGGCGGCGCACTCCGGTACCGGGGCGTCGACATCGAGGATCTGGTCGGTCACGTCTCCTTCGGAAACGTCTGGGGACTGCTCGTCGACGGCGCGTTCAACCCCGGACTGCCGCCCGCCGAGCCGTTCCCGATCCCCGTCCATTCGGGTGACATCCGCGTCGACGTCCAGTCCGCGCTCGCCATGCTCGCGCCGGTCTGGGGTCTCAAGCCGCTCCTCGACATCGACGAGGCGCAGGCCCGCGAGGACCTCGCCCGCGCCGCCGTCATGGCCCTCTCGTACGTCGCCCAGTCCGCCCGCGGACAGGGCCGCGCCATGGTCCCGCAGAGCGAGATCGACAAGGCGCACTCGATCGCCGAACGCTTCATGATCCGCTGGCGCGGCGAGCCGGACCCCAGGCACGTGGCCGCCGTGGACGCCTACTGGACGTCCGCCGCCGAGCACGGCATGAACGCCTCCACGTTCACCGCCCGTGTCATCGCGTCGACCGGCGCGGACGTGGCGGCGGCGCTCTCCGGGGCCGTGGGCGCGATGTCGGGACCGCTGCACGGCGGTGCCCCCTCCCGCGTCCTCGGCATGATCGAGGAGATCGAGCGGACCGGCGACGCCGAGGCCTACGTCAGGCAGGCGCTGGACCAGGGCGAACGCCTGATGGGCTTCGGCCACCGCGTCTACCGTGCCGAGGACCCCCGCGCGCGGGTCCTGCGCCGCACCGCCCGCGACCTGGGCGCCCCCCGCTTCGAGGTGGCCGAGGCGCTGGAGAAGGCCGCCCTGGCGGAGCTGCACGCCCGCCGCCCGGACCGGGTCCTGGCGACGAACGTCGAGTTCTGGGCCGCCATCGTCCTCGACTTCGCCGAGGTCCCGGCACACATGTTCACCTCGATGTTCACCTGCGCCCGCACGGCCGGCTGGTCGGCGCACATCCTGGAGCAGAAGCGCACGGGGCGCCTCGTGCGGCCGTCCGCGCACTACGTGGGCCCGGGTCCGCGCGGCCCCCAGGAGATCAAGGGCTACGAGCGCATCGCCCACTGAGCCCGGCTTCCGGGGCCGCCGGTCGTCACGCGGGCGTGAGCAGCTCCGCGTGATGACGGGCGGCGGCCAGCGGGTGGGCCCGCAGCTTGCCCTTCAGCTCGTTGTACCCGTACTCGGCGAAGAGCGGGTTCGTCGGGTCGTCGGTGATCCCGGGCGCGGCGGACGCGTGCGGGAAGGCCAGCGGCTCGACACGGGCGTCGAGGCGCGGGTTGTAGAAGAAGGGCACGGAGAACCGCTCGGTGGCGCCGGGCGGGCTGACCACCCGGTGGTTCGTGGCGAGCAGATAGCCGTTGGTGGCGACCTCCAGCAGCTCGCCCAGGTTGACCACGAACGCCCCCGGCAGCGGGGGCACGTCGTGGAAGAGACCGTCCGCACGCTGCACCTGGAGGCCGCCCACCGTGTCCTGGAGCAGCAGCGTCAGGAACCCGTAGTCCTTGTGCGCGCCCACGCCCTGGCCGGCGCCGTCCCCCGCGCTCCCCGGATACCGCACGAGCTTCAGATGCGGGTGGGCCCGCTCCCCGAAGATCGGCTCGTAGAAGTCGGCGGGCGCTCCGATGGCGGTGAGCAGCTCGCGCAGCAGCCGTGCCGCGACCGCGCCGAGGCGGTCGATCCAGGCGAGGGCTGCGGTCCGCAGTTCCGGCAGCGCGGCGGGCCACTGGTTCGGGCCCTGAAGCCACCAGTAGGCGGGCTCGCCCGCGCGGGGTGTCCGGGCGGGCCGCTCGGCGCCTATGTCCAGCTGGTCCCGCCAGTCCTGGCTGCCGCCCGTGCGCTCGTCGCCGGTGCGTGTGTAACCGCGGAAGTGCGGCGAGCCGACGTTGTCGAGGGCGAGCCGGTCGGCCTCGGGCAGCGCGAAGAAGCGGTGCATGGCGCGGAGCAGGGCGTCGGTCTCGGCAGGGCTCACCCCGTGCCCGACGAGCTGGAAGAAGCCCACGTCGTGGGCGGCGCTGTGCAGCTGCGCGTGCAGGAGGGCGCGGGCCTGGGGACCGCGGTCCGCCGCGGAGAGGTCGATGATCGGGAGCTGCTGGTACGGCGAGGGAGACGGGTACGTCGTCATGAGGTGCGTCCGCGGGGTGTACGGGGTGCCCGCGGGGGCCGCCGGGGATGGGGCGGGGGCCACGGGTGCCGAAGGAGAGAGGTGAGGGGCGAGGTCAGGCGCTGGGCCGACAGCCCATGCTCGTGACGCGCACGTAGTCCACGTGTCGGCGTCGAACGAGCATCGGAAGCATGGCCCAAGAGTACTGCGGACCCTCACAAACGTATGTGTGTCACGTCACACATCCCGCACGACGCAGGCGACCCGCGAGTTCGGGTCCCTCCGCCTCGCGGCGGAGGAGCCGGCCGGACGTACCGGCGAACTCGCGGGTCGGGTGACTGCTGGAGATTGGGCCGGCTGCGCGCTGCTTCACGCGCGGGTCCGGCACCGCACTGGATGTGGTGACGGGCCGCTAGCCCGCAGCCACCTCACGCGTCCGGTTTGGATACATCTGCCGAACCACCTCCTCTCTCGTGTGCACCACACCTTAGGAACGGATCGCGAACCGCTCAACTGTTTTTTTCCGAGCGGTCCGCGGCCCCTGGGACGGGTGGGACGGAATTCCCGGCGCGCAATGATTTCGTCCAATCTTCGGGGAATCAGGTGTGGGCTGGGTCACGTTCGAGTTGAATGACAGCCAGTGAGTGAACTGTCTCGCCGTACGTGCGGACGCAGCCTGCAGGGGGTCCAGGTGAGTGCTTCCCGGCGTAGTGGGACCACCGATGAGCTGGGGCCGGACGAGCCCGAGCCGGGTGGTTCGGATCTGCTTGCCGCGCTGCTGGACGGGATGGACGCGGCCCTGTGCGCGTTCGACGCCGACGGGGTCGTCACCCATTGGAACCGGGAGGCCGAGCGGATTCTCGGCTGGACCGCCGCCGAGGCCGTGGGGCGGCGCGGATTCGCCGGGTGGGCCGTGCGGACCGCGGACGCCGAGGAGGTCGAGGGGCGGCTGCTGTCCGCGATGGAGGCCCCGGGCCGGCAGGTGAACGAGTTCGCCCTGTTGACCAAGGACGGCGGGCGGGTGCTCGTCCGGACCCAGTCCGCCGCCGTGCGCGGGCCCGACGGCAAGCCCGCGGGGGTGTACTGCGCCTTCAGCGAGGTGCACGCGCAGATCGATCTCGAACGGTCCATCGCCCTGAGCGAGGCGCTGTTCGAGGACGCCAGCTGGGGCGTGGTGCTGGTCGACGCGGACCTGCGGCCCGCCGTGGTCAACGCCCACGCGGCCCGTGCCCTGGGGACGGGCCGTACGGCGGTGCTCGGGCGGCCCCTCGGAGAGTTGCTGTCGCAGGGTGTCGAGGAGCTGGAGAGCGCGCTCACCCATGTGCTCGCCGAGGGCGCGCCGCCGGCGCCCGCCGAGATGTGGGTGAGCGTGCGCTCGGCGGAGGGCGGGAAGCGGCGGTGCTGGCGCAGCGGCTTCGTGCGGCTCGCCTCGCCGCTCACGGAGGAGCCGGTCCCGCTCGGTGTCGGGTGGCTCTTCCAGGACGTGACGGAGGCCAGGCAGACCGAGCAGGAGGCGGCGCTGCTGCGCTTCCGGGCCAATCAGCTGCACCGGGCGGCGCGGGCCGCCGCCGAGTGCGAGGACCCGGGCGAGGCGGCCACCGTCCATCTGGACTTCTCGCTCGCCGGGTTCGCCGACCACGCGCTGATCGACCGGGTGGCGGGTGGCCCGGTGGCCGACGGCGAAGGACCCGTGCGGCTCGTACGGGCCACCGCCACGCCGGCCGGGGCGCCGGGGCCGAGTCTGCCGGCCGGGAAGGCCGGGCTGCCCGTGCGGTACGCCGAGGGGCATCCCGCGTTGCAGTGCGTGGAGCGGGCCGGGTCCGTGCGGGCCAGCTCCGCCGAGAGCGCGCCCGAGCGGACGCGCGAGTGGGCGGCGGCCCGCCAGTGGCCGGCGGACTCGGTGCACGCCCTGTGCGCGGTGCTGCGCAGCCGGGGGCGGACGCTGGGCGTCGTGACGTTTCTTCGCGGGGCGGGGCGCAGCCAGTTCGAGCGCGCGGACGCCACGTACGCGGAGGACGTGGCCGTACGGATCGCCATGGCGCTGGACCTGGAGGGGCTGGTGGAGCGGCCGTAGGCGCCGCGCGAGGGCCTCGGGGCCGCGTACGCCGAGCGGCCGGGAGGCACGGGGCGGGGGCGGCACACGGCGCCGCGGCGGTGGGTGCCGGGCAGGTGTGACGGCCCGGCGCCGGTGTCCGGGCCGGGCGGCTCAGCGCCGGTAGAAGATCCGGTCCCCGTACTCCGTCATCACGCGGCCGTTCCACTCGTGGCCGCCGTCCACGTTGCCCGAGCGCAGCAGCGGCGGCTCGATGCCGCGGCCGGCCAGCGCGCCCGCGGCGGTGGCCATGACGGCCTGGAGCAGGGCGGAGGTGACGACCGTGGAGGCGGGGGCGAAGGGGGCCTCGATGGCGTCCAGGGTCAGTTCCGCGTCCCCGACCGCGATCTTCGAGTCGAGGACGATGTCGCAGTGGTCCTTCAGATACGTGCCCGAGACGTGCCGGGACGTCGTCTCCGAGGCGTAGGCGACCGAGGTGACCCCGATGACCTTCACGCCGAGCGCGCGGGCGTTCATGGCCATCTCGACGGGCAGCGCGTTGCGGCCCGACAGGGAGATGATCACGAGCAGGTCGCCGGAGCGGAGGGGGCTGCAGTCCAGGACCGCGCTCGCGAGGCCGTCGACCCGTTCCAGCGCGGAGCCCAGCGTCGCCGGCATGACGTCGACGCCGACCACGCCCGGCACGGTGAGCAGGTTCATCAGGGCGAGACCGCCCGCGCGGTAGACGACGTCCTGCGCCGCGAGCGAGGAGTGGCCGGCGCCGAAGGCGAACAGCCGGCCGCCTTCCGTGACGGTGTCGGCGATCAGGGCGCCGGCCGCCTCGACGTCCTCGGCGCACTCGTCCCGCACCCGCTGCAGCAGGCCGATCGCGGCGTCGAAGAACTGCCCGGCCAGCTTGCTGTCGCTCATCGGCGAAGCCCCTTCGAAGTCGCGTCGGCGCAGGGCCGGCGAGCGGTCGGACCGGCGGCCCGGTACAGCCGTACCCCCGTCGTGTCGCGGATCACGTTGCGGTCTGGACCACTGCCGTGTCAATACGCCCCGCGCGAGCGACACTGGGCGCAGGGCCGCCGACGCGCGGCCCGACGGCGGAGCCGCCCGGCCGCGGACGACCACCCCGCGCGGGGCGCCGCACACCCGTGGACGGCGCCCGAACCCGGACGTCCGTCCGGGCGTCGGCCGTATCCGGTCCGGCCGGGCCCCGGGCCGCGTCGCCGCGGAGGTACTCGTCATCGTGCGGTTCCCCCGGCGAGGCACGGTTGTCGGTGGTATGCGTCAGAATTGAGTTCAGGGCCAGCGCACAAGCCGGTGAGCCACCGAGCCTCCGGCAGAGCTAATCGAGGGGCACGTATGTCCGGACTGATCGACACCACGGAGATGTATCTCCGCACCATCCTCGAGCTGGAGGAGGAAGGCGTGGTCCCCATGCGCGCCCGGATCGCCGAGCGGCTCGACCAGAGCGGACCCACGGTCAGCCAGACGGTGGCGCGCATGGAGCGCGACGGTCTGGTGGCGGTCGCCAGCGACCGGCACCTGGAGCTCACGGACGAGGGCCGCCGCCTGGCCACCCGGGTGATGCGCAAGCACCGCCTGGCCGAGTGCCTGCTCGTCGACGTGATCGGCCTGGAGTGGGAGCAGGTGCACGCCGAGGCCTGCCGCTGGGAGCACGTGATGAGCGAGGCCGTGGAGCGGCGCGTCCTGGAGCTGCTGCGCCACCCGACCGAGTCGCCGTACGGCAACCCGATCCCCGGCCTGGAGGAGCTCGGCGAGAAGGACGGCGCCGACCCGTTCCTGGACGAGGGCATGGTGTCGCTGGCCGAGCTCGACCCGGGCCTGGACGGCAAGACCGTCGTCGTGCGCCGGATCGGCGAACCCATCCAGACGGACGCGCAGCTGATGTACACCCTGCGCCGGGCCGGCGTGCAGCCCGGCTCCGTGGTGAGCGTGACGGAGTCGGCGGGCGGCGTGCTCGTCGGCAGCGGCGGCGAGGCGGCCGAGCTGGAGTCGGACGTCGCGTCCCACGTGTTCGTCGCGAAGCGCTGACGCACGACGGACGGCGCCGTTCCGTACGGAGCGCCGGCGTCCGGTGTTCGTGGGCGGACGCCGACACCTCGGTGCGCGTCCCCCCGGCCCTGAGCCCGCGAGGGGCAGCCCCCGGGCGCGGGCCGCGGGGCCCGGCTCCGGCCGGACCCCGGGGTCCGCTCCCGGGGGCTCGCCGGGCAGGGCCGAAACCCCCGGCCCACGGGCCCGCAGGGCCCCGGCAGGACCTCGCGCCGGGCACCTGCCCGGTCGGTCCGGGCATGTCAACTCCCGGGACGGCAGAGGCAGTTGTGATGCCTGCGCCGCTTCGTCGAAACCAAGATTCAGTGTGCCGAATCGCAGCGGCGAGACCATTTGCGTGCGAGGCTGTCGCGTGAGGCATATGACCTGAGGGCTCTTGACCGTGTCCGAGAGGGATGTCGCGCGGTCGGGGAGGGGACGGGGAGGATGTGCCGCAGACAGGGAGAGGGCCCCGGCACCAGTTGGCGCCGGGGCCTGTCCTCCCCTGTGCTGACCCGGAGCCCCGAGCTCCCAGGGTCATCCCCTTCGGACCGTTGTCCCCGAGCGGTCCGCCTCCCGCTGAAGATCTCCCCTCGGCAGCGGCGGTCAATCCCCGGACGTGGTCACTCGAACGAGGGGTGTTGTCGCCGAGCGGGCTATTTTCGAATGCCTATTCGATAATGTGGCGGCGTACGACGGGGGTACCGGGTACACGGAGAGCGGCACAGGGAGCGGCACGCCGGCGGTGTCGGCACATCGGCGGTGACGGTGGCACGACAGCGGCAGGAAGCGGCACGGAGCGGTACGAGGGACCGGCGGGCTCCGGTGGGGGCGGCCGGTCCGAGCGAGCTAGGGGGGTGCCAGACCTATGGTGCGGCGCATCGACGTGACAGGCGCGGGCGGCCTACGCCTGGCCGCGTGGGAGTTCGCCGACTCTCCCGAGAACGATCCCCCGACGGGCCCACCGGCCCCCGGGGTGCTGTTACTGCACGGCCTCATGGGCCGCGCCTCGCACTGGACCTCCACCGCCCGCTGGCTCTCCGAGCGGCACCGTGTCGTCGCGCTCGACCAGCGCGGCCACGGCCAGAGCGACAAGGCGCCGCAGGAGGGCTACACCCGCGAGGCGTACGTCGAGGACGCCGAGGCCGCCCTCGAACAGCTGGGTCTCGGACCGGCCGTCCTCGTCGGTCACGCCATGGGCGCGCTGACCGCCTGGCAGCTCGCCGCCAAGCGCCCCGACCTCGTCCGCGGGCTGGTCGTCTGCGACATGCGGGCATCGGCGCTGGGCGCCGCGTCGCAGCGGGAGTGGGAGCACTGGTTCAAAGCCTGGCCGATGCCGTTCGGCACGCTCGCCGACGTACGGAAGTGGTTCGGCGAGGACGACCCCTGGGTGGAGCGCCCCACCCCGTCCCGCGGTGAGTTCTACGCCGAGGTGATGCACGAGACGGCCGACGGCTGGCGGCCCGTCTTCGAACCCGAGCAGATGCTGAAGTCCCGTGAGACCTGGGTGTACGACGCCCACTGGGAGGAGCTCGCCCAGGTCCGGTGCCCCGCCCTGGTCGTCAGGGGCCTGGACGGCGAGCTCGGCCGGGCCGAGTCCCAGGAGATGGTCCGCGTCCTGCCGCACGGCCGGTACGCCGAGGTGACCGACGCCGGACATCTCGTGCACTACGACCGGCCACAGGCCTGGCGCACCGCGATCGAGCCGTTCCTCGACGGTGTCCTCACCGGCTGACCGGGAACCCGGGCGCCCGGCCCGCGCGCCCCTGGGGCGTGTCGGCGAAGCCGCGCCCGCCCGCCGGGCGGACGACGGGACCTCACGGGACGCCCGGGCTCATCCCTTGCTCACCGCCGCCAGGATCTCCGGCAGCCGCCGGGCCGTGCGTGGCGCGGCCATCCGCAGGCCCAGCAGCGCGAGCAACGCCCCGTACGCGGCCCCCAGCGGCAGCGGCAGCCAGCTCCACCGGTCCCCGTCCGCCGTCACGTTCACCCAGATCGTGAGGGCGATGACGGGAGAGCTCAGCAGCGCCGCCGAGACCATGCCGCCGAAGATGGAGATCCAGGCGAGACCCGCCTGCCCGGGAGCCACGTTCTTGTAGCCCTCCTGCGGGATCGAGTACGGGAAGCGGGCCGACGACCACGCGCCGGTGGCCAGCATCGCGCCGAGCAGCGCGAAGGACAGCCCCAGCACCTCGGGCAGCCGGGTCCAGTCGCCGAGCAGGGCGGTCGTCAGGACGGTCACGACCGTCGCGTACGGCAGGGTGATCACCAGCAGCGCCAGCGCCCGCCCGCGCAGTTCGACATACGCGTCGCGCGGGGACGAGATCGTCATCGCGACCATCCAGAACGCGGACGTGTCCTGCCCGAACTGGTTGTACATCTGGATCCCGAGCATCCCGGCCGCGAAGCACGCGAAGTAGACCGAGCCGGTGCCCTGCAACGCGTTGAACACGGGCACGATCAGACCGATGGCCAGCGAGGTCACCCACGCCGCCTTCGTCTTCGGGTCCCGCCACACGTACCGCAGGCTGCGCTCCATGACCGTCCCGGTGCGTCCCGACGGCAGCAGCCGGCCGAGCGCCGACGGACCCTTCTCCCGGGCGGGCTCCGCGGCCCGCAGTGTCGAGCCGTCCGGTGAGGTCATCAGGCGGGTCAGATGCCGCGACCACAGCGCCAGCAGCCCCGCCAGCGCGGCCACGCCCAGCGCCAGTTGAACGGCCCCGGCCCCGTACGCGCCCTCGCTCACCGAGTCCACCGCGCCGATCGCCGACGCCGGCGGCACCCACCGCAGCACGTCCGCCACCGGGTCGAGCTCCGCGAGACCGCCCGCCGAACCGAGCCGCTGCGCACCGAAGTTGACCAGCTGCGCGCCGACCGCGATCACCAGCCCGCTGAGCACCGCGAGATCGCGGCCCCTGCGGCTGGACAGCAGCCGGATGTTGGCGGCGGCGACGGCGCGCGCGAGGGCCACGCAGACGAGCAGCGCCACGGCCACGGCGACGACGGCGGTCACGCAGGCCGCCGTGCCGTGCGCCACCGAGACGACGGACCCGACGAGCAGGCAGAGCGTGAACAGCGGTCCGATGCCGACCAGCGAGGCCGCGAGCAGCGCCCTGACGAGCGGCCGCGGCCGCAGCGGCAGCATGACCAGCCGGGTCGGGTCGAGCGTCTCGTCGCCGCTCGGGAAGAACAGCGGCATCACCGCCCAGCCGAGCGCCAGGACCACCACGAGCGGAACGGTGACGGAGACGGCGTGCGGGTTGCCGCGCAGGGCGATCAGGCCCAGCAGCTGGAGGGCGGCGAAGAGCAGGACGAGCACGACCGAGGTGAGGTAGGCGGCCCGCCGGCCGCCCGACTGCCGCAGCCCGTTGCGCAGGAGCGACAGCTTCAGCCGTACGACGACCGGGGTGATCGACGTGGCGGAGGCGGGCGAGGAGGGGTTCGCCGGGGCGTTCGGGGCGGTGCTCGCGGGGCTGCTCGCCGGGGTGCTCATCGTGCGCCGCCGCCCAGCCAGTCCAGGTCGGCTCCGGGCGTGCGGCCGTGCGCGCCGACGAGTTCGAGGAAGGCCTGCTGGAGCGAGGGCGCGTCGCCGCGGACCTCCGCGAGCGGGCCGTGGGGGGGGGGGGGGCCCCCCCCCCATAACGCCCCACCAACCCACAACCAAACCCCCCGATACAAAAAGAGGGGGGTGTAAAAAAAACAAGCGCCCCCACCCCAGTTACACACCCA
>NZ_JBHWEL010000029.1:0-8216 GCF_042734135.1 Streptomyces sp. NPDC059668 | reverse complement strand
GGGGGGGCGCCGGGGCGCGCCTCCGTTTGCGGGGACGGCGGGGGGGTGGGGGGGGGCGCCGCGGCGCCCCCCCGCGGGGGGGCGGGGGGGGGGGCGGCCCCCCGCGACCATGACGGCCACCCAGTCGCACAGCGACTCGACGAGTTCCATCACGTGGGAGGAGAAGACGACCGTGGCGCCCGATCCCGTGTACCGCTCCAGGACACCGCGGATGCTCTGCGCGGAGACGGGGTCGACGCCCTCGAACGGCTCGTCGAGGAAGAGGACTTCGGGGTTGTGGAGGAGGGCGGCGGCGAGGCCGATCTTCTTGCGCATGCCCGTCGAGTAGTCGACGACGAGCTTGTGCTGGGCACCCGCGAGGTCGAGGACGTCGAGGAGCTGAGTGGCGCGCTTGTCCACCTCCGCACCGGGCAGGCCGCGCAACCGGCCGGTGTAGGCAAGGAGTTCGCGCCCGGAGAGCCGCTCGAACAGCCGCAGGCCCTCGGGCAGGACGCCGATCCGGGCCTTCACCGCCGCCGGGTCGCGCCACACGTCACGGCCCACGACCTCGACGGTGCCCTGGTCCGGCCTGAGCAGTCCGGTCACCATCGAGAGGGTGGTGGTCTTCCCGGCCCCGTTCGGGCCGACGAGCCCGATGAACCGGCCCGCGGGCAGCTCCAGGTCGATCCCGCCGACGGCGACCTGCTCCCCGAACCGTTTCCAGAGCCCTTGCACGTGTACGGCTGCTCCCTGGGTCATGTAGGCACCCTACGGGGGAGCGCCCCCGTCCCGGGGCCGGGGAACCGCGCGGCCGGCCACGACGAGGCCGGACCGGACCCGCGGTCCTACAGCGCTACAGCCCTACCGTCCTACCGGTCCCGTCCGCATGCGTAGGCGAGCGGTGAGATCAGCTCCTCCACGTCCGGCAGCCAGCGGTTCGCGGGCGTGGGGCGACAGGCCCACTGCACCGCCCCCCGGGACCCGAACCGGGTCGGCGGCGCGGCGATGTACGAGCCCTCGCCGAGCGCGAGGAGGTCGAGCGAGGCAGGCGGCCAGCCGAGCTTGCGTACCAGGTCGGGGACCTTCGCGGCGGCGCCGGGGAGCACGAAGAAGTGCATGCGCCGGTCCGGCGCGCACGTCACCGGACCGAGCGTCAGCTCCATCCGCTCCATCCGGGCGAGCGCGAGGAAGCCGGCCGACTCGGGCACGTCGATCGCGTCGAACGTACGCCCGGTGGGCAGCAGGATCGACGCCGTGGGCTGCTTCGACCACAGGCGGCGGGCGACGGTCGCGCTGCCGGTCGTCTGCGCGGCCCAGTCCTCGCGCACCGGATGTGCGCCGGGCGCGGGGCATCCGCCGTCGCCGCAGGAGCAACGCTGTGTCCCGTCGACGGCTTCCAGCCAGGCCCCCGGGAACACGTCCCAGTGGCGTTCCTCGGCATATCGCACGGCGGTGTCCAGCAGCGATTCGCCGCGCTGCTTCGGGATCTGGGCGGCCTCGGGCCCCGCGATGGTCTCTTCCACGATGAACACAACTCTGGTGGCCACGGGGGGTTACGGGCGTCCCGTGCGCGGGGGAGGGGCATCGTTCCCGCATGTGGGGCGCATGGATGCACGGGTGGGGGCGCGCATGGGGAACGGCAGCGGGGGGTGGGTAACCAGCGGAGGGGTCGGGCAACTGCCCTTACCCCGGCAATCCTCACATGCCTCGCATCTTCGGTATGTCTGCGGGGCATTGATCTTCATGGCCGACCTCGTTCCGTGTCGTCGGCCGATCGAGGACACGTCACACCGGTGCGTGGGCAGGCACCGCAGCCACAGGGGGTACGCATGGCCGCAAGGCCGCTCGTCGCGCGGCAGCCGAACGAACGACTGCAGGCGCTCATCCAAGAAGCGGGCTGTTCCAACGCCGGCCTGGCCCGCCGGGTCAACATGTGCGGCGCGGAGCACGGCCTCGACCTGCGCTACGACAAGACGTCCGTGGCCCGCTGGCTGCGAGGCCAGCAGCCGCGGGGGAGGGCCCCCGCGATCATCGCGGAGGCGCTGGGCCGCAAGCTCGGCCGTACGGTCACGATCGACGAGATCGGCATGGCCAACGGCAAGAACCTCGCCTCCGGCGTCGGACTGCAGTTCTCGCCGACCGTCCTCGGGGCCATCGAGCAGGTGTGTGAGCTGTGGCGGAGCGACGTCGGGCGCAGGGACTTCCTGTCCGGGTCGTCCGTCGCCGCCTCCGCGCTCGTCGAGCCCAGCCGCGACTGGCTGATCTCCGCGCCGGACTCCCAGGTGGCGCGCGCGGCGGGCCCGAGGGTCGGGCTCTCGGACGTGGCGGCGGTCCGCGCGATGACCCAGGCGCTGGTGGACCTCGACCACCAGTACGGCAGCGGCCATGTCCGCCCGGTCGTCGTGCACTACCTCAACAGCGTGGTCTCCGGGCTGCTCGCGGGCTCCTACCGGGAGGCGGTCGGGCGTGAACTCTTCGCCGCGGTCTCCCGGTTGACGGAACTCGCGGGCTACATGGCCATCGACACCGGTCAGCCGGGACTCGCCCAGCGCTACTACATCCAGGCGCTGCGGCTCGCCCAGGCGGCCGGGGACCGGGGGTACGGCGGCTACGTACTCGCCGCGTCCATGAGCCACTTGGCGGCGCAGCTCGGCAACCCGCGCGAGATCGCACAGCTGGCGCGCGCCGCCCAGGAGGGCGCGCGGGGCCGGGTGACACCGCGCGCGGAGTCGATGTTCCACGCCGCGGAGGCGCGCGGGCACGCGCTGATGGGCGACGCGCGCGCCGCCCAGGTGGCGTCCGGGCGCGCGGTCACCGCGCTGGAGTCCGCCGACGCGGCCTCGGGCGACGACCCGACGTGGATCGCGCACTTCGACGAGGCTTATCTCGCCGACGAGTTGGCGCACTGCCACCGGGACCTGGGGCAGTCGGAGGCGGCCGCGCGGTGCGCGGAGGAGTCGCTGGCCGGGCATCCGGAGTCGCGGGCCCGCCGCCGCGCCATCGGCTATGTGCTGCTCGCCACCGCGCAGGTCCAGCAGCGCGAGGTGGAGCAGGCGTGTCATACGGGGCTGCGGGCGGTCGAGTTGCTGGGCACGCTGCGTTCCAACCGCGGCGCCGAGTACCTGGAGGACCTGCAACAACGCCTCGATCCCTACCGGGACGAGCCGGTGGTGAGGGAGTTCGGGGCGAGGCTGGAGCTTCAGGCGGCCGCGTGAACGTTTGCCACGCGCGGGCGTGAACGGCGGGAAAACGACGGTGTCCCGCGGGAGAGGAGGGGAATACAGCGCACGGCGGGGCGTATTCGTTACCCAGGTCACAGGGAGCAGGGGTGTTGGCCCGTGCTGCGTGGCACGGGCTCGTGGGGACCCGGTAGCGTGAGCCGACGATTCCGAAGGTCCCCCATAAGTAGGAGTCCCGGTGACGCAGAGTGGACAGGGCGAGCAGCCCTCGGCGCGCCCCGCGCGTGAAGGCATCGTGCTGCCCTCCGACGGTGGCGAGCCGCTGCTGCCGGGCATGACGGGCGACCAGGCCGTTCCGGCGGGAGGCCGGTCCTGGGACCAGCGGTGGGGTCCCGACCCCGCGGCCGCTCCCGCCCCACAGCCCGGTGAGGGCTGGGGGCCGCCGGCGAACGGCACCCAGACCTGGGGCGAGTCCGGTGCGGGCCGGCCGGCCGAGTCCGGCGGGGAATGGGGCGCCCGCGAGGCGTCGCCCCAGGGTTCCGCCGGCTGGTCGGCGGGGTCGGACCAGGCCCCGGACGCGCGCTGGGGCACGTCCGCCCAGCAGGGCGCGCAGGCGCCGCAGCAGGGTCCGGGCGCCGGGCCGCTCCCGGCCGAGGGCGCGCCGCCCCAGCCCTACGGCGGGCAGCAGCCACCGTCGTACGGCGGCCACGGGACGTCCTCGTACGAGAACGGCTCGTACGGGAACGGCTCCTACGACAACGGACAGGCCCAGGCGTACGGCGCTCAGGGCGGCCAGGCGCAGGACAGGTACGCGGGAGGCGGCCAGTCCGCGCCGCTGCCGCACGCCGTCAGCCCCGGTGCCCTGCCGCCCGTCGCCGACGAGGGCGCCACGCAGTACATCCCGCCCGTCCCGGCCGCCGACGAGGGCGCGACCCAGTTCCTGCCGCCGATCGGCCCCGGCGCCCTGCCGCCCGAGGTGAGCGGGGGCCCGCAGTTCCCGGGGCACGCGCCCCAGGGGCTGCCCGGCGCCGGATCGCCGTCCCCGGCCGCGAACCCGGACGCCGAGGCCACCCAGTACATGGCTCCGGTCCCCGCCGACCAGCCCCCGGCGGCGTACGGGATAGGCCCGGGCGGCCCGGAGGACCGGCAACCGCCCGCCGAGTTCGACAACCTGTTCCGCGCCGATTCGGGCGCACCGGAAGGGCCCGCGTCCACGCAGCAGCTTCCGCGCTTCGAAGCAGAGGCCCCGCACACCCCGCAGGCCCCGCACACCCCGTACGCGGCGCAGGCTCCGTATGCCCAGCAGGCTCCGTATGCCCCGCAGGCCCCGGGGGCGCCCGGTGGGCCGGGCGGGCGGGCCGCCACCCGGCGCGGCGCGGCGCCCGAGGGCGGTGGCGGGCGCAGGGGTTCACGCGTCCCGCTGATCGCCGCCGTCGGCATCGGCATCGTCGTGCTCGGTGTCGGCGCCGGTGCCCTGCTCAGCGGCGGCGGCGGAAGCGGCGGCACCGCGGACGGCGGCAGCAAGAACGTGTCGGCGACGGCCGCCGCCACCGACGGCTCGGCGCCCGCGGGTACCGACCCGGTCAAGGCCCAGGCCGTCGCGCTGGACAAGCTCCTCGCGGACAGCAACAACAGCCGTGACTCGGTCGTCAAGGCCGTCGAGAACGTGAAGGCGTGCAACAACCTGGGCCAGGCGGCCGGCGATCTGCGGGGCGCGGCCAAGCAGCGCGCCGGGCTCGTCACCCGGCTCTCCGCCCTCTCCGTCGACAAGCTCCCGAACCACGCCGCGCTGACCGCCGCGCTGAACAACGCGTGGAAGGCCTCCGCGGCGGCCGACAACCACTACGCGGCCTGGGCCGACCAGGTGGGTGGCAAGAGGGGCTGCAAGGGCGGCCACGCCCGGAGCACCGGGCAGACCCAGGCGGCCAACGCGGCCAGTGGCACCGCGAGCGCGCAGAAGGCGAAGGCCGCCGGACTGTGGAACGCCATCGCGTCGAAGTACGGACTGACGCAGCGCACACCGATCCAGCTGTGAAAACCGCGGGGGCCCGCCGCACCGGATGATCCGGCGCGGCGGGCCCCCGGCGGCTCAGTGCTGGTCCGCGTTCTCCAGGGTCTGCGACTCGTCCTTGAACTTGCCGTCGCCGGCGGGGACCAGCTGGCCCTGCCGCACCACCTGGAACGTGACGTTGGCGTTGACCAGGCGCGGGAAGTCGACGGCCGCGATCAGGTCCTCGAAGCGCCAGCTGAGCGTCGGGGTGAGCCCGCCCGTGGTCACCTTGAGGCCGTTGTCGAGGGTCTGCCGGATCGCGTTCGAGGTCACGTCGCCGCCGAGCGACTCCACGATCTCCTTGAACACGTTGTACGCGATCCAGGTGGTCTGCACCCCGGCGTCCGCGGGGTCGATCCGGTTGTCGCCGAAGGCCTGCTCCTTGATGACCTTGCGCATCGGGCTCCAGCGCGCGTCGCTGGCCACCGGGTACCAGCCGGTGACGTACGCGCCCTCGTAGGGGCCCGACTTCCCGCCGCTGGCGTCGATCCGAGACTGGTCGATGCTGCCGAGCACCGTGCCCGTCCCCACCTTCCGGTAGTCCGCGCGGCTGCGCCGGAAGGAGTCCATGAAGGTGTCCGTGCGGTCCCCGAGCGCCGTCACCACGCACCCCGTGTTCTGCGGGTTCGCGGTCGCGTGGTCGAGAGCGCGCTTGGCCTGCCCGGAGTACTCGGTCGCGTCCTCGGCGGCCCGCTGGTCGTCGGCGGGCGCGTGCTTCTGCGTCTTGAGGCCCGAGTCGAGCAGTACCGGGAGCTGGTCGCCCGCGACGGTGTCGGGGCGGATCAGCGACACCGGGCCGCACTTATTGCCGAGCTGCTCCCCGAGGCCGGCGAGCAGCGCGGGCGCGCCGCCGTTGATCGGGTAGGAGTCCGGGCTCGTGAACTCGTCGTCGGTGACGCCGTAACCGCCGATGTACGGGATGCCGGCGGCCTCCAGCGGAGCCAGGAACGAGCGGCCGTGCTGGCTGTACGAGCCGACGACGGCGACCACGTTCTCCTTGGCCGCGCGCCGGGCGCACTGCGCGGCACCCACGGTGTCGTTGTGGTCGTTGCAGGTCAGGACGGTGAGCTTGTGGCCCTTGATGCCGCCGTGCGCGTTCACCCAGCGGGCGTAGGCCTGGGCCATGGCGGGCATACCGGGCTTGTTGGTCGCCGCGGTGTCCTGAGGGGCCCAGGTCATCACCTTGATGGTGTCGTCCCCGGAACCCCCCACACCGGGTACGACGCCGCAGCCGACGGCGATCGACGCGGACGCGACCAGCGCGGCCGCGGACAGCAGTCTGGCGCCTGTGGGTCGGGGGTGAGTGGGTGAGGTGGTGCGGGTACGTCGCCTGCCGGTCATGGACACGCACGATTCCCCCACATCACAAACCCGTGTGTGACCCGTGGTCAACACGAGGTGACTTAGGGGTGAATTGGAGGGGCGGATGATCTGCTTTTCATGAAGAACGTACGATCGGTGACCGTGCAAGGTTCGGAGAACTCTTCCCGTCGCGGCCGTCGCTCCCCCACCATGGGCGGCATGCCACTGAACGACATGCCCTGGTGGCGCTGGCGCAGCAATGTGCGCTCCGCGCTGCACATGCTCTCCGACCCCGCCTTCCAGCGTGACGTCTGGCTGGCCGGCGTCGACGGATACGGGGACGTCACCGATGCCGTGTACCGGCTGGTCGAGGACACCTGGCTGGACAACTGGTCCGCCGAGAAGTACGTCGGCACGATCTTCCGGGACTCCCAGGAGGCGGCCCTCGTCGACACCGCGGTACTCCGCGTCCTGCGGATCATGCACCAGGTCGGACCCGACGCTCCGGTCTCCGCGTACGTCGACCACGCCTCCTGGCCGGAGGCGGTGCGGGCGGCGCGCGACGCGCATGTCCGGCTGGCCGCGAGCGACGGCGAGGACCCCGACGTCCCACCGCGCACGCTGGAGGTACTGCGGATCGTGACGCGCTCGGCGTAGCACCCCGGCGCGGGCGTCCGCGTGGCGGGACGGTCGTCCGTCGCGGAGGCCCCGTATGGGACCCTGTGGCGCATGAACGAGCAGTCCGTGCGCGCCGCCGAGCCCGCCGAGCAGTACGTCCTGACCCTCTTCTGCCCGGACAAGAAGGGGATCGTGCACGCCGTGTCGAGCTACCTCTTCATGACCGGCTGCAACATCGAGGACAGTCAGCAGTTCGGCGACCACGACACGGGCCTGTTCTTCATGCGCGTCCACTTCTCGGCGGAGTCGCCGGTGACCGTGGACAAGCTGCGGGCGACCTTCGCGGCCATCGGCGACTCCTTCCACATGGACTGGCAGATCAACCGGGCCGAGGACAAGATGCGCATCGTCCTCATGGTCAGCAGGTTCGGCCACTGTCTCAACGACCTGCTTTTCCGCGCGCGGACCGGGGCGCTGCCCGTCGAGATCGCGGCCGTGGTGTCCAACCACACGGACTTCGCCGAGCTTGTGGACTCGTACAACATCCCCTTCCACCACATTCCGGTGACCAGGGACACCAAGGCGCAGGCCGAGGCGCAGCTGTTGGAGCTGGTCAGGGCCGAGGACGTCGAGCTGGTCGTGCTGGCGCGCTACATGCAGGTGCTCTCCGACGACCTGTGCAAGCAGCTCAGCGGCCGGATCATCAACATCCACCACTCCTTCCTGCCGAGCTTCAAGGGCGCCAAGCCGTACCACCAGGCACACGCCAGGGGGGTCAAGCTCATCGGCGCCACCGCGCACTACGTCACCGCGGACCTCGACGAGGGCCCGATCATCGAGCAGGAGGTCGAACGGGTCGCGCACGACGTGACCCCCGACCAGCTCGTCGCGCTCGGCCGGGACGTGGAGTGCCGGGCGCTGGCGCGGGCGGTGAAGTGGCACGCGGAACGCCGGATCCTCCTGAACGGCCGCCGCACGGTCATCTTCGCGTAGCCGACGCGGCCCGCGCCCCCTGGGGGCTCCGCCCCCAGACCCCCGTATCGGCCTTAAGGGCCTTGTCCTCAAACGCCGGACGGGCTGAACTACCC
>NZ_JBHWEL010000028.1:94750-99137 GCF_042734135.1 Streptomyces sp. NPDC059668 | reverse complement strand
CTCCGCCGCCTTTCGCTTTTTTTTCACCCCGGGTATTTTTTTTGGGGTCGGGGGGGGGGGGGCGGGCGCCCCCGGCGGGGGGGCCCGGGGGCGGCGCCCTCCTTTCTGGTCTCCCGTCTCCCGCAGAAGCCCCCGAGCCCCCGGGCCGCCCGCGCCGTGCGGGCGGCCCACCCGCGGTCGACGATGGAGGGGGAGACGCTCCGGGGTTCCACGGTCGGCGCCCCGCCCGGCACGGACGAGTCGCTCCTCGCGCGGGCCGCCGGGTCGCTGTCCACCGGCCCCTCCCGGTGCGACCCGCTCCTCACCCCCCCGCCGGAGGCCGCCATGGGGCAAGTGCTCGGAGACATCCTGGGTTTCGCGGCCGCCGTCGCCGTCAGCCCGCTCCCGATCATCGCGATCATCCTCGTACTCGCCACCCCGCGGGGACGGCTCAACGGACCGCTGTTCGCGGCCGGGTGGGTCGTCGGGCTCTGTGCGGTGGGCGGGGTGGTGCTCGCGATCGCCGGACCGGAGGGCGCCACAGCCGGCGGCCGGCCCGCCACCTGGGTGGGCGCCCTCAAACTCGCCCTCGGAGTGCTGCTCGCCCTCTTCGGCGTCCGCCAGTGGCGCCGGCGCCCCACGGGCGCCTCGGAGGCGAAGCTGCCGAAGTGGATGGCCACGATCGACCGGCTCACGCCGCCGAAGGTCTTCGGACTCGGCCTGGCACTGGCCGCGCTCAACGCCAAGAACGCCCCGCTGACCATCGCCGCGGGCGCCACGATCGCCTCGGCCGGGCTTCCGGCCGGACAGCAGATCGCGTCACTGGCCGTCTTCGTACTGATCGGCACCCTCGGACTGCTGGCCCCGCTGGGAGTCTTCCTGGCCGGGGGAGACCGGGCGAGGAGCACGCTCGGCGGCTGGAAGGAGTGGGCCGCCCGGCACAACGTCGCCGTGATGGCGGTCCTGTTCTTCGTCATCGGACTGAAACTGCTCGGAGACGGCATCGCCGTCCTGACCCGCTGACCCGCTGACCCGCTGACCCGCCCACCCGCTGACGGGCGGCCGGGACCGGCTGATCCGGCCTCCCGGGAGCGTCCGGCCTCCCGGGTGCGGGTCAGGTGGGTGCGGGATAGGCTTTTCGACGGCAAGGTCAGGTACTCCGGGCGGTGTTGCGGACGCCGGAGTCACAGTCGTGATGACCAGTTCTTCCTGCGGAGACCTTCGACGAGCGTGGTGCTCCCCCCACAGGTGCGAAGGGGCGGGCGACAGCCGTATTCCTTCTTCGAAGGCATGACTCTCTCTTCTGGGCGCCGTGGTGGTGCCGTGCGGGCGTCCCGAGGGCGTCCTTGCGGGCCCGCTCGCGCGCAGCCCCGAGAAATGGAGGTCGGGATGAGAGTTGTCGTCGATCTTTCCCGGTGCCAGGGGTACGCCCAGTGCGCGTTCCTGGCCCCGGACGCGTTCCGGATGCACGGTGAGGAAGCGCTGATGTACGCCCCGAACCCCGACGACGCCCAGCGCGAACAGGTGCTGCGCGCCGCGGCGGCCTGCCCGCTCCAGGCGATTCTGGTCGACCGGGTGGAAGAGCGGGACGCGTCGGTCGGGATGTCGCCGTCATGAGCAGCGCCCACACCCTGCGGAGGTTCAGGCGTGACGGCCGCGTCGTCATCGTCGGGGCGTCATTGGCGGGACTGCGCGCCGCGGAGGCCCTGCGCGGCGAGGGCTTCACCGGCTCCCTGACCATGATCGGTGACGAACTGGGAGAGCCCTACGACCGCCCTCCGCTGTCCAAGCAGGTACTGACCGGATGGGTGCCGGCCGGGGGCACCACCCTGCCGCGACGTCGCGACATCGACGCGGAGTGGCTCCTGGGCGTTCCCGCCGACGGCCTGGACCTGGCGGCCGACCAGGTGCGGCTCGCCGACGGCCGCAGGATCCCCTTCGACCGCATGCTGATCGCCACCGGGGTGCGGGCCCGGCCCTGGCCCGTCGAGGCCGAAGCGGCCCTGGACGGCGTGTTCGTCGTCCGTACCCGTGAGGACGCGGACGGTCTCCAGCGGGCGATCGCCGCCGGGCCCTCCCGCGTCCTGATCATCGGCGCGGGCTTCACCGGTTCCGAGATCGCCTCCGTCTGCCGCGAGCGCGGCCTCGCGGTGACCGTCGCCGAACTCGGGCCGGCCCCGCTGGTCGGCGGTCTCGGCGCGATGATCGGTGAGGTCGCCGCCGACATGCAGCGCGCCCACGGCGTCGACCTGCGCTGCGGTGTCAAGGTCACCCGGCTGGAGGGCGACGCGCAGGGGCGGTTGCGCCGGGCCCACTTCTCCGACGGCAGCACGGTCGACGCGGAGGTGGCGGTGGTGGCGCTCGGCGGCATCCGCAACACCGAGTGGCTGCGGGACTCGGGGCTGGCGGTGGGTGTCTGGGGAGTCGCCTGTGACACGGGCTGCCGCGCCTTCGACCTCAACGGCCTGGTCACCGACGACATCTTCGTCGCCGGAGACGTGGCCCGCAGCCCCAACCCGATCTACGAGTACCGGTTCATCTCCCTGGAGCACTGGGCCAACGCCGTGGAGCAGGCCGAGATCGCGGCCCACAACATGGTCAGCACCCAGGCGGACCGCTGGCCGCACCTGTCGATCCCGGCGTTCTGGTCGATCCAGTTCGGCGTCAACATCAAGTCGGTGGGCGTACCGACCTACGCCGACGAGGTCGTCGTCGCCCAGGGATCCGTGGCCGACCGCCGCTTCGTCGCCGCGTACGGATACCAGGGCCGGGTCACCGCGGCGGTCAGCTTCAACAACGCGAAGTGGCTCGACCACTACCGGCAGTTGATCGAGACGGCCGCGCCCTTCCCGCCCCCCTGCCCCACACCCGACCAGCCCGTCGACGCGAAGCCGGTGCCCGTCGACTTCCCCGGCCCCGCGCTGCTCGCCCAGGGCGCCACCGTCGTCGTCACCGGGCACGACCCGGGCGAACGGCGCGTCACCGCCATGCGGCAGGGCCGGTAGGGAGTACGGGGAAGCCGGCAGGGAGTACGGGGAAGTAGGAGGGAAACGACATGACCACGACCGAGACGCCCGACACCCTGCGCCGGATCCTCGACTACTCCTCCCGGGCCGACCCGTACCCGCTCTACGCCGAACTGCGCAAGAATCCGGTGGCACTTCAGGAGGACGGCAGCTACGTCGTCAGCACCTACCGTGAACTCACCGGCCTGCTCCACGACCCGCGCCTGAGTTCCGACGTACGCAACCTGACGCGGCCGATGGCGGCGGTCGAGGGACGTGCCACGCCGTCGTTCATCAACCTCGACCCGCCCGAGCACGACCGGCTGCGACGTCTGGCGATGCGTCACTTCGGGCCGCCGCACAGCCCGGGACTGGTCTCCGGCATGGAGCCCGACCTGGCGGCCACGGTCACCGGCCTGATCGACGGCTTCGCGGGCGAACAGCGGATCGACATCGTCGACGACTTCGCCTACCCGTTCCCGGTCACCGTGATCTGCCACCTGCTCGGCGTGCCACGCGAGGACGAACCGCGCTTCCACGTGTGGGTGAACGCCATCATCGAGTCGATCGACTACGACCCCAGGACCGACCCGCAGGAGAAGCTGGACAACGGCGTACAGGCCACCAAGGACCTGCGCCAGTACCTCGGCGGACTGCTGGAGGAACGCCACGGCCGCCCCGGCGACGACCTGCTGACCCGGCTGGCCAACGACGACGGCCCCGACGGGCGGATGACCGACGAGGAGATCATCAGCACCGCCAACCTGTTGCTCATCGCTGGCCACGAGACCACCGTCAACCTCATCGCCAACGGCATGCTGACGCTGCTGCGCCACCCCGGGATGCTGCGGCGTCTGCGCGCCGAACCGGAGCTGGTCGTGCCGATGGTGGAGGAACTGCTGCGCTACGAACCGCCGGTGCAGATCATTCCCTGGCGGGCGGCGTACAGCGACATCGCCGTCGGCGACACCGTCATCCCCAAGGGCTCGCAGATCATGCTCATGCTCGCCTCGGGCAGCCGGGACCCGGACCGGTTCGAGGACCCCGACCGGTTCGACCCCGGCCGGCAGGACAACCAGCACCTGGGATTCGGCAGTGGCATCCACCTGTGCTTCGGCGGACCGATGGCGCGGCTGGAGACCCAGATCGCACTGACCGAGCTGGTACGCCGCCTCGAAGAGCCCAGGCTGGTCGTCGACCCACCGCCGTACCGGCCCAGCCCCGTCCTGAGGGGCCCCATCCATCTGCACGTCGAGCAGAGCTGAGCCCGCGAAGAGCGAAGAGGGCCGTCGAGCGCGGTCGGGACGGCAGCGGGGGGGCGCGGGGGGGGGTGGGGGGCGGGGCGGCCCCCCGGGGGGGGGTGTGTGCCGGCGGGGGGGCGGCGGGCGGCGACCGAGAGGCAG
>NZ_JBHWEL010000028.1:68167-94740 GCF_042734135.1 Streptomyces sp. NPDC059668 | reverse complement strand
GTCCACCTCCCCTCCCCCCCCCACCCCCGACGCGGCCGCGCGCGGGGGGCCGGCCGCGCCGGGGGCCCCGGGTGGTGCCCCCCCCGGGCCCCCCGCCGTCAGTGCGTGGTTCAGCGGCGCGTCAGGGCCTGACGCAGCACGTCGTACACGTGGGTGTTGGCGTGCTTGCCGGTGAAGCGGTCGGACAGCGGGCCGGCCGCGGTCACCGGCACGTCCACACCGGTGTGACCGGACGTGGTCCAGTCGACGTAGAAGCTCTTCTCGCTGCCGCGGATGCTGAACGGACCGTCCTCGGCGGAGATGCCGGTGCCGGACTCGTCGGCGGCGTCCGACTCCTCGACGGCCAGGCCGCCGGTCTCGTGGTCGCCGGTGATGACCAGCAGGGTGTCGGAGTGGGTGGCGACGTACGCGCGCGCCACGGCCACGGCCTTCTCCAGCTCCTGCATGGACTGCAGGGTGCGGGTGGCGTTGTTGGAGTGCGCGAACTCGTCGGTGCCCTCCTCCTCGACCATGAGGAAGAAGCCCTTCTTGTTCTTGTCCAGCGTGCTCAGGGCCTTGCTGGTCATGGTGGAGAGACCGACCACCGGGCTGTACACGTCGCCCTGGCCCTCGGGACGCTGCTGGAACATCTCCTCGTTGGCGAAGAGACCGAGCAGCTTGCCGTCCTTGGCGCGGCTGAGCTGGTCCGCGCTGTTGACGTAGGAGTAACCGGCCTTCTTGGCCTTCTTGATGAGGTCGCCCTTGGTGCCCTTGCTCGCCTCGGACGGGTCCTCGGCGGGCTGGTCCTTGAACGCGCCGGCGCTGCCCGCGGGCAGCCACCAGTCCTCGCCACCGCCCAGGATGACGTCGGGCTTGCTGACCTCGATGTACTGGCGGGCGATCTCGTCCTGCGCCGAACGGTTGGCGGTGTTCGAGAAGAACGCCGCCGGCGAGGCGTCGGTGACCTGAGCGGTGGTGACCAGGCCGGTGGCCTTGCCGGCCGCCTTGGCCTGCTGGCCGAGGGTGGCCAGCGGGTTGCCGTCCACGTCGACGCTGATGGCGCCGTTGTAGGTCTTCTCGCCGGTGGCCCACGCGGTGGCCGCGGCGGCCGAGTCGGTGACGACGGCCTTCGGGTCGTCCGGCTCCGTGGTCAGCTGGCCCGAGACGGGGAGCTTGTCCATGGCGAGCTGGCCGTTCAGGCCCGCGAAGTGCAGACGGGCGGCCTGACGCAGTGCCGCGCCCATGCCGTCGCCGTTGATGAAGATGACGTTCTTGGCCGTCGGGGCCTTGGCCTTCGCCGCGGCCTGCGGAGCCGAGGCCGACGCGCCCAGCGACGGGTTGACCACCATCGTCACGACGGCGGCGGCGACTGCTGCGGCTGCGGGAGCGGCGAACCGCCGAGCGCTACGGGCATCCAGGGACACAACGTCCTCCATTGCTGTTCTTGCCCATCATTTGACCGTGAACATAAGGTTCTTTGGGGGGAGGTTGACCAAGAACAGATGGCCAGTACACGACGAGATCTTCAGTGGCAGGTAAAGGCGCAGGTCCAGTACGTCTGCTACTTGTCCGGACAGGTCACGCGACCGCGAACGCCGCTCCCGCCCTCCCGCCCACCTCACGCCCCGGCGCCTTCACCTCCCCGACCGGACGAATCCGCAGGTCATCGCGGGTCCGGGGTGTCGTGTGCCGCCGCGGGGCCGAGGAGTTGAGGGACGTTCGAGCGGGGAACCGGCCGTGTTCGCCGACCACAGGGTGCGCGCGGCGGAGCGCGCCCTCGACGAGGGCGCGCTCCGCGGGCTGCCGGCCTACTCGGGGCCGTTGCCGGCGAACGTCCACACGGCGTGGTCGCCCGGTCCGACGACGAGCGTCGAGTGACCGATCCGTTCCACGTGACGGTCCTTCACGGGCCGGTTGAGCGACAGTTCGACCCGCCGCAGGCCCGCGTCGTCGCGCGCGACGGCGTCGAACCGCAGGGTGGTGCTGCCACGCTCCGCGACGACGCCACCGTCCGGCACGGTCCGGACCGTGAAACCGCCGGCCCGCAGCAGCGGCACGGTGTCGGCGAGGTCGCCCGCGGTGACCGCGAGCCGGACGGAGGTGACGTCACGCATCGAATGGCCGCGGTAGTCGTCGGACAGGTAGCGCTCCCGGCCGACGTCACCGGGGAAGTTCGCCGGCTCGGTGTCGCCGCGCGGGTCGGCGAAGTACTCCGGCCGGTACTCCATCGCCCAGGCTCCGAAGGCGTCGTACGTGGTGGTGGTCAGGATGGCGTCGAACCACGGAACGGGGACGCCGTCACCGAAGTCACGCGTCTGGAGGAACGGGACGGGGTCGGCGACGCCCTCGTCCTTCAGCCGCTCCGTGACCGTCGCCAAGTCTCCCGCCCGCTCGACCGAGAGGCCCATCCCGGCGGAGCCGAGGGTGCCGTCCTGGCCGGCGACGTCACCGACCCCGAACAGTTCGAGGTAGGTCTCGCGGCCCATCAGATAGCGGCCGGTCCAGGTCTGCCCGTCGGCGCCGGTCGTGGTGCGGAGCTGGAAGTCGGCGAAGTCCCGCAGATAACCGGAGTGCTCGATCGCGTCGGCGGTCTCCCGGTCGAGCACACCGTAGGAGTGGTTGAGGTACAGCAACTGCCGGTCGTGCGACGGCCGGCTCTCCGCGGCCCGCGCCGTCCCCACGCCACCCCCGATCGCGCAGGCGAGGGCCACGGCGAGCACGTTGATCATCCGTAATGTCCGGCGAATCGGCATGCGAGGGATCGTAGGGCGCGCAGCGCGCGGAGGCCGCGCCTTTCGAACCAGGCTGAATTGACCGTGACTTGACCTAGGGAGAGGTGTGGCTCCTCATCGGCCCTCGGTGCGGGTGCGGGTGCGGGTGTGGCGGCGGGTGCGGCGGCGGTTCGCGAGGTTGCTCGTACGGCTGTTCATGGGACTGCTCGTGCGGCTGCTCGCGAGGCCCGGGCCGGACACCGAGTCGACCACGCGGCGCGCTGCTCCGAGGGTAACGGAGTTGGCCGGTAAGGCAGTTCGGCTGCGGCGGGACAGGGCAGGGCACGGACGCTCCCGTGGAAGAAGCTTCGTGCGAATCCCCTTGCGCAATGGTCAAGAATCGTTGACCATTGCTCGCATGCCTACCGACGATCTCCCCGAGACGTTTCACGTCACCACGGACGAGCAGCTGCGCGCGGTCTCCAGTCTCACGCGCCACCGGATCATGGCCGTGCTCCGCTTCGAGCCCGCGACGATCACGCAGATCGCCGAGCGGATGGGCCTCGCGAAGGGGAGTTCCAGCTACCACGTACGGCTGCTGGAGCGGGCCGGCCTGGTGAAGGTGGTGCGGACACGGAAGGTGCGGGGTGTCACCGAGCGGTACTACGCGATGGCCGCGCGGTCGATCGAGCTGCCTGACCCGGGCGAGGGAGGGCCGGACGTGCTGATGCGCCATGCGGTGGCGGACCTGGAGGCGTCGCCGGCGGAGGGCGAGCGGCACGTACGGATGGCGCATCTGCGGCTCACCGAGGAGCAGTTCGCGCAACTGGGGGCGCGGCTGGAGGCACTGGCGGACGAGTACCGGGAGCTGTCCGATCCGTCCCTGCCGGACGCGTCACTCGTCTTCGCGCTGTTCCACCCGGCACGGCCCGAGCAGACCGAGGAGGGCACCAAGTGACCACGGACATACGGAAGTTGCCGACCGGGTTCGGACGGCTGTGGACCGCGCAGACCGTCTCCTCGCTCGGTGACGGGGTGACGCACGCCGCGCTGCCGCTGCTCGCGTTGACGTTGACGCGTGATCCGATGGCGCTCGCCGTCGTCACGGCCGCCGGGACGCTGCCGTGGCTGCTCTTCGGGGTGCTCGGCGGCGCGCTGGTGGACCGCTGGGACCGCCGCCGCACGATGTGGGTCGCGGACACGGCACGTGCGGTGCTGCTCGCCATACCCGCGGCGGCGGCCGTGCTCGACGTGCTGAGCATTCCGCTGCTCGCGGCCGTCGCCTTCCTGCTCGGCCTCGGCGGACTCTTCTTCGACACGGCCGCCACGGCCTATCTGCCGGATCTGCTCCGCCGCGACCCCGCGCTCCTGGAGCGCGCCAACTCCCGCCTGCGCGGCGCCCAGACCGCCATGTCCGGCTTCGCGGGGCCGCCCGCGGGCAGTGCGCTGCTCGCGCTCGGGCGGGCGGTTCCGCTGCTCACCGACGCGGTGTCGTTCGCGCTCTCCGCACTGCTCGTCCGCACGCTGCCCGCCATGCCCCGCCCCGTGCCGGAGGTCCGCGAGTCGCTGCTTCGGCAGGCGCGGGCCGGGGCCTCGTACGTCTTCCGGGACCGGGTGCTGCTCGGGCTCGCGCTCCGCCCGGCGGTCGGGAACATCGCCTTCCTCGCCGTGGAGACCGTCCTCGCCCTCTTCGCGCACGACCGCCTCGGCATCGACACCTACGGCTTCGGCCTGCTCCTCACGGCGGAGGCCACCGGCGGCCTGCTCGGCGCGGGCGTCGCCTCCCACCTCGGCCGACGGCTTGGCACCGGCACCGCACTGACCTGCACAGCCGCCGTCGAAGGGCTTGCCGTGCTGGGCCTGGCCGCTGCCCCGAACCCGTACGTGGCCGGGCCGGCGCTCGCCCTCTGCGGGGCCGGCATGGGCGCCACGATGGTGCTCGCGCCCTCCCTCCGGCAGGCGATCGTCCCCGCCCACCTCATGGGCCGGGTCGCGTCCACCTCGCGCATGCTGGCCATGTGCGCCGCTCCCATAGGAGCCTTCCTCGGCGGCTGGCTGGCCACCACCTACGACCTCCGCACCCCGCTCTACGCCGCCGGCGGCCTTCTCCTGGCGATGACGGCCGTCACGGCATCCATGACCAGCAACCGCCGGGTCGAAGAGGCGCTCCGGGCCGCCGTCCCGGCCGGCGGCCCGGATGAGGATCACCCGGTGTCCAAGGACCACGACCCGGAGAACGCAGCCGACTTGGTGTGACGCCCTGTCGCACCCTCCCGGGCGGCGGCCGGACCGCTCTCCGGCGAGTACGCCCGGTGGACGGTGACCGTGGATTCCGCGTGGGGCGTGAGACGGCGTACCAGCGGCGACCTGTCCGAGACCTCGGTACCGCCGGTGGTTCCGCCGTGCCCGTGCTGCCCACCGTGCCCGTGCTGCCCGTCGGCCCGTGCTGCCCGTCGGACCGGCCGCGGGTCAGGCCCGCAGACCCTTGAGGCCGTCGTAGGCGGCCATCACCATCTCCAGCCCCCGGTTGTCGTCAGCGGGCTCGCGCATCTGATGGGTCACGTAGGCCACCGTCATCCGGCCCTCGGGCTCGATCATGACCAGGGAACCGCCCCAGCCGCCCCACCCGTAGATGCTGTCGAACAGCCCGTACCCCAGGCCCCAGCGCATGTGCGTGCCCAGGAGGCGGTCCTCGCCGCTGAACTGCTCCTGCCTCGCGAGGTCACAGGCCGCCTGGGACAGCAGCCGGGTTCCGCGCACCGTTCCTCCGCAGGCCATCACCGACTGTACGAGGCCGACCGAGCGGGCGTTGCCGAAGCCGTTCGCCGCGGGGATCTCCGCACGACGCCAGGCCACGCTGTTGCCGTCACGGACCCGTACCGGGGTGGCCGCGGAGGGAGACGCCTTGCTGTCGGGCGCGCTGGAGGCGTAGTCCTCGTCCTGGGAAGCGGGCGGGATCGTGAGCGCCACCCGGTGGTCGTGCTCGGCGGGCAGCCCGATGTGGAAGTCGGCGCCCAGCGGTCCGGCGATCTCCTGCGCGAAGAACTCGCCCAGGCCGCGGCCGGTGATCCGGCGTACGACCTCGCCCACGAGGAACCCCTGGGTGAGCGAGTGGTATCCGGCCGCGGTGCCCGGCTCCCACTGCGGAGTCCGCGCGGCCAGACGTGCCGTGGCGGACGGCCAGTCGTAGAGCTCCTCGATCGGCCCGTCCCAGTCGGGCAGGCCCGCGGTGTGCGACAGCAGATGCCGCACCAGCACCTTCTCCTTGCCCGCGCCGGCGAACTCGGGCCAGTACCGGCCGACCGGCGCGGCCAGGTCGAGTTCGCCGCGGTCGGCCAGGACCAGTGCGCACAACGCGGTCATCGTCTTGGTGACCGACCAGGTATTGGTGAGGGTGTCCCGCTGCCACGGGATCGTGCGGTCCGCGTCGGCGTACCCGCCCCAGACGTCCACCACCGGTTCGCCGTCCACGAAGACGGCCACCGAGGCACCGGCGTCGCCCTCGTCCAAGAACGCGGACAGCGTGCTGGGCACGGCGGTGAACAGTTCGTCGTACGAGCCCTGGATGTCGGCCATGCCTGGTTTCTAGCCCTCGACGGTGGTGCGGGGCAACCGAATTCCTCGGAGCTGGTCACTGAGCGCGGGAGCGTACGGGAGGGGGTCCGTACAGACGTCCGGCGCACCCACGGGTACGGGTGGGCGGCCGACGACCGGTTCCCGGCTCCCGGATCCGTCGTCTACGTACACTGACGGGCATGGCATGCCGCATCAGTGAACTGGTCATCGATGTCGCCGACCCCGAGAGGCTCGCCGCATTCTGGAGCGAGGTCCTCGGCTACGTCGAACTCGGCCGGGAGGACGACGGGAGCATCGAGATCGGGCCGCCCGGAACCGGCTGGGGAGGGCCGCAGCCCACCCTCGTCCTCAGCCCCAGCGGTGAGCCGCGAACCGGGAAACTCCGCCTGCACATCGACGTCAACGCCACCGACCGTGACCAGGACGCCGAGCTGGAGCGACTGCTCGCGCTCGGCGCGACGCCGGTCGACATCGGCCAGACCGGCACCGAGACCTGGCACGTCCTGGCCGACCCGGAAGGCAACGAGTTCTGCCTCCTGCGCACCCGGCTCCAGCCGCTCTGAGCACGCCGTGCGGCAGAGCGGGAGCGGGATGCCTCTCGCTCATCGCCGGAACGCCGAGTGACGGTTCGCAACGGCGGCTTTCGGCCCCGGTCCCGAGGGTGCCGCCGCACTCGGGCACCGAGGTCCACACAGGTCGGCGATGCCGGAGTCCCGCGGAGTTCGTCGGCCGGCCGCCTTTTCCGTACGTCGGCCGGCCGCCTTTTCCGTACGTCGGCCGGCGGCCTTCTCCGGACGTCGGCGACAGGCGAAGCCGTCCAGCTCGGCGAGGTGGACCGCTCGGCCCGCTCGGCTCTCCTCCAACGCGTCCGCGCGGAACGAGCGGTTGCCCGGCAGGCGAGGGGGTCGTTGCTGCCCCGTCGGCGCGAGAGCCGGGCGCCGGTACCCGAACGGGGTTGATGCCGTCGGCCGCCGGGTCGAGATGACGCGGCTATGACGGGAACAGCCATTCCATCGCGGCGAGGCTCTTGTCGACGTACTTGCCCTGTTCCGTCTCGATGCCGTAGGCGAGGTCCTCGAAGACGCCACACCTGGCATAGAACACGGCGCGTTCGCCGAGAGCGTCGAGGTCGTCGGCTTCGGTTCGATAGCTGCTGAGGGCGGCGCGGGTGGCGGCAGGGCCGAGATCGCGGTGGAGCAGGCCGAAGTCGTGGGCCGGGTCGACGACGGCCGCGTCGCTCCAGTCGATGACGCCGGTCACCGTCCATGTGACCGGGTCGACGAGAACGTGTTCGATCCCCAGGTCGTTGTGGGAGAACGCCGGGGTGTATCCGTCGTGGGGTGGCGCGGTGGCCAGGAACGCCTCGACGGGGCGGCGGTGCGCCGCCGGCACCTGCCCGGCCACCGCCGCGTAGTTCTCCGCGGCCTCATGCCGCCACTCGGCCGGCGGCTGGTGGTCCGCGTCCACCAGATCGGCCAGCCGATCGACCGGGACGGCGTGCAGCGCGGTCAGCAACTCGCCGAGCGTGGCGGCGATCGAGGTGCCGTGGGCCGATCGCTGGTGCCGCGACAGGTCCAGCAGCGGCGTGCCGGGGAGCTTGCGGTAGGCGAGACATCCCTGCTCCGCGACCGTGAACACCGGTTCGGGGACCGGCAGCGGTGAGATACCGGCGACGGCGGCGAGCACGCGTGCCTCGTGGTCCACCAGGGCGGCCCGCCGTGTCCGGTCGGGTTCCTTGCTGAAGCGCACGATCAGCTCACCGTTGACCTCGTACGCCAGGTTGTCCAGGCCCTCGCCGAGCGGTACGACGGACTCGATCCGACAGCCGCGCAGGTGCGCCACCACGACGCCGCGGACGTCCGCGACACGGTCGCGGCTGCGACTGGACATGGGCCGACCTTATCAATCGATCGCACGAGGCCGGTGGTGGTCACCGGGTGACCGCGCGGCCGCCGGCCAGGTCCGCAGAGGGCGCGCGTGGCCTTCGTCCAGGCTCCCTCTCAAGTCGCTCTGACCTGGGGGGATGACAGGATCCGGTTGCCTTCGGCACGCGGATATGCGGGACGGCTGCTGCTGGATAGAGTCATATCGTCACACCTGGTTGTGGGGACAGCCAGCGCGCACCGGGGAGGGCCTGCAGCACATGAGTCGTCGCTCAACCGGCTACGTCGGCGTCTGGGCAGAGATGCAACGGCAGCAGCAACGCCAGAGGGAAGCGGAAGCGGGACGGCAGAGACGAGAAGCTCAGCAAGCACGTGCGTACCAGCGGCGGGCCGCCCAGGACCACCGCGAGTACCGGCAGGCGGAAGCGCTACGTCGCACAGAAGAGCTCGACGCGCAGGTCGCGTCGCTACAGGGCCTTCTCACGTCGGGCTGTCAGGCTCCGGCGTTCAGAGTCTCCTCCCTCATGAGGCGTGAAGAGGTCCAGCCCTTCGCCCCGGGACCGTTGGCCCAGCCGGTGGCCATGCCTGACTTCAGCCACTACCAGACGCAGAGCGGGTGGACGTCCAGCCGCCGGGCCCAGGCACAGGCCGAAGCGCGGACCCGTTTCGAGCGGGACTGGCACGCGGCCCAGGCGGCGGAGGCCCATCGGCTGCAACAGCTGGCGTCGTACCAGCGGGAGCACCAGCAGTGGGCCGACGCGCAGCTGGCCGAGGTGCGGCGGCACAACGCCGGCATCGTCCAGGTGACCGACGGAGTGAGACGTCGTGATCCCGACTCGGTCGTCGAGTACTTCTCCGCCGCTCTCTACGCCTCGTCGGCATGGCCGGAGGGATTTCCACGCCAGGTGACGGCAGCCTATGACGCGGCGGCCGGACAGCTGGTGCTGGACTGGGAGTTGCCCGCCTACAGCATCGTCCCTGAGGCCAAGTCCGTTCGCTACGTGTCCGGGACCGACCAGGACAAGGAGACCGCGCGCCCGGTGGGGCAGCGTCGCGCGCTGTACCGGGAGGTGCTCGCCCAGTGCATGCTTCTCGTTCTGCACGAGCTCTTCGCCGCGGACGAACTGGGCGCGCTCGAGTCGGTGACGCTGAACGGGTTCGTGGACGGGCACGACCCCACGACGGGCCGGCCCGGCCGGATCCACCTGGCGACCGTGATGGCCTCGGTCTCGACGTTCCGTGGTCTGCACCTGGCACAGGTGGACGCGGGCAGTTGTCTGGCCGACGCACTCCGCGGACAGCTCTCGGCCCGCCCCGACCAGCTCTCGCCGGTACGGCCGAGCCGTCGGCCGCAGGATGTCGGGAACCGTGTCGTCGCGCACGGCGGCGACGAGGAACCCGACCTGTACGACATGGATCCGATCGCCTTCGAGAACCTCGTCGCCGATCTCTTCCGGGCCATGGGGATGCAGGCGGTCACGACCCAGCGCTCCAACGACGGCGGTGTGGACGTCGACGCGCTGGATCCGACACCGATCCGGGGCGGGAAGATCGTCGTCCAGGTGAAGCGCTACCGCAACACGGTGCCGCCCACCGCCGTACGTGACTTGTACGGAACCGTGCAGGACGCCGGCGCCAACAAGGGTGTCCTCGTGACGACGTCGGGGTTCGGCCCCGGCTCGCACACCTTCGCCAACGGCAAGCCGCTGGAGTTGATCCCGGGCCCTGAGCTCGTCGACCTGCTGCATCGTCATGGGCTGCGTGGGCGTCTGGGCGAGGGCGGCCGTCGCACCGCGGCACCGCCGACGCCGACGCCGACGCCGACGATCCCCGACATCCGATTGCCCCACGACTACAACGTCCTGGGCATGTCGTGGACCGGCAGCGTGGCATTGGACGTGTGTGCTCTGGTCTGCCGTGGCGACCGAGTCCTCAGCGACGATCACTTCGTCTTCTTCAACAACCCACGGACAGCCGACGGTTCCGTGCGGGCTCTGGCCCCCACCGCACCCGACAAGGCCGCGATCTGCGTCTCGTTCGACGGCTTGCCGGACGAGGCCGACCGGTTCGTCCTCGTGGCCGCGATCGACCCGGAGGTCAACCCGGACGCCGACCTCTCCGGATTCACCGACGCCCGCATCCGTCTGCTCGACCCGCGGCTGACCGAGCTGGGACAGCTCGAGGTTTCCGACGGCCGGTCCCGCGAAACCGCCTTGGTGCTCGGCTCCTTCCGGCGAAGGCCGAGCGGGGACTGGGACTTCGTCCTGGGCGGCAAGGGCTACACCGGTGGCCTGGAGGAACTCGTGCGGGATTTCGGCATCGAGGTGGACTAGGACGAGGTGGCCGCTCGGCGCGCGCCGGCAACCGCCCGCCGCCTGCGGCCGACGTCCTCCGTCGGATCGGGCAACGGGTCGAAAATCGGTGGTCACCCGGGCTGACCGAGCCCACGCTGTAGGCCATGGAAGAACCGCTCCGCAGGATTCGCGCGCTCCACACGGCGTCCACGATCACCGTCTACCAGGCGTACTCCCCTGAGATCGGCCTGCCCGCCATCCGGGACGGCCGTTTTCCCGCCGCATGGAGGCCTGGGCGCATGACGTGGATCAAGCCCAGTTTCCTGTGGATGATGTACCGCTCCGGCTGGGGCACGAAGGAGGGGCAGGAGACCGTCCTCGCCGTCGAGATCACCCGCGACGGCTTCGACTGGGCGCTGCGCCATGCCTGCCTGTCGCACTACGTCCGCGGACTGCATCCCGATCGCAGCGCCTGGCAGCGCGACCTCAAGCGCGCACCGGCCCGCGTCCAGTGGGACCCCGAACGCGACCTGCACCTGCAACCCTTGCCGCACCGCTCGCTGCAACTGGGGCTCTCGGGCGAGGCATCGTCGCGTTACGCGGACGAGTGGATCGTGTCCATCAACGACGTGACCCCGCTCGCCCACGAGATCCACGCACTCGTCAGGGACGGCGACCTGGACTCGGCTGCCCGACTGCTCCCTCAGGAGCGGGGATACCTCACCGGTGAAGAACTGCCGGCCCAGCTGCGCCCCTGACCGACGGCCGGCGCCACCCATGGGTCACATGGCGGCACGGGTCCGTGAACGCGGCATGACGATCCATGTCATGCGGTCCCGCCCCCCCCCGTGCGGAGAGCACCTGGTGGAACGGGCCACGCCTTCGTCGCGGGTCAGGCGTGCGGCAGGGGCTGTTCCGTCCAGACGGTCTTGCCGTCGTGGGTGTACCGGGTTCCCCACCGCTCCGTGAGCTGCGCGACCAGGAAGAGCCCGCGTCCGCCCTCGTCCGTGCTGAGGGCGCGTCGGAGATGGGGGGAGGTGTGGCTGGCGTCCGACACCTCACAGATCAGGCTGTGCGTGCGGATGAGGCGCAGGGTGACGGGGCCCTCCGCGTAACGGTAGGTGTTGGTGACGAGTTCGCTGGCGACCAGCTCGGTGGTGAAGGCCATTTCCTCCAGCCCCCATTCGGTCAGTTTCGCCGTGGTCAGCTCCCGGGCCCGGGCAGCGGCGGTCGCTTCCAGGGGCAGCTGCCAGGTGGCGACGTCCTGGGGCGGCAGCACCCGGGTACGGGCGATGAGCAGCGCGACGTCGTCGGTGGGGAGGCGTTCCTTCGGCAGCAGCGCTTCGACCACGCTGCGGCAGGTGCTGTCCAGGGAATCGTCGGTGTGCGTGAGGCATTCGTGCAGGCGCTCCAGCGCGGCGTCGATGTCGCTGTTGCGGGCCTCCAGAAGTCCGTTGGTGTAGAGCGTGAGCAGGCTGCCCTCGGGGAGGTCGAGTTCGTACGTCTCGAACGGCAGCCCGCCCAGACCCAGCGGCGGACCGGCGGGCAGGTCGAGCACGGTCACCTCGCCGTCCGGGGTGGACACCATCGGTGCCGGGTGACCGGCGCGTGCCAGGGAGCAGCGCCGGGAGACCGGATCGTAGACCGCGTACACGCAGGTGGCCCCGAGCATCTGTTCCACCGCGGAGCCGCCGACGGCGTTCGCCTCCAGCTCGGCGGCCAGCAGACTGACCAGGTCGTCCAGCCGCGCCACCACCTCGTCCGGTTCCAGGTCGAGGCTGGCCAGGGTGCGCACGGCGGCGCGCAGGCGGCCCATGGAGGCCGCGGCGTGGATCCCGTGGCCGACCACGTCTCCTACGACGAGTGCGACCCGGGCCCCTGACAGCGGGATCACGTCGAACCAGTCACCGCCGATGCCCGGTTCCCCGCTTGCCGGGAGGTACCGGCAGGCCACCTCGACAGCCGGCAGGTCGGACGCCGCGCTCGGCAGCAGGCTGCGCTGGAGAGTCAACGCGGCGCTCTGCTGCTGGGTGAAGCGGCGCGCGTTGTCGATGCAGACGGCCGCACGCGAGGAAAGCTCGTGGGCCACCGCGGCATCGTCGTCCTCGAATGGTTCCGAATGCCGCACGCGCCACAGGCTCACCACGCCCAGTGCCAGGCCGCGAGCGACCAAGGGCACCACGATCAGTGAGTGAACGCCGAGCCCCATGGCGATCTCGATCCGCCGCCGGTCCATGGCGTACCACTCGGGCCGCAGGGACAGCAGCCGTTCGAGGATCGGGCGGCGTTCGGTGAGGCACCGCGCCTGCGGGGATCCCGGAAGGAGGGGGACCACCTCGCCCTCCTGGTACGGGACCCGGCGTTCCGGGGGCGTGAGGGCCACGCGGAGCAGCGCGCCCGTCACGCCGGGGCGCGGTTCGTCGCCGAGTGTCACCGGCTCCAGGAGGTCCACCGAGCAGTGGTCGGCGAGGCCGTCGGCGACGACCTCCGCCAGCTCCCGGGCCGTCTGCGCCACGTCCAGCGAGGTTCCGATCCGGGCGCTCGCCTCGTTCACCAGGGCGAGCCTGCGCCGGGCCCGGTGGCGGTCGGTCACGTCCTCGATCGTCTCGGCCACGCCGAGGACCCGGCCCGCGGGGTCCTCCATCCGGAACGCCGATACGGAGACGATCCGTTCGCGGCCCGGGTCGTGGCGTGCCCGGGCCGACTGTTCCGTGAAGATCAGCGGCTCGCCGGTCTCCAGGACGTGCCGTACCCGCTCCTCGGCCGGTCCCGCGTCCTCGTCGACCATGAATTCGCGGGGGCGACGGCCCACCGGCGCCTCGGCCGGGACCCCGCTCGCCTTCTCGATCGCGCGGTTGACCCGGATCACCCTCCGGTCCGGGCCGTGGACCACCAGACCGATCGGGGACCGGTGGTACAGGCCGTCCAGCAGCGCGCGGTCCCGCTGCCAGGCGATGACCTCCGCGGCGGGGGCTCCGACCAGGGACCACTCCCGGGCGTCCCCGTCCCGGGTGATCGCGCGGGCCCGGAATCCCATCTCGATCCGTCGCCCGTCGCGGTGCCGGACGGGCACGACCCCGAACCAGCCTCCCGTCCTGATGGCCTCCACCACGACGGACCGCACGATCGGCAGGTCTCGCGCGTCCACGAGGAGGTCCTGCCACGCCCGTCCGATCACTTCCTTGGCGGGATAGCCCAGCAACTCCTGCGCGCGTGCGCTCCAGCCGACCACGGCGCCCCGATCGTCGAGCACGGCCGAGGCGCCGCGCCCGAGCGCGAACGGATCCTCGGGGCTCTCACTGAAATGCATCGACTGCATCCCCATAGCCACCACCTTGCCTACACGACTTCGATGGTCCTCCCCACGGTCTCCGTCCGCGACTCTCCCGTGCGCCCCGGCCGACGGGAACGGCACGGCGACGCGGGGGGACGGCACGGGCGACGGCACGGGTGCCGAGGGGGGTGGCCAGGTCAGTGGGGGTGCCCGCGCTCGGTCACACCCGGCCGCTTCGGCTATGCGCGTGCGTAGCCGTGGACCTCTAGAGCCATGGGCATGTCCCGGTCGGCCCTCCGCGAGTGCCGGCGCAATCGCTACAAGGCGTCGAACGGGGGCACGATGCGGACGATGATGATGAGTGGGGCGCGTGGGGCGACGAGGAAGTAGAACCATCCGCCGGCCGCGTCCATACGACGTAGACCGCCCGGTCTCGGGCCGTTGCCGAGATCACTGACATCGATCCCCGTACTGGCAAGCTCGACGAGCTGGTCGGCCAGGCGTTCGACTTCCGCCACGACGTGGGCCGGGAGGCCGCCTGCCACGTGGTCGTGATCAGGGTCGTATTCCCAGTGCCAGTCCGGATTCACCGGGTCGAGAGACCGACGGCCGCGTGGGCTTCATCGAGAAGCCGTCCGATCTCGACGGCGGCCTGTCGTGCCTGCGCGGCGTCGCCCGCTTCGGCAGCGTCCTCCCAGCGGCGGAAGTCTGCAGCCAGGCCGGGCTGGCGTTGGATGTGCACGTAGACGGCCCACTGGGTGATGAACCGCCGGAGAGGGGCAAGATCGGAACCCTGTCGGGACTGGTCGGCAGCCTGGTCCAGTTCCCGCGTGAAGGCGGGGAGCGAGGCGGGCGCGATCTGACTGACGGCCTGCCGCAGCGTGGCGACCGTCGCAGGCGGCTGGGGGATGAGGGGTTGCTCAGCGGCTGGCGTGGTCATGGATGCTCCCATGGGCGCGATTCTGTCCCACGCCTCAGCCTAACGGGCACGAGCACTTTCGCTCCGCTCGAACGAGTGAGGCAGAAGCGATGCGGCTGTCGCACGGTCCGGCCCGGTAGTAAAGATCTCTGCACGGACGTTCGTGCCATGAGCCTTTACATCGCCCAGGACCGATCAGCGCGACCTTGCGCGGACTGCTCCTCGGTGGCCTCCGGCGCCGGCGTGACGCCCGTCGCGCAGGACGCTCCCCAGTTCGTCGCGGACGGTGTGCGCAGCTTGGCCCCCGTCCCCTTGATCCCGCAGTACCCGCCGGATCCTTGTCGAGGTACTGCTGGTGCGTGCCCTCGCTTGCTCATCGTTCGATGAAGCGGGGGTCCGGCCAGGCGGTGATCGGCTCGTCCGAGACCGAGTAGATCTCCAGGAGCGAGAGGTAGCCGTCCTCGGTGAAGACCAGGACGCCCGCCGCGTGCGGGTTGGTGTACCCGGCGTCCACGGCCGGATTGTCGTGCGAGGGCGCCGGAGTCGCTGCTGTGCGGTCCACCTCCAGATCGACCGTCGCACAGCCGCAGCCGCACCGGCGCACCACGCGCGTGTGGGGAATCTGGGCCAGCAGGGCGTTGCTGACCGGATCCGAGCCCGCCAGCAGCGCCCGCAGGGTCGCCGCGGCTTCCGGCGACAGCGGCTCAGCCATCCACCCTGGCCACACCGATCGGGCAGGACACGCCGGTTCCCCCGATCCCGCAGTACCCCGCCGGATTCTTGTCGAGGTACTGCTGGTGATACGCCTCCGCCGGATAGAAGGCGCGGCCCTGTGCCGGGAGGAGTTCCGTGGTGATCGTGCCGTGGCCCGAGGCCGTGAGGACCCTCTGGTAGGCCTCGCGGGAGGCGGCCGCGGCGGCTGCCTGGGCCGGGGTGTGGGTGTGGACCGCGGAACGGTACTGCGTGCCGGAGTCGTTGCCCTGGCGGAAGCCCTGGGTCGGGTCGTGGGACTCCCAGAAGACCTTGAGCAGCTCCTCGTACGAGATCTCGGCGGGGTCGTGGACCACGCGGACGGCCTCCGTGTGGCCGGTCAGGCCCGAGCAGACCTCCTCGTAGGTGGGGTTCTCGGTGAAGCCGCCCTGGTAGCCGACGAGCGTCGTGTACACGCCCTTCGGCAGCCGCCAGAACTTGCGCTCGGCGCCCCAGAAGCAGCCCAGGCCGAAGTCGGCGATCTCCAGGCCCTCGGGGTACGGGCCGAGCAGGGGGGTGCCGAGGACCGTGTGCCGTTCGGGGACCCGGAAGATCGGCTCGGACCGGCCGGACAGGGCCTGCTCGGCGGTCGGGAGTCGCGGGGTACGGCTGTCCAGGAACATGCGGTCTCCACGGGGTGAGGGGGCGCGGGGCCGGGGGTGGGGTCCGGCGGGTACAACGAGGGAGCCCCGGCCGGCATTCCGGCCCGGGTTCCCGGTGCTCGCGGGACGCCCCCGGCGTCTCTCCTCAGCGGGGGAGGGACGCCGGACTGCCTCCGTTCGCCTCGTATCCGGCCACCGCCAGCGCGCGGTACACCGCGTAGTCCGCCGCCGGGTCGGCGGTGAGGGTCCAGGGGAGGGCGCCGACGTGGCCGTCGACGTGCACCAGCTGGTTCATCGCCTCGGCCCACCGCTCGCCGCGGACCAGGAAGAACACCAGGAGATGGCGGACGTGCGCCAGCATCGGGTCGTCCGGGCGGGCCGCGTGCACCGCGAAGAGCGCGCCGTGGACCGCCTTCGTGACGACCTCGCTCTGGTAGAAGCTGCGGACCAGGTTCACCTCGGGGAGGTGCTCGAAGACCGCGAAGAGGGGCATGGCCGCGAGCAGGGAGCCCTGCGGCGCGCGCGCCGCGGCGGCCTCCGCGAACGAGTACGCCACCTCACGCGAACCGTGCCACTTCTCGCACCAGTAGTGGAGGGCCGCCAGGTGCGCCCCCATGTGGGACGGCGCGCGGTCCAGGATCTTCAGCCACAGCTTCTCGAACTCCGCCTGGGGATAGGCGAGACCGCGGGCCACCGACAGCTCGACGATGTACGGGATCGGGTCACCGGGGGAGAGCAGCGCCGCCTCGCCGCAGGCCGACCTCGCCTCCTCCATGATGATCCGGAACTCGTCCGTCCCCGGCGTCGACGTCCGCCACGCCTGCTGCACCAAAAACTCCGCGTGCACCGCCGCGCCGCCCGCGTCCTTGGGCGCCTCGGCCCGCCACACGCGCAGCCACTGCCCGCCCGGCGTCTCACTGACCCCGCCGGGGTGCTGCTGAAGCTCCAGGGACGCGGCGCCCGCGAAGGCCTGCACCCGCTGCCAGCGGGTCTCGCCCGCCGTTTCGGTGCCCGCCAGGAGCTGCGCGGCGGCACGGTAGTCCTGGGTGTGCTGCACCACGTCCAGGACGTCGAGGAGATCCGCGTCCTGGCCCGGCATGCGGATGTCCAGCTGCTCCTGGCGCAGGAATCCGTAGTTCGCCGGGTCCGCGGCGTCCGGGTCGCCGGGCGAGACCAGCTGAATACCGGCGCGCCGACGCCGGAGGACCGGCAGCAGGACCAGGCTGAACAGGGCCAGCGCCATCAGGACCCAGAGAATTTGCATGCCTCAAGCGAACCAGACGGGTCCGACAATTGGCCAACCCGGTCGGACGCGGGCCGCCCGGACCCTCGTGCGGGCCCCGGGGCGCTGCGCCGCGCGGCGCCGGCCGGGGCGGCGGTCCGTCACCAGCCCCGCGGGCGCACTACGCTCGGGACCCATGAGCGACAGGCACATCAGTCAGCACTTCGAGACCCTCGCGATCCACGCGGGCAACACCGCGGATCCCCTGACCGGCGCGGTCGTCCCGCCGATCTACCAGGTCTCGACCTACAAGCAGGACGGCGTCGGCGGGCTGCGCGGCGGCTACGAGTACAGCCGCAGCGCCAACCCCACCAGGACCGCCCTGGAAGAGAACCTCGCCGCCCTGGAGGGCGGTCGCCGGGGCCTCGCGTTCGCGTCCGGACTGGCGGCCGAGGACTGCCTGTTGCGTACGCTGCTCAGTCCCGGCGACCACGTGGTGATCCCCGACGACGCCTACGGCGGTACGTTCCGCCTCTTCGCGAAGGTCGTCTCGCGCTGGGGCGTGGAGTGGTCCGTGGCCGACACCAGCGACCCCGACTCGGTACGGGCCGCCCTCACCCCGAAGACCAAGGTCATCTGGGTCGAGACGCCCTCCAACCCCCTCCTGGGGATCACGGACATCACCGCGGTGGCGCAGATCGCGCGCGAGGCGGGCGCCCGGCTCGTCGTCGACAACACCTTCGCCACCCCTTACCTCCAGCAGCCGCTCGCGCTCGGCGCGGACGTCGTCGTGCACTCCCTCACCAAGTACATGGGCGGCCACTCGGACGTCGTCGGCGGCGCGCTGATCACCGGTGACCAGGAACTCGGCGAGGAGCTGGCGTACCACCAGAACGCGATGGGCGCGGTCGCCGGGCCCTTCGACTCCTGGCTGGTGCTGCGCGGCGCCAAGACGCTCCCGGTGCGCATGGACCGGCACAGCGAGAACGCCGGGAGGGTCGCCGAGATGCTCACCCGTCACGCGCGCGTGACGCGGGTGCTGTACCCGGGCCTGCCGGACCACCCCGGTCACGAGGTCGCGGCCAAGCAGATGCGGGCGTTCGGCGGCATGGTCTCCTTCCAGGTCGAGGGCGGCGAGGAGGCGGCCGTCCAGGTCTGCAACCGCGCGAAGGTGTTCACGCTCGGCGAGTCCCTGGGAGGCGTCGAATCCCTGATCGAGCACCCGGGGCGGATGACGCACGCGTCCGTCGTGGGCTCGGCCCTGGAGGTACCGGGCGACCTCGTCCGGCTCTCCGTGGGCATCGAGAACGTCGACGACCTGCTCCAGGACCTCCAGCAGGCCCTCGGCTAGGAGCCGGCCGGGCGGTCACCGGCTGAGCGCCGGGCCCCGTCCGTCCCGCGCCGGGCACCGAGGATCACCGTCCGTCCCGCGCCGGGCACCGGCGGAGCGGCGGATCACCGTCCGGCCCGGCGCCGGTCACCAGCCTGTCAGTGGTGGAGTCGTCTGGGACGGCGGCTCCACCCAGGGGCGGGCCGTCGCCGCCCAGACGACGAAGGCCACGGTCGCCGCGAACAGCAGCAGCCACATCAGGCGCCGGGCCAGCGTCCTGCGGCGCAGCATGCGGTTCCCGAGGCGCACGGCCTCCGCGTACAGGTCCGGCGGCACCTTGGGCGGCGTCCGCTCCAGCAGCCGCCGTACGGCCGTCTCGCGCTCGTGCAGGGTCACGAGGGTGCCACCTCCGCCACCGCCGGGGCCGGCCCGCGCGGCGGGTGGAGCAGGGTCACCGTCGCGCGGGCGCAGATCGCTCTGACACGTTCCGTGGGCAGCCCGAGCAGGGCCGCGGCCTGTTCCTCGGCGACACCCTCGTACAGCCGCAGGACCAGGATCAGCCGCTCCTGGGGTGTCAGCCGCGCCAGCGGGCCGCCGGGGGCGGGGCGGGCGCGCCCGAAGCCCCCGTACTGGTGCCAGGCACCACGGGCGAAGCGCACGGCGAGGTGCTGACGGGCCCGGTCGTACGGGTCCTCGCCGCGCAGCCGGTCCCAGGAGGCGTACGTGTGGGCCAGCGCCAGCGTCAGCAGGCGCCGCGCGCGTGGGTTGGCCTCCGGCGGCTCCGCCGTGAGCAGCGTGGCGGCATGCAGCAGCCGCCCTGCCGCGCCCGCGACGAATGCCTCGAACTCCCGGGCCCGGCGGGCACCTTGGGACGCACGCCGTTCTCGCAACACGCCTCCCGCCCGAGGGCGACCCTGAGGGGAACGAGGCTCCGGCCGCGTACGACAGGCCGCACCGTGTGCGACAGGAGCCCGGTCTCATATGAGGCCAGACGTGGCCTTCCGGTCAAGAGCCCGGCGCACATCGCGCGCGCGTGCCGGGCGCGCACGGCGCGCGGGGGTGCCGGGGGCCCGGGTGGCAGGCGTGGCCGGGAGAGGTCCGCGGAGTCCCGGGAGGCCGGGACGGGCGCGGCTGCCGGGGGAGGGGACACCCGGGGGAGGAGACGGGTGGGAGGCGGGTGTCAGGACGTCGGCCGGTCCGGCGACACGACTCCCGTGGTCGTCATCCGGGCCGAGAGCGCGCCGTTGAAGCGCATGAGGAGCGCGCAGAAGACCTCGCGCTCCTGCGGCTCCCAGTCGTCCGTCAGTTCGGCCATCAACTGACGCCTGGAGGAGCGCACTTCCTCGAGGCGGGCGTGCCCGCGCGGCGACAGCTGGAGCACCACGGCGCGACCGTCCTCCGGGTGCGAGGTGCGCTTGACGAGGCCGGTGTCGACCAGCGGCGCCACCTGCCGGGTGACCGTCGAGGAGTCGATGCCCATGCTCGCGGCGAGCGCCTTGACGCCCATCGGGCCTTCCTTGTCGAGGCGGTTGAGCAGCAGGTAGGCGGCGCGGTCCATGGAGTTGCGCACCTGCCCCACCCCGCCGAGCCGGGTCTGTTCGGCACGGCGCGCGAAGACCGCGACCTCGTGCTGCAGCGTTTCGAGAAGACCGGTGTCACCGACGGTCGTCATGTCCATCGACATCTCTGGTGTTGTGGGCATGGCCGGGAGCTCAATTCATGCGTGGGGAGCTGGGTTGGGGGACAGGGTACGCGGCTGGGAGGCGGGTCGTACCGGCGCTGCGGAAACCGGTCTCGGAGGGTGGTCACACAAGGAGCCCCCATGCGTGAACTGCGAGACTGGTGGTCATGAGCTACAGCACCGCTGACTCCTTGCCCAGGGTGACGTCGGACGACGTACGAGGCGCCCAGAAGATGCTTTCGGGCGTGGCGCGGATGACCGCGATGGAGGGCAGCAGGTACCTGTCCCAGCTGGTGGGCGCCCCGGTGCACCTCAAGTGCGAGAACCTCCAGCGCACCGGTTCGTTCAAACTCCGTGGCGCGTACGTGCGGATCGCGGGGCTCCTGCCGGAGGAGCGCGCGGCCGGTGTGGTCGCGGCGAGTGCCGGGAACCACGCGCAGGGGGTGGCCCTCGCGTCCTCGCTGCTGGGCGTGCGTTCCACGGTCTTCATGCCGACCGGGGCCCCGCTGCCGAAGGTCGCGGCCACCCGGGACTACGGCGCCGAGGTGAGGCTGCACGGTCAGGTGGTCGACGAGACGCTGGCCGCCGCGCAGGAGTACGCGGCCGCCACGGGAGCGGTGTTCATCCACCCCTTCGACCACCCCGACATCATCGCGGGCCAGGGCACGGTCGGCCTGGAGATCCTGGAGCAGTGCCCGGAGGTGCGCACGATCGTCGTCGGGATCGGCGGTGGCGGGCTGGCCGCGGGGGTCGCGGTCGCGGTGAAATCGATCCGCCCCGACGTGCGGATCATCGGGGTGCAGGCGGCGGGCGCCGCGGCGTACCCGCCCTCGCTGGCGGCCGGCCGGCCGGTGCCGGTCGCGAACCCGGCGACGATGGCCGACGGCATCAAGGTCGGACGGCCGGGGGACGTGCCGTTCGAGATCATCCGCGACCTCGTGGACGAGGTGCGCACGGTCTCCGAGAACAGCCTGTCCAGCGCGCTGCTGCTCTGTCTGGAGCGGGCGAAGCTGGTCGTCGAGCCGGCCGGCGCGAGCCCGGTGGCGGCGCTGCTGCAGGAGCCGGACACCTTCGAGGGACCGGTCGTCGCGCTGCTGTCCGGCGGCAACGTGGACCCGCTGCTGATGCAGCGCATCCTGCGGCACGGCATGGCGGCGAGCGGCCGCTACCTCGCGGTCACGCTCCGGCTGACGGACCGCCCCGGAGCGCTGGCGACACTTCTCGGGGTGTTGTCAGTGGCGGACGCTAACGTCCTCGACGTGAGCCACGTACGGACCGATCCCCGGCTCGGGCTCACGGAGGTGGAGGTCGAGCTGCACCTGGAGACGAAGGGTCCCGAGCACTGCGCCGAGGTCGGCCGCGCCCTGCGCGAGGCGGGCTACACGGTCATCGACTGAGGCCGAAGGCGGGCCTGGGCCGGATCGGATCCCCTCTCGTCGTCCGATGGAAAAATCTGTTGAGGAACGCGATACATCGCGTTACGGTGTGTCTTCCGCCGACCCTGCGCGTGGCGGGGTGGAGCGGTCGCGCGACAAGTCGCCACGGAACGCCGGAGCTGACGAGAAGCAACCGTAATTCACCAGAACTCAGCGTGTACATCCCCAAAGACGTGGAGAACTCACATGCCAGGCGCCATCTACGCCGAAGGTCTGGTCAAGACCTTCGGTGACGTAAGGGCTCTGGACGGCGTCGACCTCGATGTCCCCGAGGGGACCGTCCTGGGCCTCCTCGGGCCGAACGGCGCGGGCAAGACCACCGCCGTCCGCTGCCTGACGACCCTGCTGCGACCCGACAGCGGCAAGGTGGTCGTCGCCGGCGTCGACGTGCTCAAGCACCCCGACGCGGTACGGCGCAGGGTCGGCCTGTCCGGACAGTTCGCCGCGGTCGACGAGTACCTGACCGGCCGCGAGAACCTCCAGATGGTGGGCAGGCTCTACCAGATGAGGTCGAAGGCCGCGAAGGTCCGGGCCGTCGAGCTGCTCGACCAGTTCCATCTGACGGACGCGGCCGACCGCCCCGCGAAGACCTACTCGGGCGGCATGCGCCGCCGGCTCGACCTGGCCGCCGCGCTGGTCGTCTCGCCGCCGGTGATGTTCATGGACGAGCCGACGACGGGCCTCGACCCGCGCAACCGCCAGCAGCTGTGGGAGGTCATCAAGCAGCTGGTCTCCGGCGGTACGACGCTCCTGCTGACCACCCAGTACCTGGAGGAGGCCGACCACCTCGCGCACGACATCTGCGTGGTCGACCAGGGCCGTGTCATCGCCCGCGGCACCGCCGACGAGCTCAAGGCGCGGACCGGTGGCGAGCGCGTCGAGGTCGTCGTGCACGAGCGCGAGCACATGGAGACCGCCGCCGGGGTGCTGCGCGGCTTCGGCAAGGGCGAGAGCACCGTCGAGGAGCACACCCGCAAGCTCACCGTCCCCGTCACCGGTGGCGCGAAGCTCCTCGCGGAGGTCATCCGCGAGCTGGACACCCGCGGTATCGAGATCGACGACATCGGCCTGCGCCGGCCCACGCTCGACGACGTCTTCCTCTCCCTCACGGGCCATGTGGCCGAGGTGAAGGAAGAGGAGCACGGCGAGGTCGCGGACGCGAAGGGCCGCCAGGCGAAGAAGGAGCCCGTGAAGTGAGTGCCGTGACAGACACCGCCCCGGTGGCGGCCCCCAAGGGAGTCCTCGGCCAGTCCGTGCGCGACTCCCTGGTCATCGCCCAGCGCAACCTGATCCGCATGTCCCGCATCCCCGAGATGCTGATCTTCGGCCTCATCCAGCCGATCATGTTCGTGGTGCTGTTCTCGTACGTGTTCGGCGGCTCCATGAACATCGGCGGCAGCACGGACCCGTCCACGTACCGCGAGTTCCTGATGGCCGGCATCTTCGCGCAGACCGTCACCTTCGCCACCGCGGGCGCCGGCGCCGGCATCGCCGACGACATGCACAAGGGCCTCATCGACCGGTTCCGCTCGCTGCCGATGGCGCGTGGCGCGGTCCTCACCGGCCGCACGCTCGCCGACCTGGTGCAGACGGCCCTGACCCTGTTCGTGCTCGCCGTCGTCGCCCTGCTCGTCGGCTGGCGTACCCACACCAGCCTCGGCGAGGTGCTGGGCGCCTTCGGCCTGCTGCTCCTGACCGGGTACGCGTTCACCTGGATCGGCGCGCTCATCGGTCTCTCCGTGCGCACCCCCGAGGCGGCCACGTCCGGCGGGCTGATCTGGCTGTTCCCGATCACGTTCGTCTCGAACGCGTTCGTGGACTCCAGCAGGATGACCCCCTGGCTGCGCCATGTCGCCGACTGGAATCCGTTCAGCGCCACGGTGCAGGCGTGCCGCCAGCTCTTCGGGAATCCGGGGCTGTCGCCGTCGGACGCCTGGCCCATGCAGCATCCCGTCTGGGCCTCGCTGATCTACTCGGTCCTGATCATCCTGGTCTTCCGCACGCTGGCGGTACGCAAGTACCGGTCCGCCACGGCATGACACGGCCGGCGGACCGGGGCCGCGGCCCGGCGGACCTGGTCGGCGCACCGGTGCCGGTGACGGGGCCCCGGACATGACGGAGCCCCCGGCGCGGGCCGGGGGCGTCGTCGGAGCGAAGAGTCCGGGACCGGAGTTCCGGTCGTGCCCGGACGGAGGGCTCAGCCCTGGTAGGGCACGGCCTTGAGGATCTTCACCGAGGCGAGCTTGCCGTTCGGCAGCTCGTACCGGGCGTCCTCGCCGACCTTCTTGCCGTTCACACCGGAGCCCAGGGGGGACTGCGGCGAGTACGTCTCGATGTCGGCGCTGGCGTACTCGCGCGAGGCGAGCAGGAAGTCCAGCGTGTCGTCCTCGTCACCGTCGAAGGCGATGGTCACGACCATGCCGGGGGCGACCACGCCGTCCGCCGCGGGGGCCTCGCCCACCTTGGCGTTCTCCAGGAGCTGGGTCAGCTGGCGCACACGGAGCTCCTGCTTGCCCTGCTCTTCCTTGGCCGCGTGGTACCCGCCGTTCTCCCGCAGGTCGCCCTCCTCGCGCGCGGCCGCGATCTTGGCGGCGATCTCCGTGCGCGCGGGACCAGACAGGTACTCCAGCTCGGCCCTGAGCTGGTTGTACGCCTCCTGGGTCAGCCAGGTGACGTTCTCGCTGGTCTGGGTCACAGGTGCTCCTCGTAGGTACTGGGAATACAAAGCATCGCCCTACCCAGAAGCATGTTCTTTCACGGGTGGGCGAAACCACGAGCCTAACAATTCAGCGGCTCAAGGGGGAGGACATAAGACATCAGAATTCCGTCAACCCAGGTCAGGACCGGTATCGCGGGTGAGGTCACCGGGGATGTCAGTCGGCGTGGCAGCCGATCAGCTCCGCCGTGCTGCCACGGGAGGTCGTACGGAGCGTGACGACCTTGTCGATGCGGGAGGCGTCCTGGTCGAAACGGAAGTCCGCGCGGCCCACCTCCGCGCCGTCGGCGCTCTGCGAGCGGAGAGTGCAGTAGCCGTGGGCGTTCGCGTCCTTGTGCACCTCCAGGTGCACCTGGACCGAGTCGGCCGAGGCGTCGAAGGTGATCACCTGGGCGCTGATCTTGTTCTCGCCGACGTAGTAGTAGGCGAACCAGCCGATCAGGGCGAGCAGGACGACCCCCAGTACGCTGCCGAGGATCCTGAGTTTCCGGTCGGCGCGCTCGTCCGCGGACCGGCCGTACCGGCCCTCGGGCAGCTGTGTGCGCGCCGTACTCATGATCGTCCTCTCGGCAGGTCCGGGACCGAGCCTTGCGAGGCCCCGGGCAGGGGCCCCGGAGACCGGGCCCCGGAATTATTCGCCCCCCGATTCCGTCACTATAGAAGCCGCCCATCGCGCTGATTCACGCCGGGCGCCGACAGCCGACCTACCCAGGCGACAGCCGACTGACCGAGGATTGAGTCTTGACTGACCAGCTGCGACTGATGGCCGTGCACGCCCACCCCGACGACGAGTCGAGCAAGGGCGCGGCCACCATGGCGAAGTACGTGTCCGAGGGGGTGGACGTGCTGGTCGTGACCTGCACGGGCGGGGAGCGCGGCTCCATCCTCAACCCGAAGCTCCAGGGTGACCGGTACATCGAGGAGCACATCCACGAGGTACGCAAGAAGGAGATGGACGAGGCCCGCGAGATCCTCGGCGTCAAGCAGGAGTGGCTCGGCTTCGTCGACTCGGGCCTGCCCGAGGGCGACCCGCTGCCGCCGCTGCCCGAGGGCTGTTTCGCGCTCGAGGACGTGGACAAGGCGGCCGGTGAGCTGGTCAAGCAGATCCGCTCCTTCCGTCCCCAGGTGATCACCACCTATGACGAGAACGGCGGCTACCCGCACCCCGACCACATCATGACCCACAAGATCTCGATGGTGGCCTTCGAGGGCGCGGCGGACGCCGAGAAGTACCCGGAGTCCGAGTACGGGCCGGCCTTCCAGCCGCGGAAGCTCTACTACAATCAGGGCTTCAACCGCCCGCGCACCGAGGCGCTGCACAACGCGCTGCTGGACCGCGGCCTGGAGTCGCCGTACGGGGACTGGCTGAAGCGGTGGAGCGAGTTCGAGCGCGCCGAGCGCACGCTGACCACGCACGTTCCGTGCGCCGAGTTCTTCGAGATCCGGGACAAGGCGCTGATCGCGCACGCCACCCAGATCGACCCCGACGGCGGCTGGTTCAAGGTCCCCATGGACATCCAGAAGGAGGTCTGGCCGACCGAGGAGTACGAGCTCGCGAAGTCCCTCGTCGATACCTCCCTCCCCGAGGACGACCTCTTTGCGGGCATCCGCGACAATGCCTGACATGAGCGCAAGCCTGGCACTGACGCACCTCGTCCCCCTCGCCAAGGAGGTCGACGAGAACAAGGTCACCCCCGGCGTCCTCGGCTTCATCGTCTTCGCGGTGATGGCCCTGGCCGTGTGGGGTCTGATGAAGTCCATGAACCGCCGACTGGGCAAGGTCACCTTCGAGGAGGACGCGGCCAAGGACACCGCGGCCTCCGGCAAGGGGACGGGCGGCCCGGTGGGCGGCAAGGCCTCCCCCGCGAAGGGCTGAGTCTCCGGCGCGTCCGCTCCGCGCGGCGCGAGTGGTCCGCCGGGACGGCCCGCGGGTCCGTGTATCCCGGCCCTGGACGGCCGGGGTACACGGACCCGCACGGGCCGCTCCCGCGGACGAGGGCGCCCGCACGCCCTGAACACGGGTGAGGCCCCGGCCGAGACCCGCGTACGACGCGTGCGCCCCGGCGGCCCGCGTCGCACGGCCCCGTCGCCGCCCGGCCGCCCACCACCCACGTCGTACGGACACGCCCCGACGCGTTCGCGCGGCGTTCGCGCGGCGCGGACGTGCCCCTCGGGGGTTGCCGCCGTCCGCGTGGCGCGG
>NZ_JBHWEL010000028.1:51495-68068 GCF_042734135.1 Streptomyces sp. NPDC059668 | reverse complement strand
GACCTGCCCCTGGCGGGGTCGCTCGCCGTTCGCGTCGCATGGGCATGCCCTGGGAGGGTCGCCCGCTCTCCGCGTTGCAACGGCACGCCCTCAAGGGGATTGCCCGCACTCCGCGTGGCGTGGACCTGCCCCTGGCGGGGTCGCTCGCCGTTCGCGTCGCATGGGCATGCCCTGGGAGGGTCGCCCGCTCTCCGCGTTGCAACGGCACGCCCTCAAGGAGATTGCCCGCCCTCCGCGCGGCGCGGACCTGCCCCTGGCGGGGTCGCCCGCCGTCCACGTGGCGCGGGCACGCACCCAGCGGGGTTGCCCGCAGGTCCCGTCGCCCGGGCGTGGCGCAAGGAGGTCGCCTCGCCGTCCACGTGGCGCGGGCACGCGCCCAGCGGGGTCGCCGCCGGTCCCGTCGCACCGACACGCGTCCAGCGGGTCGCCCGCCGTCCGCGTCGCGGGGACACGGTTCCGGCGGGTCGCGCCCGTCCCGGGAACGGGCGCGCGCACGGACGCGGACGCGTGGCGCAGGTACGGACACCGGGCCGGTCCCGGAAATCGACGCGCGCACGGACGCGGACGCGTGGCGCAGGTACGGACACCGGGCCGGTCCCGGAAACCGACGCGCGCACGGACGCGGACGCGTGGCGCAGGCACGGACACCGTGCCGGTCCCGGGAACCGACACGCGTGCGGACGCGGACGCGTGGCGCAGGCACGGACACCGGGCCGGTCCCGGAAACCGACGCGCGCACGGACGCGGACACCGGGCCGGTATCCGCGTACCCGGCTTCCGCCCGCTCGTCGGTACGGACACCGGAAGCCGTCGCCCGCAGGCGCCGGACGGCGCCGGCGGGCCCTACGGCACCTTCTCGACCGGGACGCCCATGACCTCCCGGGCGTGCCGGTTAGGCACCATCCGCAGGCGCCAGGCCTGCCAGCCCGCATCCAGGTCGACCCCCCGCTCCAGCAGAAGCTGGTACGCCTCCACGTAGTCGTCGAGCTTTCCGTCGCGGGAGGGGTGGCCGGAACGGGAGAGCTGGGCCAGTTCCTCCAGGGCGACGGCGCTGCCCACTTCCAGGCCGCCCGCGGACGCGTACGGCAGCAGGGTGCATCTCAGGAACCTCGCCCAGTCCTCGCCCCGCCGGTCACCGTACGAGGCGAAGAGGCCGGCCGCCTCGTCGCACAGCGCGAGGGCCTGGGGCGTACGGGCGTTGCCGGCGTCGACCACCGCCAGTTCCAGGCACGTCCACGCCTCGCCGTGCGCCACGCCGATGCGGTGGAAGTCGGCCCGCGCGTCCACCAGCAGCTGGCGGGCGAAGCCCGAGTTGCGCAGCGAGCCGGTCTGGGCGGCGCGCTGGTCGCGGGTGACGCGGGCCGAGTGGTGGCGCGCGCACGCCAGCCCGTAGACGTCCCGCATCCGGGAGAACATCGAGCGGGAGCGCTCCAGTTCACGGACCGCCCGGTCCAGGTCGCCGGTCTCCTCCAGCGCCTGGCCCAGGTAGTACACCGTCCAGGCCTCCCCGCGCGCGTCCTCGTTCTCCCGGTGCCGGGACGCCGCCTGGCGCAGACCCGTGACCGCGGTGGACGGGTCGCCGTCGACGAGACGGGCGCGGGCCAGCTGCGTCAGCGCCCAGGCCTCGCCGCGGGCGTCGCGGGTGCGCCCGTAGAGATCGAGGGCCTCGCGCAGCTCCCGCTCCGCGCGCGGTACGTCGCCCATGCGCAGGCCCAGCTGGCCGAGCTGGAAGTGGGCCCAGGCCTCGCCGTGCACGGACTCGCCCTCGTGGTGCAGGACCAGGGCCTCGGTGAGCAGGGCCAGGGCGGTGGCGAGCCGGCCGCGGTCGCGTTCGACCGCGGCCAGCGCGTGCATCGTCCAGGCGCGGTCCGCCGCGAGGTCGGGGGAGACCTGGAGGTCCATGGCCTCCTGGAGCCTGGCCGCCGCCTCGGTGAGGTTGCCCTGGTGGTGCAGGGTGATGCCGAGGGAGCACAGGGCGCGGGCCGCGCCCGCGTCGTGGTGCGCCTCGAAGTAGAGGTTCACCACGGACGACAGGGTGGTGTGGGCCTTGTCCAGCTCGCCGAGCTGGCGGGCCGCGATACCGGTGCGCCACTGGACCGAGCGGACCAGCAGCCCCTGGTCGACCGCCTGCGTCAGCTCGCTGATCTCGCCCAGGCGGTAGAGGTCGCCGCGCAGCAGGCAGTAGTCGCACAGCGCGCCCAGGAGGTGCAGTACGGCCGCCTGGTCCACGCCCTCCGCGTGCCGCAGCGTCGCCGTGATGAAGCTCGACTCGTCGTCCAGCCAGCGCAGGGCCGCGTCGAGGGAGGTGAACCCGTGCGGGCCGAACTGGTCGGCCCGGGTGGACGTCTTGCCGTCGACCAGCCGGATCACCGAGTCCGCCAGCTCCGCGTAGTTGACGATCAGGCGTTCCTGCGCCGCCGTCCGCTCGGCGGGGTCCTCCTCGTCCAGCAGCCGCGCCTGGGCGAAGGCCCGGACGAGGTCGTGCAGGCGGTAGCGGCTGCCGCGGACATGGTCGATCAGTCCCGCCTGCGCGAGTGCCGTCAGGTGGCGGGTGGCGTCGGGTTCGTCCGTCGCGAGCAGGGACGCCGCCGCCGCGGTGCCCAGCGAGGCCCGGCCGGCCAGTGCCAGCCGGCGCAGCAGCCGCCGTGCCGCGTCGGTCTGGTCCGTGTAGCGCAGCCACAGCGCCCGCTCGACCGGTTCCACGGGCCCGTACGCCCCGAGGTCGGCGGCGAGGCCGCGCGAGGTGCGGGGGCCGAGCGAGGAACCCGCGAGGCGCAGCGCCAGCGGGAGACTGCCGCACAACTCCCGCACCTGGTCGGAGGCCTCGGCGTCGTACGGGTCCGACGCGTCCTGCGCCGCCGCGGTCAGCAGTTCCTCGGCGCCCGCCGCGTCGAGCGGCTCGACGGGGAGCTGGTGCACCCAGGCGGGCAGGTCGGCGGGCAGGTCGAGTGCGGAGCGGGCGGTGACCAGGACCAGGCTCTCCGAGCGTTCCGGGACCAGGGCGCGCACCTGTTCGGCGTCGGAGGCGTCGTCGAGCACGATGGTGACGGCCAGGCCTGTCAGGTGCTGGTGGTACAGCTCACCGAGCCGTCTGACCTGCTGGTCCGGTGAGGAGCGCTCGCGGAAGAGGAGTTGTTCGCGGGGTGCGCCGAGCCGGTTGAGGAGGTGGAGGAGGGCGTCGCGGGTGGTCAGGGGCGTCTCCTCGGTGCTGTCGCCGCGCAGGTCGACCACGCACGCGCCCCGGAACTGGTCCCGCAGGCTGTGCGCCGCCCGGATCGCGAGGGTGCTGCGGCCGGAGCCGGGCGCGCCGTGCAGCACCACCACCGTCGGTCTGGACTCCGTGCCGGCCCGTGCCGCGTGCACCCACTGGGCGATCCGCGCCAGTTCGGTCCGGCGTCCCGCGAACGGACCGGCCGGCTCCGGCAGTTGCGCGAACGACTGCTCCAGCACGCTGCGCCGGCGCGCGGCGGCGCTTTTGTCGGTGCGGCGCAGTTGCGGCGCGCCCTGTTTCGCGCCGGCGGCGGCGCTGACCACCCGCTGCTGGTCGAGGAAGGGGCGGATGCCGCGGACGTCCAGGGCGGTCAGCCACTGAAGGCGCAGCTGTTCGGGTCCGCCGGGCCGGCCGAGTGCTCCGGCCCGGCGGCTCGCGGCCGGCACGTGGGCGGCCGTCACCTTGAGCACGGTGGCCGCCGCGGCCACCACCGCGACCGTCGCTCCCGCGCCGATCGCGGTGCCCGCTCCGGTGCCCAGCGCCAGGTCCGCCGCGCAGGCCGCGACCGCCGCAACGGCCGCCACCAGCAGCGGAGTTCCGGCGCCCTCGCGGGCGTAGCGCTGTGCGAACGTCAGCCGGCCGGCGTCCGCCGCGTCGAGCGCGCGGGTGTAGGCGTCGTACTCCTCGGCGGCGGCCCGGCCCAGGGTGTCGAGTTCGGCGCGGGCCCGCGACAGGAGCACGGCCCCGTCCGTACGTCCGCCCGAGCGCCGTACCTCTTCCTCGACGGCGCGGGCCAGCAGCCGTTCGGCCTCCGCCCGGTGGCTGTCCCGCATGTCACGTCCCCCTCCGGCGGCAACTCCTTTGCGGCCCAGTGTCGTTGGTAGGAGCCGTGAGCGCGAGAGGGTGGCGATCACCGGAGAGTGGGACGCGCCCGGTGAAGTGGTGCTTCTCCGCCGTGCCGGACGGCGGGGGAGAGCGGACGCGTGCCGATCTTCCGGTCTGTTCGACACGCCGGCAGAAGGGGATGCAGGCCTTGGCGTACCGGTCCACCTTCACGATCCGGTCGGTGGTCTCCGAGCCGGGCGACACCACCTCGGCGACCAGGAGTACCGCAGGAGGCCACCGTGTCCGCCCCGTCCACCACGTGAGGGCACACAAGTGCGGTTCGGCCGGGCGAGGCAGAGCCCGTGCGGGCCTCGCCAACGGGACTGGGCATTGTGAGAGGCTGGGCCGTATGAACCGGCTGGCTGGTGTGACCTCGCCTTATCTGCTGCAGCACGCTGACAATCCGGTCGACTGGTGGCCCTGGACGCCGGAGGCTTTCGAGGAGGCGCGGCGGCGTGATGTCCCCGTTCTGCTGTCGGTCGGCTACTCGGCGTGCCACTGGTGCCATGTCATGGCGCACGAGTCCTTCGAGGACGAGGCGACGGCCGCGTATCTGAACGAGCACTTCGTGAGCGTCAAGGTGGACCGCGAGGAGCGCCCGGACGTCGACGCGGTCTACATGGAGGCCGTGCAGGCGGCCACCGGCCAGGGCGGCTGGCCCATGACCGTCTTCCTGACGCCGGAGGCCGAGCCCTTCTACTTCGGGACCTACTTCCCGCCCGCGCCCCGCCACGGCATGCCCGGCTTCCGGCAGATCCTGGAAGGCGTGCACAGCGCCTGGACCGAGCGGCGCGACGAGGTCGCCGAGGTCGCGGAGAAGATCGTGCGGGACCTCGCCGGACGCGAGATCGGTTTCGGGGACGACCGGGTGCCCGGCGAGGAGGAGCTGGCCGGGGCCCTGCTCGGCCTCACCCGGGAGTACGACGCGAGCCGCGGCGGCTTCGGCGGGGCGCCCAAGTTCCCGCCGTCCATGGTCGTGGAGTTCCTGCTCCGCCACCACGCCCGCACCGGCTCCGAGGGTGCCCTTCAGATGGCGCTGGACACCTGTGAGCGGATGGCGCGCGGCGGTATCTACGACCAGCTCGGCGGAGGGTTCGCCCGGTACTCCGTCGACCGTGAGTGGGTGGTCCCCCACTTCGAGAAGATGCTGTACGACAACGCGCTGCTCTGCCGTGTCTACGCGCACCTCTGGCGCGCCACCGGTTCCGAGCTCGCCCGCCGTGTCGCGCTGGAGACCGCCGACTTCATGGTGGGTGAACTGCGCACCGCCGAGGGCGGTTTCGCCTCCGCGCTGGACGCCGACAGCGACGACGGGACCGGCCGGCACGTCGAGGGGGCGTACTACGTGTGGACGCCGGAGCAGCTGCGCGAGGTCCTCGGGGACGACGCCGAACTCGCCGCCCGGTACTTCGGGGTGACCGCGGAGGGCACCTTCGAGGAGGGGTCCTCCGTGCTGCAACTCCCGCAGCAGGAAGGCGTCCTCGACGCCGAGAAGGCGGCCGGTGTGCGGCGTCTGCTGCTGGCCGCCCGGTCGGACCGTCCGGCGCCCGGCCGTGACGACAAGGTCGTCGCCGCGTGGAACGGGCTCGCCGTCGCCGCGCTCGCGGAGACCGGCGCCTACTTCGACCGCCCCGACCTGGTGGACGCCGCGATCGGCGCCGCCGACCTGCTCGTACGGCTGCACATGGACGACCGGGCGCGGCTGACCCGTACCAGCCGGGACGGCCGGGCCGGCGCGAACGCGGGGGTGCTGGAGGACTACGCCGACGTCGCCGAGGGCTTCCTCGCGCTGGCCTCGGTGACCGGGGAAGGTGTCTGGCTGGAGTTCGCCGGGTTCCTCCTCGACCACGTGCTCGCGCAGTTCACCGAGCCCGGCTCGGGTGCCCTCTACGACACCGCGGCCGACGCGGAGCAGCTCATCCGCCGCCCTCAGGACCCGACCGACAACGCCACGCCCTCCGGCTGGAGCGCGGCGGCCGGTGCCCTGCTGTCGTACGCGGCGCAGACCGGTTCCGAGCCTCATCGCGCCGCCGCCGAGCGGGCGTTGGGCGTCGTGAAGGCGCTCGGGCCGCGTGCCCCCCGCTTCGTCGGCTGGGGTCTGGCGGTCGCGGAGGCGCTGCTCGACGGGCCGCGCGAGATCGCGGTCGTGGGACCGGCGGACCACGCCATGACCCGGACGCTGCACCGGACGGCGCTGCTGGGCACCGCGCCGGGTGCCGTCGTCGCCGTGGGTGACGCGGAGAGTGACGAGCTGCCGCTGCTCGCCGACCGTCCGCTGGTGGACGGGGAACCTGCCGCGTACGTCTGCCGTAACTTCACCTGTGACGCCCCGACGACCGATCCCGACCGCCTCCGTACGGCCCTGAGCGGCTGAAACGGCCGATCCCCAACCGGTCCAAACGCGACCACTGTTCGATTTGTTCAGCAAGTCCTCGGAGCGTGATGAAACACGCTCTTCACCGGAAGATCCCGGGGGCTTCACAGATCGCCCATAGTCTCTGCCCCATGACGCGACGGCTGTGACGCACCGTCGCGACGGGGGATCCGGGGATCTGGGGGGATCTGTTGCTCACGTCTGTCTTCATCGCTGCCGTTTCGCTGGCCCTTTTCTGGATGGCCGCCTTCACCCTGTGGTGGCAGATGCACGCGTGGCGTACGCCCGAGGTGCTGGCTTCCACCCGCTTCAGCAGACCGGACGGCGGTGACCGGCTGGCGTTCTCGCTGCTGCTGCCGGCCCGCCACGAGCAGGCCGTGCTCGACCACACCATCCAGCGGCTGCTGGAATCGAGCCACACGGACTTCGAGATCATCGTCATCGTCGGACACGACGATCCGGAGACCGCCGAGGTCGCCCGGCGGGCCGCGGCCCGCGACGCACGGGTGCGGGTCGTCGTCGACCGGCACGAGAGGAAGAACAAGCCGAAGGCCATGAACACGGCGCTGCCGCACTGCCGCGGTGACGTCGTGGGGGTCTTCGACGCCGAGGACCAGGTGCATCCGGAGCTGCTCGCCCACGTCGACCACGCGTTCCGCACGACGGGTGCGGACGTCGTCCAGGGCGGGGTCCAGCTCATCAACTTCAACTCCAGCTGGTACAGCCTGCGCAACTGCCTGGAGTACTTCTTCTGGTTCCGCTCACGGCTCCATCTGCATGCGCAGAAAGGATTCATCCCGCTCGGCGGCAACACTGTGTTCGTCCGTACGGACGTCCTGCGGGAGGCCGACGGCTGGGACCCCGACTGTCTCGCCGAGGACTGCGACCTGGGGGTTCGCCTGTCCAGCATCGGCAAGAAGGTCGTCGTCGCCTACGACTCCGACATGGTCACCCGGGAGGAGACCCCCGGCAGTCTGATGTCGCTGCTCAAGCAGCGCACCCGCTGGAACCAGGGCTTCCTACAGGTCTACCGCAAGAAGGACTGGCAGCAACTGCCGGGCTTCGGACAGCGGTTGCTGGCCCGGTACACACTCATGACGCCGTATCTGCAGGCGGTCTCCGGTGTGGTCATCCCGCTCAACGTGGCTGTCGCGCTCTTCCTCGACGTGCCCGTCGGCATCGCCTTCATCACCTTCCTGCCGGCCGTGACCGCCCTGGTCACCTTCGTCTTCGAACTCGTCGGACTGCACGACTTCGGCAAGCAGTACGGACTCCGCGTCCGCCTCGTGCACTACCTCAAGCTCGTCGTCGGCGGCCCCTTCTATCAGGTGCTCCTCGCCGGTGCGGCCGTCCGGGCCGTGTGGCGTGAGCAAAGGGGCCGGAACGACTGGGAGTTGACCAGTCACGTCGGCGCGCACCTCACGGAAGCCGAAGTGGCCCGCTAGGCGTGTCGCGAAAGCGCCGCAGGGCCGCACGCCGGGCGACGACGGCACTGCCGGACTGACCGCAGGGCGCCGGAACCACCGGCGAGGGCCCGCGGTGACCTGGCGGTGATCAGCCCGGCGGACCGGCGTCGGTCCCGCATGCCGTGGTTCCGGGAGCCCTGCCCGCGAACGCCCCGAACCTGTCGATACGTCCAGAAAGTCCCGAGAGGACCTTCCGCGTGACCTCCACTCTTCCCGCGGCGACCGCTTCCACGGTCCCCGCGCAACGGCCCTCCGCGCCCGAGACCGTCCCCGGCCCCCCTCCGCTCCGGCGGCTGCGCACCTCGCGCGCCGACCTCGCCCTGTGCGGCGCGCTGCTGCTGGCGATCATCGCCGTGCAGGGCTGGAACATCACCGACTACCCGACCCTCAGCGACGACGAGGGCACCTATCTCGCCCAGGCCTGGGCGGTGCAGCAGGGCAAGGGCCTCGCCCACTACACGTACTGGTACGACCACCCGCCCCTCGGCTGGATCCAGATGGCGGCCCTGACCTGGATACCCGCCCACCTCAGCCCCTCGCTGATGACCGTCGGCCCGATGCGGGTGACGATGCTCGCGGTCGGCGCGGCCAGTGCCGTCCTCCTGTACGTCCTCGCGCGCCGGCTCTCGCTGCCGCGCTGGGCCGCGGGGCTGGCGATGGTCCTCTTCGGCCTCTCGCCGCTGTCCGTCGTGCTCCAGCGCGAGATCTTCCTCGACAACATCGCGGTCATGTGGACGCTGCTCGCGTTCTGCCTCGCCGCCTCCCCGAGCCGTCACCTGTGGCACCACTTCGGGGCGGGCATCGCCGCCGCGGCCGCCGTGCTCACCAAGGAGTCGATGCTCGTCATCCTCCCCGCCCTGCTGGTCACCATGTGGCGGCACGGTCACCGCGACACCCGCAAGTTCGCGCTCACCGGAGCCGTCACCGCCTGCGCCCTGATCGGCCTCGCCTATCCGCTCTTCGCCCTGCTCAAGGGCGAACTCCTGCCCGGCGCCGGCCATGTCTCGCTCTGGGACGGCATCACCTACCAGATGAGCCGCCCCGGCTCCGGCTTCATCCTCCACCCCGGCTCCGGCTCGTACGGCGTACTGCACTCCTGGCTCTACTACGACCGCGTGCTGCCCCTCGGCGGCCTCGCCGGAGCGCTGCTCCTCCTGGTCACCTGGCGCTGGTCGGTCACCGCCCGTGCCCTGGCCGGACCCGCGCTCACCGTCGCGATCCTGGCCCTGGTGGCGCTGCGCCCGGGCGGCTACCTGCCCGCGATGTACGTCATCCAGGCGCTGCCGTTCCTCGCACTGGTCCTCGCCGGATCCACCGCGAGCGTGCTCCACGCGGTGCTGCGCCGACGACGCGACACCGCGGAGAAACCCGCCCTCACCTGGGGACGGTGGGCGACGGCGACCGCGCTCGTGGCGGTGGCCGCCGGGTTCGTCCTGCCGCGCTGGTACGACGGCGACCGCACCGCCGTCACCACCGACGCCAACGCCCCCTACCGGGCGGCGGCTTCCTGGCTGAGGACCGAGGTGCCGGACCCGGCGTCCACCCGGGTCCTGGTGGACGACGCGCTCTGGCTCGACCTGGTGCACGACGGTTACCGGCCCGGACTCGGGGTCATCTGGTTCTACAAGGCGGACCTCGACCCCGCGGTGACCCGGACGATGCCGGGCGGCTGGAGGGACGTCGACTACGTCGTCGCCTCCCCGACCGTGCGGCGCGACGCGGTGGACCTGCCCAACGTCAGGGCGGCCATCGAGCACTCCACGCCGGTCGCCACCTTCGGCACGGGCGAGGACCGTATCGAGATCCGGCGGATCACCACGAGCACCACCACGTCGAGCACCGGAGGCAGTCGATGAGCAGCTTCGAGAGCACGGTCCCCGGTGAGCTGGGCGATCCGGCGGTGGGCGCGGCGGAGGTTCCCGAACCGGGCGCGGTCACCATCGTCGTACCGACCTTCAACGAGGCCGGCAACGTCCCCGAACTGCTGCGCCGGATCACCGAGTCGGTACCGGCCCGGCTGCCCTGCGAGGTGGTCTTCGTGGACGACTCCACCGACGACACCCCCGAGGTGATCGCCCGGGTCGCGCAGGACTGCCCGTTCCCGGTGACCGTGCTGCACCGCGAACAGCCCACCGGCGGCCTCGGCGGCGCGGTCGTCGAGGGACTGCGGGCGGCGACCTCCGACTGGATCGTCGTCATGGACGGCGACTTGCAGCATTCACCGTCCCTGGTACCGGAGTTGGTGGCCTCCGGCGAGCGGTCCGGCGCCGGCCTCGTGGTCGCCAGCCGCTACGTCAAGGGCGGCAGCCGCGCGGGACTGGCCGGCGGCTACCGTATCGCCGTCTCGCGCGGCGCGACCTGGCTGACCAAGACCCTCTTCCCGCGCCGGCTGCACGGCATCAGCGACCCGATGAGCGGCTTCTTCGCGATCCGCCGCAGCGCGGTCACCGCCGACGTCCTCCAGCCCCTCGGTTACAAGATCCTCCTCGAACTCGCCGTACGCAGCCGCCCCCGCCAGGTCACCGAGGTGCCCTTCGTCTTCCAGGACCGGTTCGCGGGCGAGTCCAAGTCGACCGCGCGCGAGGGCTTCCGGTTCCTGCGCCACCTGGCCGGACTGCGCACCGCCTCGCCGGTCGCCCGGATGGTCGTCTTCGGTCTGATCGGCGCCACCGGCTTCCTGCCCAACCTGCTCGGCCTGTACGCGCTCACCGCCTCCGGCCTGCACTACCTGCCGGCGGAGATCCTCGCCAACCAGCTCGGCGTCGCGTGGAACTTCCTGCTCGTCGAGCACCTGCTGTTCCGAGAACGCCGCAGGCACCGCAACCGGTGGGACCGCATGGGCCGCTTCGCCCTGCTCGCCAACGCCGACCTGGTGCTGCGCATCCCCCTGATCGCCCTGTTCGTCCGCCACTTCGGCATGGGCGCGCTGTCCGCCACGGCGCTGGCCCTGGTGACGACCTTCGTGCTGCGTTTCGCCGGCACCGAGGCGCTGGTCTATCTCCCGCGCCGCGGCCGTGAGGCCCCGGACGGAAGCCGCAGCCACGGCCGCACAGCGAGGAGAGCCGCGTGAAATTCCTGGTACGACCACGACGCGGAACCTCGCTCCTGGCCGTGGCGGGTCTCGCCGCCGGGCTGCTGCTCGTCTCGCCGCAGCCCGCCTCGGCCGCGAACCTCGTCACCAACCCGGGCTTCGAGACCGCCGGTACGGACGGCATGCCGTACTGCTGGGAGAAGTCCGGCTGGGGCGACAACGACTTCACGTTCGCCACGGTGAGCGGAGCCCACTCCGGGTCCAAGGCCATGAAGGTCACCCTGACCCGGCGCGTGGACGGCGACCGCAAGGCGCTGATCACGGAGTCCACGGCCTGCGCGCCGGTGGTCACCGCGGGCAGGCAGTACGACCTGGGCCTCTGGTACACGACGACGACCCCGGACGCCGCCCTCACCCTCTTCCGGCACGACGCGACGGCGGGCTGGCAGTACTGGACCGACCTCAAGACCCTGGACATGGCGGCGGCCTGGACCTCGGCGAGTGTCCGTACGCCCGTCGTCCCGGCCGGTACCGACCGCATCACCTGGGGCGTCTCGGTGTACGGCACCGGCTCGGCGACCACCGACGACTACACGATGGAGCAGGTCGTCGACCCGATCCCGCCGGCCACCTGCACCGGCACCGCCGACCAGTGCGCCGACGGCCGCTGGGACGTACTCCCCACCCAGAACCCGGTGCGCTCCATGCACTCCGTCGTCCTCAACAACGGCAAGGTGCTGCTGATCGCCGGGTCCGGCAACAGTGAGGAGAACTTCGAGGCGGGCACGTTCAGCAGCGCGGTCTACGACCCGGTGAACGGCACGTACAAGGTGATCCCCACGCCGAAGGACATGTTCTGCTCGGGGCACGTGCAGCTCGCCGACGGGCGGGTGCTGGTGATGAGCGGCAACAAGGCGTTCCCGGTCGCGGGCGGCCACGGCTACGAGGGGTACCGGGAGTCGTACGTCTTCGACCCCGTCACCGAGACGTACAGCAGGACGAACGACCTGAACGACGGCCACTGGTACCCGTCGGCCACCGAACTCGGCAACGGCGACGTCATCTCGTTCGGCGGACTGCGCGAGGACTCCACCGGCTCGGTGACCGCGGAGCGCTGGTCGGCGCAGCGGCAGCAGTGGCTGCCGCTCTCGCAGGTCAACCAGACCTGGTCGTACTGGGGTCTGTACCCGTCGATGATCCTGATGCAGGACGGGCGGCTCTTCTACTCGGGCAGTCACGTCTTCGGCAACGGCACCCCGGGTACCGGCTCCGCGATCTACGACTACGACGCGAACACCGTGACGGCGGTCCCGGGGCTCCGGAACAAGGACGAGCGCGACCAGTCCGCCAGCGTGCTGCTGCCCCCGGCCCAGGACCAGAAGGTCCTCACGCTCGGCGGCGGCAACATCGACTCCAACCCGGACGCGGGCCGGCTCACCGACGTCATCGACCTCAAGGCCGCGAACCCGGCGTACACGATGGGCCCCCCGATCCCGCAGGGCACCGTCGACCTCGGCAACGGCAAGGTCCCGGAGACGGGCGGCCAGGGCAAGATGTACGTCTCCGCCGTCCTGCTGCCCGACGGGAAGGTGCTGGAGACGGGCGGTGGTCTGCACAACCGTGCCGACCCCGTCCACGAGGCGTCGATCTTCGACCCGGCCACCTCCACCTTCGACCCGGTGGCCGCCGATCCCGAGGCGCGCGGCTACCACTCCTCCGCGTTCCTGCTGCCCGACGGCCGTGTGATGGCCACCGGCGACAACCCGGGCAACGGCTCCTGGAACCACGACGTGTCCCTCTACACGCCGCCCTACCTGCTCAAGGGCACCCGCCCGGCGATCACCTCCGTGATCGACGACGAGTGGGTGTACGGGGACACCCAGCGCATCACGGTCGACCGGCCCGTGGTGAAGGCGGAGCTGATCCGGCCCGCCGCGGTGACGCACTCGTCCGACCCCAACCAGCGGTTCGTGGACCTGCCGCTGAGCGTGGACGGCGACAACGTCGACCTGAACGTGACCAGCAACCCCGACATGGCGCCGCCGGGCTGGTACATGCTCTTCGCGGTCGACGCCAACGGCGTCCCGTCGGTCGCCAGGTGGGTGCATCTCCAAGGCCCGTCCGCACTGGCCACGGACACCGCCTCGGCACACGTCCACTCCTTCGCCGACTCCCTGACGGGCGCGGTCGGCAAGGGCGGCAGGAAGCGGAGTTCGCAGAAGGTCAGCACCACGATCTCCGGCTGCGACCGGCACTACGGCACCGTCAACGTCTGTGTGCCGACGGTCTTCCCGGCCGGCGTCGGGAAGGCCACGGCCCCGCGCTGCGCGTGGCTGAAGGCCAACGACTACGGCCGCCTCGAGGTCAACGGCAAGGACGACCCGCTGGGCCTCGACCCCGACCGGGACGGGGTGGCCTGCGGCGCCAAGGACGTCAAGCGGCGCTAGCTCTCGACCCGTCCGAACTCGGCGAGGGCGCGCCCCACGATGGCCTCCAGGTTCTCGTGGTGCGCGCCCCTCCAGTAGGCGCGCCCGCACTCCCGGCACTGCGCGAACACGTCGTACGACCGCTCGGTGCCGCCCTCCAGCTGCCCGGCGACCTGCTCCTTGGCGGCCTCCTCGAGCAGGCCGTTGCAGGCGGTGCAGCGGGTCCAGGGATTCAGCCCGGGTGCGAACCGGCCCAGGACGTCCCGGAGTTGGTCGTCCGGCCGGGTGCTGTAGACGAACGCGCCGGCCCACAGCTCGCGGCGGCGCAGCAGCCCCCGGTCGCGGCTGAGCATGACACGCCGCTCGGCCGCGGAGCGGGTGGCGAGGGCCGGGTCGCCGATGTCCGTGGACTCGTACGCGGCGTCGACGCCGAGCAGGCGCAGGCGGCGGGCGAGGGTGCCCAGGTGGACGTCGAGCAGGAAACGGAGCGGGGCACCGGGGACCTGCTGCGGGCGCTCGACGGGTCGTACGTGTACGGACTCGCCGGCCGCCGGGACGTGCGACACCGCGACCTCCCGCCCGTCCACGACCAGGGCGCCGACCTCGGTCAGCGGGACGCCGAGCGACTCGACGACATGGCCGAGGGTCGAGGAGCCGTCGGTGGCGACGGCGGTGGCGCCGGAACGCCGCGCGTGGGGCACGAACAGGCCCAGTTCCGGGGCGAAGGCGACAAGGATCTCCGGTCCGTTCACCCGGTCAGGATGTCACGAGCCCTTCGCCACCGGCAGGCCGTGCTCCAGGACGTCCACCGCACGGTCGACGACATCGGCGAAGTCCTCGCGGTGGCCGCCCTCGGCCCAGTACAGCGAGGTCTCCAGCAGACCTCCGATCAGCGACATCGCGAAGACGCGCACTTCGAGGCTGTCGGGATCCCGGCCGACGCGTTCACCGATCGCCCGGCACAGCAGACGGCCGGTGACGGACATGCTCTCCATCATCCGGGAGCGGACCGCGGGGATCTCGACCATCAGCCGGGTCCGCAGCCGGGTCACCTCGGGCTCCTCGGAGTTCCCGAGGCCGATGGCCTTCGTCAGCACGTACCGCAGGGAGTCGAACCACGGTTCGTCCGCCGGCCGTGCCCGCAGTTCCTCCTCCAGGAGCGTGTCGTACTCGTCCGTGAGGACGATGTCCTCCTTGGCCGGGAAGTAGCGGAAGACCGTCGAGGGGGAGACCTCGGCCGCCTCCGCGATCTGCTCGACGGTCGTCGCGTCGTATCCCTGCTCCTGGATCAGCCGGTACGTCGCCTCACGGATCGCGATCCGGGTCTTCATCTTCTTCCGCTCCCTGAGCCCCGGCTGGGTGCCCGGGGCGGTCGGGGAGCTGTGTGCGGTGGCGGCCATGACGCTCATTGTCGGGCATCGGCGGGCGTCGGAGCCATGCCGGTGTCCTCCTCGGGTGCGTGGGCGGGGGCCGGGTCGCGGTTCGGCAGGAGTGCCGCGGCGAGCAGCGCGGTGACGAGTGCCGCGATCCCGCTGACCAGCAGGACCAGGTCCATGCCGTGGAGGTAGGAGGCGTCCGCGGAGGCGGCGAGCGCGCGGTCGCCGAGCCGGGCCGCGACGACGTGGGCGCCGACCACCGAGTCCGCGGCGCTGTGCGCGGCCGCGGGGGGCAGGGCCGAGGTGTCGAGCCGGTCGGCGTACGTGCTCGCCAGCAGCGAGCCGAGCAGCGCGATACCGATCGCACTGCCCACCTGGCGCACGGTCATGAGGAGTCCCGAGCCGCTGCCGGCGCGGTCGCGGGGCAGCGCGCCGAGGGCCGCGGACATCGCGGGCACCACGGCGAAGCCGAAGCCGAGGCCGGCGATGGACAGCCACAGGGCGGTGAAGCCGTAGCCGTCGTCGACGGTCGTACGGCTGCCGAGGATCGCGGCGAAGGCGAGCGTGACCAGGCCCCCGCTGATCACGGCCCGCGCCCCGAACCGCGCCAGCAACGGCTGGGCGCCCCTGGAGGCGATGAGCAGCCCGCCCATCATCGGCAGCATCCGCACCCCGGTGGCGAACGCGTCGTGTCCGAGCACCGCCTGGAGATACGGCGGCAGTACGAACATCAGTCCGGAGAGTACGAACATGACGAGGGTCGCCGCGAGCGTGTTGAGCAGGAAGCCGCGCCGGGTGAGAAGGGAGAGGTCCAGCATCGGACGGGGGCTGCGGCGTTCGCGGAGGACGAGCAGCGTGATCAGGACGAGGGAGAGGGCGAAGAGACCGAGGATCAGCGGATCGCCCCAGCCGCGCGCCGGGGCCTCGATGATCGCGTAGATGAGGATGCTGAGGCCGGCCGCGGTGAGCGCCGTGGAGACGGTGTCGACCTTGGGCGAGGCCGGGTCGCGGGTCTCCGGGAGCAGGAAGACGCAGGCGGCGATGCCGATCGCGGCCATGGGGACGTTGACCAGGAAGACCGAGCCCCACCAGAAGTGGTCGAGCAGCCAGCCGCCGAGGATCGGGCCGAGCGGCAGGCCCAGCGCGGAGGCGGCGGAGACCGCGCCGACGGCCTTGGTGCGCTCCTCGGGTCCGAACAGCGACGGCAGGACGGCCATCGCGAGCGGCATCACGAGCGCGCCGCCGACACCCATCAGCGCGCGGGCGACGATCAGCGGCGTGACGTCGTCCACCAGCGCGCCCACCAGGGAGCCGGCCAGGAAGACGCCGAGGCCGGTGATGAGCATCCGGCGCCGTCCGAAGCGGTCGCCCAGCAGGCCGGCCGGGAGCATCAGCGCGGCGAAGACGACGACGTAGGCGTCCGCCGTCCACTGCTGTTCGCCGGTGCTCGCGTCCAGGTCACGGGCCATCGTCGGCAGTGCCACGTTGAGGATCGTCATGTCGAAGCCGAGCACGAGCATGCTCGCGACCAGGGCCCCCAGGGCCCACCAGCGGCGGGGGTCGCGCCCCACGGCGTCGTTCTGAGTGAGAGTCACCATGAAATGAGAGTAACTCTCAAAAGATGGATACTGTCAACAGGGTGTGACTGTCAGCGTGCCGGGCCGGTGCTCGGCGTCAGGGTCCGGGCATGCCGAAGGGGCGCGGGGGGGGGGCACCCTGCCCGGGGGGGGGCGGTGAAGGCGTGGGTGGGTTAGGGGGGGGTTTCGGCGGGGGTGGGAAACGGGTGTGTGTGACCCCACCCGTA
>NZ_JBHWEL010000028.1:31716-51485 GCF_042734135.1 Streptomyces sp. NPDC059668 | reverse complement strand
AGTACACTCGCACCGCGTTGTGCCGTAACAGTATGCCGCGCGGGTCCGCGCTCTCGGGCCCGGGCATTCCCTCGGGGCCGCGCGCGCCCCCCCCCCCCCCTTCGGGTGGCCGGGAATGCCGGGAGGGGGTCCGGTGGGTGATCCGGCGGGTGGGTCAGCCGTGCTGGTAGGCCACCAGCGAGATGCCCACGTAGTGCACGACGAACGCCGCGAGGGTCAGGGAGTGGAAGACCTCGTGGAAGCCGAACCAGCGGGGGGAGGGGTTGGGGCGCTTGATCCCGTAGATCACTCCGCCCGCGCTGTAGAGCAGGCCCCCGACGATCACCAGGACGAGGACGGCGATCCCGCCCGTGCGCATGAAGTCCGGGAGGAAGAAGACGGCGGCCCAGCCCATCGCGATGTAGCAGGGGGTGTAGAGCCAGCGGGGGGCGCCGACCCAGAACACCCGGAAGGCGATACCGGCCGCCGCGGCGCCCCAGACGCTCCACAGGAGCCACTGCCCCTTGGCCTCCGGGAGCAGCAGCATCGTCAGCGGCGTGTAGGTGCCCGCGATGATCAGGAAGATGTTGGCGTGGTCGAGTCTGCGCAGCACTCCGTCCATGCGCGGGCTCCAGTCGCCGCGGTGGTAGAGCGCGCTGACCCCGAACAGGAGGCAGGCGGTCAGGACGAAGATTCCGCAGGCGATGCGCCCGCGGGTCGAACTCGCGAGGGCGGTGAGCACCAGGCCGGAGATCAGGACGGCCGGGAACATGCCGAGGTGCAGCCAGCCACGGAGCTTGGGCTTGACCGGATGTGTTTCCGGCTGCGACAGGGAGGGCGCCACGGGACCGCGGCCTGCGGCCGGCGAGTCCGTGGGCGCGTCGGGGACGGGCGCAGTCATACGGTGAATCGTACCTACGGAACCGTAAGTTACGTATCAGTACGCCGCGCCGACCGGTCAAGAACAGCCATCTTCTCACGCAGTCGGCGCGCCGCGGCGCTCAGGCAAAAAATCCTTCAGCTGAACCCCGTGTGGACGCAAAGAAGCGTGGGTACACGTGGCGATGCTCACTCCGCTCAGCTGTGAGGCCCTCTGGACATATGGGCGGATGCGTCGGATGATCAAATGAGTGCGGTCGGCACCGGATGAGCGCCAGGGTTCCCTCACCGTGAAGCATCCGGGTCGCAGCCCCCAAGGGGCACAACAAACAAAACCCCTCATCTAGGAGCAATCGTGGCGCGCGACATCGCGGCTCCCTCCACCGTTCCCACCCAGCACAAGGACCTGATCTCGTGGGTCAACGAGATCGCCGAACTGACGCAGCCGGACAGCGTGGTCTGGTGTGACGGATCCGAGGCCGAGTACGAGCGACTGAGCGAGGAGCTCGTGCGGAAGGGCACCTTCAAGAAGCTCGACCCGATCAAGCGCCCCAATTCCTACTACGCCGCCTCCGACCCGACCGATGTCGCACGGGTCGAGGACCGGACGTTCATCTGTTCCGAGAAGGAGGCGGACGCGGGCCCGACCAACCACTGGAAGGCGCCCGCGGAGATGCGGGAGATCTTCACCGGCGAGCAGGGAGTCTGCCGCGGCTCCATGAAGGGCCGGACGATGTACGTCGTCCCGTTCTGCATGGGCCCCCTCGGCTCCGACCTCTCCGCGATCGGCGTCGAGATCACCGACTCCGCCTACGTCGCCGTCTCCATGCGCACCATGACCCGCATGGGACAGCCCGTCCTGGACGAGCTCGGCACCGACGGCTTCTTCGTGCGTGCCGTGCACACGCTCGGGGCGCCGCTCGCCGAGGGCGAGGCCGACGTGCCGTGGCCGTGCAACTCCACGAAGTACATCTCGCACTTCCCGGAGACCCGCGAGATCTGGTCGTACGGCTCTGGCTACGGCGGCAACGCGCTGCTCGGCAAGAAGTGCTACGCCCTGCGCATAGCCTCCGTCATGGCCCGGGACGAGGGCTGGCTCGCCGAGCACATGCTCATCCTGAAGCTGACCCCGCCGCAGGGCGGGTCCAAGTACGTCGCCGCGGCCTTCCCGAGCGCGTGCGGCAAGACCAACCTCGCCATGCTGGAGCCCACCGTCTCCGGGTGGACGGTCGAGACCATCGGTGACGACATCGCCTGGATGCGCTTCGGTGAGGACGGCCGGCTGTACGCGATCAACCCCGAGGCCGGATTCTTCGGCGTCGCGCCCGGCACCGGCGAGCACACCAACGCCAACGCGATGAAGACGCTCTGGGGCAACTCGGTCTTCACCAACGTCGCGCTGACCGACGACAACGACATCTGGTGGGAGGGGATGACGGAGGAGACCCCGGCCCACCTCACCGACTGGAAGGGCAACGACTGGACGCCGGAGTCCGGCACCCCGGCCGCCCACCCCAACGCCCGCTTCACCGTCCCCGCCGACCAGTGCCCGATCATCGCGCCCGAGTGGGAGGACCCCAGGGGCGTGCCGATCTCGGCGATCCTCTTCGGCGGACGCCGCGCCACGGCCGTACCGCTGGTGACGGAGTCCTTCGACTGGAACCACGGTGTCTTCCTCGGCGCGAACGTCGCCTCCGAGAAGACCGCCGCCGCCGAGGGCAAGGTCGGTGAACTGCGCCGCGACCCGTTCGCGATGCTGCCGTTCTGCGGCTACAACATGGGCGACTACATGGGTCACTGGATCGACGTCGCCAAGGACAAGGACCAGGCGAAGCTCCCCAAGATCTACTACGTGAACTGGTTCCGCAAGAACGACGCGGGCAAGTTCGTGTGGCCGGGCTTCGGCGAGAACAGCCGGGTCCTGAAGTGGATCGTGGACCGCCTCGACGGCCGCGCCGAGGGCGTCGAGACCCCCATCGGCGTCCTGCCGGCCAAGGGCGCCCTGGACACCAAGGGGCTCGACCTCTCCGAGTCGGAGCTCGACTTCCTGCTCACCGTCGACAAGGAGGTGTGGCGCGAGGAGGCCGCGCTCGTGCCCGAGCACCTCAACACCTTCGGCGAGCACACCCCGAAGGAGCTGTGGGACGAGTACCGGGCGCTCGTGGAGCGTCTGGGCTAGGCCCCTCACCCACTCCGCGGCCGGCCGGACTTGCCCTGACCTGCGACGTCGCCAGGGCCGGCCGCGGTGACGGCACCCCGCCGGGGTCCCGCGCGATCAGACGCGGGAGCCCGGCGCCCGTCATCACCGGAGCCCCGGCCGGTCACTGCGAGCGGCCGCGCTCCTCCAGATACCGCGTGTGCGTCTCCTGACGCCGCGCCTCGGCCTCCCGCAGTGCCCCCGCCAGCCGGTCGGCCTCCTCGTACAGCAGGGTGAGCTGCCGCTCCAGATGCCGCTCCGGCGGCTCCGCCCCGGGCGTCAGCCGGGTCCACCACCGGGTCCGTACGAAGGTGTCGACGGCCTCGGGAATGTCCTGCCGTACGGCACGGGAGAGCGCGTGCACTCCCTCCGGGTCGCGCGCGAGGACCTCGGCGACCCAGCCCGGGTCCAGCAGGGCGGCCAGGAGTTCGTCCAGCTCGGTGAGCCGGCCCGCGGCCGCCGGAGGCAGCTCGACGCCTTCCAGGTACGTGCGCAGGGTGGCGAAGTCGGCCCGCAGTTCCTCCAGTTGCGCGGAGGGGTCGGGGAAGTCCGGGAGCGGCGGCCGCTCCGGCGGCGCGATCAGCGCGCCCGCGCCGTACAGCCCCGCGACGACGACGGGCCAGTACACGCCCGCCAGCCCCGTGAAGGTCAGCGCCAGCCCGCCGAGCCCGCAGGCGCTGCCGGCCAGGTTCTTGCGGGACTCCAGATAGCCCACGAACCTATTGGTAGCCACGGATCTCCTCGAAGGCGCCGTCGAGCGAACCCTTGCGGGCGTCGAAGAGACGGCCGCCGGTCAGGTCGGCGATGTGCCCCAGCTCGTTCCGGTCGGAGTCGCCGAAGAGGATGGGGAAGACGGGGATCTCCCGCTGCGCGCCGGGCAGTTCGCGGTAGAAGCCGTCGAAGTGCCCGGGTCCCGAGCCCGTCGTGTTCTCGCCGTCGGTCATCAGCACGATCGACGTGAACGAGTCGTCGTCGGCCCCCAGATGCTCGTACGCCTTCTCCAGCGACGTGTAGATCGCGGTGTCTCCCGAGGCACTGAGCGCCCGCGTGTCCGCCCGGATGCCGTCCAGCCCGGCCCCCGGGTCGGCGGGCCGCACCAGATGCGTGCGGACGCTCTTCACGTCCGATCCGAACGGCATCAGCGTCACCTCCTCGCGTTCGCGGAAGTCGCCTGTCAGCGAGGTGAGCGCCTTCTTCAGCCGGTCGAGCCGGCTGCCGCGCATCGAGCCGGAGGTGTCGAGGACGTACACGGTCCGGGAGGGCCGGCGGAGCTGGTTCTCGTACGAGTCGAGGAGCCGGTCGGCGACGGCCCGGCTGCCGGGGAAGGGGAGTTCGCGCCGTCTGCTCGTGTCGAGGCCGGCCGCCGGTGCGACGGAGGGGACCACGGGACGGCGCAGGGTGCGCTCGGTGATGAGCCGCTGGACCGCCGGGGTGCGCAGCTCCTCGGTGAGGCGGCGGACGGTCTCCCGGGTGTCCTTGTCGGTGGCGGCGAGCGAGGAGACCGGGTAGTCGGCGGTCACCACGCCGTCGCGCGGCCGGATGACCGTCAGGTCCTTCATCCCCTTCAGGACGGACTCGTAGTTGAGCAGGGCGTCCACGGTGCCGCGGCGCCGGTACGCGCTCGCCAGCCACCCGGAGGAACCCGAGGTCAGCTTCTGGCCCTTGAAGAACTCCTTGAGGCGCGGAGTCGCCTTGTCCACGTCCGCCCCGGTGAGCGCCGACTGCGCTCCGGACAGGCCCGAGGCGACCGAGATCAAGGTGGAGAAACCCGAGTTGGAGCGGGCCGGGTCGGTCATGCCGTACGTCAGCCGGCCCTCCGCCACCGCCTTCTCCACCTGCGTCCAGCTGACGTCGTCCGGCTTCCAGCCCAGGGCCTTCACGGTCGCCGGCTTCACCCCGATGGCCACCGGGCTCGACATGACCGGCGTCTCCGAGACGACCTTCCTCGCCGCCTCCGGCCGCAGCCGCAGATAGTCGTTGGACGACAGCCACAGCGCGTCGTACGAGCCGTCCACCTTGCCGCGCGCGAGGAGGTCCACGGCGGCGAGGGTGCCCAGGTAGGTGGGGCGGACCGTGATGCCGGTGTCCTTGCGGACCTGCTCCAGCACCGGTGTCATGTCGCCGAGTTCGCTGGAGGCGAGGACCCGCAGGGTGCCCGGTCCGGGCGCGTCCTTCTCGGGTCCCCGCTCCTGCTGCGGGTGCGACGTGCACGCCGTCAGCAGCGCGAGCACGGCGAGGGCGGTCAGTCGTGGTCTCACGCGGATCCTCCGTCCAGGGCGCCCCGCGACCTGCTGCGCTCCAGGTAGACGCTCGCCTGCTGGAGTTCCGAGGTGAGGGACTCCACGGTCGCCGCCATCGACTCGGTGGCCTGGACCTTGTAGGTGTCGATGGCGTCGAGGGTGCGGTAGATCTGCTGGAAGGCGGTACGGAGGGTCTCCGCGCCGACGGCCGGGTCGGCGGCGATGCGCTGGATCTCGCCGCTCTGCGTGGACAGCATCTCGGCGTTGCCGCGGATCAGTTCCTCCGTGGTGCCGCGCAGCGCGTTGACCTGGTCGACGACCTTGCGCTGGTTGTCGAGGGCGGAGGCGAGCATCACGGAGATGCGCAGCGCCGAGACCGTGGTGGTGGCGGCGCGGTCGACGCCCTTGATGAGTTCGTCGTTGTTGCGCCGGACCACGTCCATGGCCAGGTAGCCCTGCGCGCACACCGCGAGCTGGGTCAGCAGGTCCTGGTGCTTCTGGCGCACCGGGAAGAGGACGTCGGAGCGGAGGGTGTCGGCCTGCGAGGGGTCGGCGGCGTCGACGCCCGCGATGTGCTGCTCGACGGCCGTGTCCAGGGCCTGGGTCAGCACCACGTACTCCTGGAGCTTGCCCATCGTCTCCCAGAGCCGTACCCGCTCGGTCTGCAACGCCGCGTTGTCGCGCCGCAGTTCGTCCTGGCCACCGCGCAGGGAGCCCACGATCTTGTTCAGGGTGGCCTGCGATGAGGCGTACTTGGCGACGTGGTCGCGCAGCTTGTTGCCGCCCGGCAGCCGCGACAGGAGCTTGCGCCCCTTGCCCGCGGGCAGGTCACGCGGGTCGAGGTCCTCCACCACGCGCCGGAGTTCGACGAGCGAGCCCGCGACGTGCGACTGCGCGTCCTCGCCCTTCGAGGGCAGGCTGCGCAGGGTGCGCTCCAGCATGCGGTTGGACTGCGCGGCGGCTCCCCGCATCTCGCTCGCGCCCAGGCCCGCGATCTCCCCCACCTTGCCCGCGAACTCGGGTGAACGGGCGTCCAGGGAGGTGAGTCCGCCGATGTACTCGGCGGCCCGGCGCGCCATCTCGTCCTGCACGGACGGGTCGACGGGCACGAGCCCGCCGGCCTTCTCACGCGGCACGGGCGCGACCGCCTCCGGCGGTGTGAGGGTGAACGTGTCCTCGATGCTCATGATGTGCTTCCCCCCTGGCCCTTCGCCCGGCGGGCCATCTCGTGCAGCACCGCGGAGGCGGGCACGGGCGCCTGCCGGACGCCGGTCAGTTTCTGGTTGAGATAGGTGGCGTGGGCGGCGGTCGCCGCCGTGAACTCCGCGCTCGCGCCCTGCGGACGGAACCCGTGCTTGACGGCCAGCCTGCGCAGGGCCGGGTCGCTGCTGAGGAGTTCACCGAGCGCGCGGCCGGCCTCCGTCAGCGGCACGACGGTGTGGTCGCTGTTCGCGGTGGTGTCCGGGTACAGGACGGTGAGGTCGCCGACGTCCTGGCCCTGGGCGAGCAGCGAGGCGACCTGTGACTCGTAGACGAGCACGAGCGGGTTCCCGGCCCCGCTGACGAAGTCCCGGAACGCGGCGTCCGTGCTGGTCTGCTGGGCGCCCTGGACGCTGACGAGCTTGCGCATGAGGGGTGCGGTGCGGGTGACGGCGGCGGTGTCCGCGGCGACCCGGCCGCCGTCGGCGACGTACGAGGCGGCGGCCAGGTACAGCGCGCCGGAGTTGGAGGTGGCGGGGTCGGTGGTGGCGATGTAGAGGGTGCCGGTCAGTTCGCCGTGCGCGCCGGCCCCCTTGAGCTGCTGCCAGGTCCGGTCGTGCTCGGCGGCCTTGAGGTACGCGGCCATCCTGAGCGTGCCCGAGCCCTTGCCGACGGTCGCGAGCCCGTTCGCCGCCAGCACCTCGGCGGCGCTGCGGTGGGCGACGACCACGAGGGGCGAGTAGAAGGGGCGCGGCAGCGGCTGCCGCGCGTGGTACTTGGCGGCGAGCTCGTCGGCCGGGGCCTGGCTCGAGGGGAAGGCGAAGTCGTACCCCTTGAGGTCCAGGCCTTCCATGGCCCAGGACCCGGAGGTCTCCGTCTTCACGGTGTAGCCCTTGGCGGCGAGGGCCTTCACCACGTCGGGGTCGGCGAAGAACTCCGCCTTCTCCGAACCGATCACTCCATGCACGGTCTTCGTTGCCGTGCCCGTGTCCTGACCTTCGCGGCCCGCTACGACGGCTGCTGCCACGCCGCCGATCAGCAGGACCGCCAGGACGATTCCCACGATGCGTCTCACACCGAGGAGAGTGCTCCCGGAATCCAACGTTCCCGGAGGCACCGGGTGAACGGGGAGTGACCGACCTATCCCGGTATGCAACCGGAACGGGCGCCTCCCGGGGCGCGGACGCCGCCGAAGACGTCGGTGCCGGGGGCACGTTGGACGTCGGTTCCGGTGAACTCCCGTACGACCGCGTCTGGTTGGGTGGGTCTGACGGGTCCGACTGGTCCGACGAGTCCGACGGGGCAGACAGGTCGCAAGGGTCGGACGGGTCGGACGGGTCGGACGGGTCGGACGGGTCGGGGTCGCGCGGCCCGGCCCCGGTATCGGGGGGTCCGGCAGTACCAGGCTGCGCGGTCCACGAGGGAGCACCATGGAGGGATGAGCGCGGACCTGGCGGCACACGGGGAGCACGGAACGTACGGCGGACACGGAGTGCACGGAGCGTACGGCGGACACGGAGTGCAGGGAGCGCACGGGGAACTCGGCGTGGCGCTGCGGCACTGGCGCGACCGGGCCGCACCGGGGGAGGCCGGACTGCCGACGGGCGGTGTGCGGCGGGCGCCCGGGCTGCGCAGGGAGGAGCTGGCGCAGCTCGCCGGCCTCTCGGTGGACTACGTCACCCGTCTCGAACGGGGCCGGGCCACCTCCCCCTCCGACCAGGTGCTCAGCGCGCTCTCCCGCGCGCTGCGTCTGTCGGAGGCGGAACGCGACCATCTGTTCCGGCTGGCCGGCCAGGCGCCGCCCGCGGCCGGGCACGTCTCGCGGCACGTCCCGCCCAGCGTCCAGCGGCTGCTGGATCAGCTGCGGCTCGCCCCGCTGGCGGTCCACGACGCGGCGTACGACCTGATCTCGTGGAACCCGTTGTGGGCCGCGCTGGTCGGCGACCCCTCCGGGTGGCGGGGGCGGGAGCGCAATTACGTGTGGCGGCAGTTCACGGGGCTGCCGACCCGGGTCACGCACACACCGGAGCAGCTGACGAGGCTGGAGGCGGCCCTCGTGTCGGATCTGCGGTCCGCCACCGCCCGCTGGCCCGGGGACGAGGGGCTGCGGTCGCTGATCGCGGACCTGCGGCGGGAGAGCGACCGGTTCCGCGCACTGTGGGCCGCGCACACGGTCGGGTTCCACACGGCCGACACGAAGACGATCCACCATCCCGGGCTCGGGGCGATCGTCGTGGACTGCGACACCCTGACGGTGCCCGGCGCGGATCTGCGGATCACGGTCTGCTCGGCGGCGCCGGGCACGGAGGCGGCGGAGCGGCTGGCGCTGCTCGCGGCGGTGGACCCGCGGACGACGGCCGTGACGCCCGGCTGACGGGCGGGGTGTGTGGCACCCGGTCCGCGCGTCGCTGCGGGTGCACGCGGACCGGGGCCGTTCGGGGGAGCGCCGGGCTCAGCGGGAGGCGAGGGTGCGGGGGCCGGTGGCGAGGGCGTGGGCGTCCATGCGCTCGGCGGCCAGGATCGCGGCCGCCGTGTCCGCGCGGGAGGCGGCGACGACGAGGGCGCGTCCGGCGAGGGCGTGGGCGCGCTGGTGCAGGGCGGTGGCGCGCGGCTGGGGGGTGGCCGCGGAGGCGCGCGCCGGCGAGACGCCTCCCCGCAGCCGCGCCACCTGCTCGGCGAGCCGCACGGCAGCGGTGTCCAGGTCGGCGGAGGGAGCGAGCGCGCGGATCTCGTCCGTCACCGCGAGCAGGGCCGCGAGATGCCCGGCGAGCTGGATGTCCAGCTCCTCCTCGCGCGACCGGTGGGGGAAGTCCGAGGGCGTGGCGGTCGCCGTGTGCACCGACGGGGTGCGGATCGGTTCGTACATGGGACGGCCTCCTGTGCGCTCGCAGGAAACCATCCTAGCTTGGATTTCGTCTAAAGTTGAGCCAGGTCGCGCATCTGGGTCCGGCGCGTACGCAGGGTGAGGGTCAGGGCTGGCTGTATCCGTCCAGGAAGGTGCCGATCCGGGTCACCGCGTCGGTCAGATCGCCCACGGTCGGCAGTGTGACCACCCGGAAGTGGTCCGGTTCCGGCCAGTTGAAGCCCGTTCCCTGGACGACCATGATCTTCTCGCGACGCAGCAGGTCGAGCACCATCTGCCGGTCGTCCTTGATCTTGAAGACCTTCGGGTCGAGGCGCGGGAAGAGGTACAGCGCGCCCTTCGGCTTCACGCAGCTCACGCCCGGGATCTGGGTCAGCAGCTCGTACGCGACGTCCCGCTGCTCCTTCAGGCGGCCGCCCGGCAGGACGAGCTCGCCGATGGTCTGGCGGCCGCTGAGCGCGGCGACCACGCCGTGCTGGCCCGGCATGTTCGCGCACAGTCGCATGTTCGCGAGGATCGTCAGGCCCTCGATGTAGGAGTCGGCGTGGGCGCGGGGGCCCGAGATCGACATCCAGCCGACGCGGTAACCGGCCACCCGGTAGGCCTTCGACATGCCGTTGAAGGTGAGGGTGAGCAGGTCGGGGGCGACCGCGGAGGTGGGGGTGTGCGTCGCGTCGTCGTAAAGGATCTTGTCGTAGATCTCGTCCGAGCAGACGAGCAGGTTGTGGCGGCGGGCGATGTCGGTGAGCCCGCGCAGCATCGCCTCGTCGTACACCGCGCCCGTCGGGTTGTTCGGGTTGATGATGACGATCGCCTTGGTGCGGTCGGTGACCTTCCGCTCCACGTCCGCGAGGTCGGGCATCCAGTCGGACTGCTCGTCGCAGTGGTAGTGGACGGCGGTACCGCCGGACAGGGAGACGGCCGCGGTCCACAGCGGGTAGTCCGGTGCCGGTACGAGCACCTCGTCGCCGTCGTCGAGCAGGCCCTGCATCGCCATCACGATCAGCTCGGACACGCCGTTGCCGATGAAGACGTGCTCGACGTCCGTCTCGATGCCGAGGGTCTGGTTGTGCATGACGACGGCGCGGCGGGCGGCCAGCAGGCCCTTCGCGTCGCCGTAGCCGTGCGCCGAGGAGACGTTGCGGAGGATGTCCTCCAGGATCTCCGGCGGGCACTCGAACCCGAAGGCGGCCGGATTGCCGGTGTTCAGCTTGAGAATCCGGTGGCCGGCGGCTTCCAGCCGCATCGCCTCCTCGAGCACCGGGCCCCGGATCTCGTAACAGACGTTGGCGAGCTTGGTCGACTGGATCACCTGCATGTCCGTGAGCTTACGGCCGCGTAACGCTTCGCGGGGCGTGTTTTCCACCACGTGAGACGTGGTGTTTTGGGTGACTTTCGTCCCCTGGTGCGCCGTGGACCCCGTGACCGCGGGCGCGCGCCCCCGTGTCCTGGCGCGGCGGGCGGACCGAGGGGTGGGCCGGGGGGAGCGGGGGGTGAGTGGGGGGGCGCGGCGGGGCCGGTTCCGGCCATGGGCGAGGTTCCCCCGAACGGGTCGGTGACCGCGACCACACGGTTCATCCGGCGCCCGCCCGCGGCCGGAAACGTCTCCTTGTCCGACACGTCCCCTCACATCACAATGCGCATGACAAATCTGGTCGTGGCCGGAAGACCTCCGGTCACCCAAGTCGCAAGAGGGGACCCCCACATGAGAAAGCCTCTCGTCGCCGCGCTCTTCGCCCTGGTGATCACCGGGGCGGGCGTGGCACCCGCGGTCGCGGCACCCGCCCCCGCCCACGCCCCCGCACCGGCCGCGCAGGCGTCCGCCGCGCAGTCGTCGGCCGCCCGGTCGTCGGCCGTGCGGGCGCCGGCCGTCCAGGCCGTGACCTACGCCGGCACCGTCGCGCTCAGCAACTGCTCCGGCTCCGTCATCCGGATGCCCAACTCCGCCGACAGCGACCCCGCGCTCGTGCTCTCCAACGGCCACTGCCTGGAGACGGGCTTCCCGGAGCCGGGCGAGGTCATCGTCGGCCAGGCGTCCACGCGCTCCTTCACCCTGCTCAACTCCGCGGGGACGGGCGTCGGGACGCTGCGCGCGAGCAAGGTCGCGTATTCGACGATGACCGACACCGACATCACGATCTACCAGCTCACCCGCACCTACGCGCAGATCAGGAGCTCGTACGGGATCAGCGCGCTCACCCTCAGTGACACGCATCCCACCGCGGGCACCGCCATCAAGGTCGTCTCCGGCTACTGGAAGCGCACCTACAGCTGCAACGTCGACGGGTTCGTGTACCGCCTGAAGGAGGGCGACTGGACCTGGAAGGACTCGGTCCGCTACACCTCCGCCTGCAACACCATCGGCGGCACCTCGGGGTCGCCCGTCATCGACAACGCCACCGGCAAGGTCGTCGCCGTCAACAACACCGGCAACGAGGACGGCGAGCGCTGCACCGTGAACAACCCGTGCGAGGTCGACGCGAGCGGCAACGTCACCATCCGCCAGGGCATCAACTACGCCGAGGAGACGTACCAGATCGTCCCCTGCTTCGGGACCGGCAACAAGCTCGATCTGAGCGCCGCCGGGTGCGCCCTGCCCAAGCCGTGACCGCCCGGCGGGGCGGGCGGTCAGGCCGTACGGCGGACCGCCCGCCCCGCCAGGACGTCCGTGCGCCGTCCGTCCTCGATCACGAAGCGGCCGTCGACCAGCACGTACGGGATGCCCGTCGGGAGGGTGCGCGGAGCCTCGAAGGTCGACCCGGCCGCGACGGTGGCCGGGTCGAACAGGACGAGGTCGGCGCGGTAGCCCTCGCGGACCAGACCGCGGTCCGGCAGCCGCAGCCGGGCGGCCGGGCGGCCGGTGAGGTGGGCGACACACTCCTCCAGCGGGAGGACGCCCAACTCCCGTACGTACCGGCCGAGATAGTGCGGGAACGTGCCGTAGGCGCGTGGGTGCGGCTTGTCGCCGCGCAGGATTCCGTCCGAGCCGCCGGTGTGCACGCGGTGCCGCATGATGGCGCGGACGTTCTCCTCGTGGCCGACGTGCTGGAGGATCGTGGCGCCGAGCCGGTCGTCCAGGAGGATGCGGCGGGCGGTGGTCCAGGGGTCCTCGCCGAGCCGGTCGGCGGACTGCCGGACCGTGCTGCCGACGTACTCCGCGAGCGCGGGCTCGGTCACGCCGGAGATCTCGATGGTGTCCCACTCGATGGGGACGCCGTGGCAGCCGTCCGCGCCGACGACCTCCATGTGGTGCCGGATGCGCTCGGCGCTCTCGTCGTCCGCCAGGCGCGCGAGCACCGCCTCGGGGCCGCCCTCGCTCGCCCAGCTCGGCAGCATCGCCACGAGGGTGGTGCAGCCGGGGGTGTAGGGATAGGTGTCGAGGCTGATGTCCGCGCCCTCGGCGAGCGCGCGGTCCAGGAGCGCCAGCAGCTCGGGCGCCCGGCCCTCGTTCACCCCGAAGTTCATGGTGGCGTGCGCGAGATGGAGCGGGCAGCCGGCCTCGCGGGTGAGGGCCACCATCTCCTCGTACGCCTCCAGGGCGCCCGCCCCGTACGAGCGGTGGTGCGGGCAGTAGTAGCCGCCGTGTTCGGCCACCACCCGGCACAGTTCGGTGAGTTCGGCGTCCTGGGCGTACATGCCGGGGGTGTAGGTGAGGCCGGAGGACATGCCGACGGCACCCTCCCGCAGACCGTCGGCGACCAGCCGCCGCATACGGTCCAGCTCCCGTTCCGTCGCCGGGCGGTCCTCCCAGCCGACGGCGAGCATCCGGACCGTGCCCTGCGGGATCAGGTACGCGGCGTTCACCGCGATGCCCTCGCCGCCGAAGCCGTGGTCGAGGCGGTCCAGGTACTCGCCGACCGAGCGCCAGCTGAAGTCGATGTCGTCGCCGTACCCGTTCCAGCCGGTGATGGCGCTGCGGACCTCGGCGAGCGTGCGGTCGTCCACCGGCGCGTACGACAGCCCGTCCTGGCCGATGACCTCCAGGGTCACCCCCTGGGCCGCCTTCGCGGTGTGCTCCGGGTCGCGGAGCAGGGCCAGGTCGCTGTGGGCGTGCATGTCGATGAAGCCGGGCGCCAGGGCCAGCCCCTCGGCGTCCAGGACCCGCCGGGCCACCGGCCGCAGACAGCCGGCCGCGGCGCCCTCCTTGACCACGGTGGTGATCCTGCCGCCCTCGATCCCCACGTCCGCGCGGTACGAGGGGCCCGCGGTGCCGTCGACGACCTCCGCGTCACGGATGACGAGATCCATCATGGCGTGCGTCCTTTCCCGTGCCGGTTCTAGAAGAACGTCCGTACGTAGTCGACGACCGTGCCGTCCGCCTCCACCACGGGGATCAGCTGCCACTTGTCGAAGGACGTGCACGGGTGCGACAGCCCCAGCCCCACCCAGTCCCCGACCTCCAGGTCCGCCTCCGGGGAGGTGGTCAGCCACCCGTGCTGGTCCGAGAGGCCGGTGACGGCGACCCCGGCGGCCGGGCGCTCGCGGCCGTCCCGCCGGACCACCTGGGCCTCGGGCAGGTCGAGGTCGTAGGCCGCGTCCCGCTTGCCCGCGTTGACGAAGGCCTGCTCGGGGGAGGGCCGCGAGACGACCTGGGCCCAGAGGCGGAACGCGGGGTGCAGGGCGCCCTCCTCGGGGACCCGGGCGAACGGCGTCAGCCGGCGGTAGTGACCGTCGTCGTGCGAGACGTACGCGCCCGAGCGCAGCAACTTCAGGACGGGGCGCGAGAGTTCGGGGATCTCCGCGAAGACGTCGGCCACCGCGTCGAACCAGGCGCTGCCGCCCGCGCTGACGACGATCTCCTCCACCCCGGCGAACCGGCCCGCCTTGTCGAAGTCCACCGCGAGCGCGGTCAGCCGGCGCAGCCACGCGTGCACGCGGTCGGGATCGGCCCCCGGCACCTCGCCCTCGTAGCCCGCCACGCCGACCAGCCGCAGCGTCGTCGTCGCGGCCACCGCGTCCGCGACCGCCGCGCACTCCGCCTCCGTCCGCACGCCGGTGCGGGCCCCCTCGCCGGCGGCGAGCTCGACGACCACGTCCACCGGACGGGTGGAGCCGTGCAGCGCGGTGGCCATCAGCTCGACACCGCGCACCGAGTCGACGTAGCAGACGAACCGGAAGTCCGGGTCGCCGGCGAGCTCGGCCGCGATCCGGCGCAGCGCCGCCGCGTCGACGAGTTCGTTGGCGAGGAAGACCCGCTCGACGCCGAACTCCCGGGCCACCCAGACCTGGTGGGGCACGGCGAGGGTGATGCCCCAGGCGCCGTGCCCGATCTGCCGGTGGAAGAGCTGCGGGGCCATCGAGGTCTTGCCGTGCGGCGCGAAGGCGAGCCCGTGGCGCGCGGCGTAGGACTCCATCAGGGCGAGGTTGTGGGTGAGGCGCTCGGCGGAGAGCGCGAGCACAGGCGTGGTGAAGCCGTCGTCGAAGAGGTTGCGGCGCTGGGCGGTCAGCTCGCCGACGGTCAGACCCCGGGCGTCCGGGGGCAGTCCCTTGAAGCGGTGGTCCACCCGGTCCGCCGCGAGGGCGGCGAGACGTGCTGCGGCGGTGTCGGCGCCCATGGGGCCTCCCTGATGAGGTGCGTTGCATGTATTGCAACGGTCATTGCGTATGTCGCTTACTGCTGTCTAACATCCCAGCCAACGCAGGGTCAACGGTGCCGCCGGGCGCCGTCGACCGCGAGAGCCGCGCGAGCAAGGAGCCCCCGTCATCGTGACCCCCACCGGACCCGCAGCTGCCGAGTCCCGTCCCGTCGACGGCACCCGCCCCGTCGACGTGGTCGCGCTCGGCGAGTCCATGGTCACGTTCCTGCCCTCCCGGCCGGGGCGGCTCGCCGACGTACCCTCCTTCGACCGGGGGATCGGCGGCGCCGAGTCCAACGTGGCGTGCGTCCTCGCGGCCGCCGGCCACCGCGTCAAGTGGATCGGCCGGGTCGGGGACGACGGGTTCGGCGACCATCTGGTGGAAGCGATCACCGCGTACGGCGTCGACACCTCCGCCGTGCGCCGCGACCCGCACCGCCCCACCGGAATCTACTTCCGCACCGCGGGCGACCGGGCCACGGACGACCACGAAGTCCTCTACTACCGGGCCGGTTCCGCCGCCTCCGCGATGTCCCCGGACAACACGCCCCGCGCGGAGCTGGACTCCGGACGCGTCCTGCACCTCTCCGGCATCACCGCCGCGCTCTCCGCCGACTGTCTGGCCCTGCTCCGTGAGCTGACCGCAGCCCGCCCCGGCCGCCCCCTCGTCTCGTTCGACGTCAACCACCGCGCCCACCTCTGGCACCACCCGGAGACGGGCCGGACCGTCCTGCTGGAACTGGCCCGCCGCAGCGACCTCGTCTTCGTCGGCGAGGACGAGGCGGAGGAGGCCTGGGGCGTCACCGGCGGCCCCGACGCGATCCGCGCCGCACTGCCCGAACCCCGGGCCCTGGTCGTGAAGCAGGGCGCGGCGGGCGCGACGCTGTTCGAGCGCGGGAGCGGCGCCGGGCCCGGCGGTGGGCACGGTGCCGGGCCCGGCGGTGTCCGTGGCGGCGAGCCCCGCCCGGACACCGTCACCCGTGTTCCCGCCCTCGGGGTCGACGTCGTCGCGCCCGTCGGCGCCGGGGACGCCTTCGCCGCCGGGTTCCTGTCCGCCACCCTGCGCGGGCTTCCCGCCCGTGACCGGCTGCGGCACGGCCACCTCACGGCCGCCGCCGCCCTCACCGTCCCCGGCGACCTCGCCGCGCCGCCGTCCCGCGACCACGCCGACCGGCTGGCGGCTCTGGACGACGAGGCGTGGGGGACACTTCGACTCGGCCCCGGCTGGACCGAAGCCGTCACGCGGGCCGACGAGGAGGTACGTACCCCATGAGCCAGACCGTCGACCGGGCGCTCAGCATCCTGCCGCTGCTCGCCGAGGGACCCGCCGACCTCGGTCAGGTCGCCGACCGTCTCGGCGTCCACAAGTCCACGGCGCTGCGGCTCCTGCGCACCCTGCACGAGCACGGCCTGGTCTACCGCCAGTCCGACCAGCGCTACCGGCTCGGCGCCCGCCTCTTCGCCCTCGCCCAGGAGGCCGTCGAGAACCTCGACATCCGGGAGATCGCCCACTCCCACCTCGTCCGCCTCAACGAGCAGTGCGGACACACCGTGCACCTCGCGGTGTACGAGGACGACGAGGTCCTCTACATCGACAAGGTGGAGAGCCGCTACCCGGTGCGCATGTACTCCCGGATCGGCAAACCCGTCGCCATCACCGTCGCCGCGGTCGCCAAACTCCTCCTCGCCGACCTGCCCGAGGCCGAGCGCCGCACCCTCACGGAGAAGCTCGACTACCCCCTCTACACGGCCCGTTCGACCCCCAACGCCCCCGCCTTCCTGAGAGAGCTGGCGACGGTGCGCGAACAGGGCTGGGCCACCGACCTCGGTGGCCACGAGGAGTCCATCAACTGCGTCGCCGCGCCCATCCGGGGTGCCGACGGGCGCGTCGCCGCCGCGATGTCGGTCTCCGCGCCCAACGTCGTCGTCACCGCCGAAGAACTCCTCACCCTGCTCCCGCTGGTGCGCCGTACGGCGGACGCCATCAGCCGCGACTACTCCGGAAAGCCCCCGAAGGACCCCAGCTAAGGACCCCCATGACCGAGAAGACCGCTCTCACCCCCAAGACCCACACCACCCCGCCCGCCAAGTTCTCGCACGGAGTCAGGAAGGGGAACATCCTCCAGGTCGCCGGACAGGTCGGCTTCCTGCCCGCCGTCGAGGGCGAGCCGCCGACGCCCGCGGGCCCGACCCTGCGCGAGCAGACCCTCCAGACCCTGGCCAACGTCCGGGCCATCCTCGAAGAGGGCGGCGCCACCTGGGACGACGCGATGATGATCCGCGTCTACCTCACCGACGTCGACCACTTCGCCGAGATGAACCAGATCTACAACGCGTACTTCGAGGAGCAGGGCCTCACCGCGCCCCCCGCCGCCCGCACGACCGTCTACGTCGGTCTGCCCGCGGGCCTCCTCATCGAGATCGACGCGCTGGCCGTCCTGAGCTGACGCCGGGCCCAGCCCCCTCCCGCTCCACCCGCACTCCGTACGTCGTCACGGTGCGGCGCCCGTCCCCGGGGCGCCGCACCGCGATCCCCCCTGCCCCGAAAGACCCATGGAATTACGAGGTCCCCCTTGATGTCCCTGCTCGCCGCCGCCGCTCCCGAGACCCCACCCCACACCGGTGGACTCATCGCCGTCGTCCACGGCACCGCCGGCCTCCTCACGGTCGCCGCGCTCGGCATCCTGCTTCTCCTCTTCCTGATCATCAAGGTCAGACTCCAGCCGTTCGTCGCGCTGCTCGCGGTCTCCATAGCCGTCGGCCTCGCGGCCGGTCTCTCGGTCACCGAACTCTTCGGCACCGTCCAGCGGTCCGACGCCGTCTCGCTCATCGAGTCCGGCATGGGCGGCACCCTCGGCCACATCGCGATCATCATCGGGCTCGGCACCATGCTCGGCGCCGTGCTCGAAGTCTCCGGCGGAGCCGAGGTGTTGGCCTCCCGGCTGCTCCAGCTCTTCGGGGAGAAGCGCGCACCGCTCGCCATGGGCCTCACCGGCCTCATCTTCGGCATCCCGGTCTTCTTCGACGTCGGCATCTTCGTCCTCGCGCCGATCGTGTACGCGGCCGCCAAGCGCGGCGGCAAGTCGATCCTCCTGTACTGCCTGCCGCTGCTCGCCGGCCTGTCCATGACCCACGCGTTCCTGCCGCCGCACCCGGGTCCGGTGGCCGCCGCCGGCCTGCTCCACGTCGACCTCGGCTGGGTCATCCTGATGGGCATCGTCTGCGGCATCCCCGCCGTGCTCGCCGCCTGGGCCTGGGCGGCCTGGGTCGGCAAGCGGATCTTCGTCCCCGTACCGCAGGACATGGTCGAGGCCGCCGACGAGGCCAAGGCCGCGCTGGCCGAGGAGCAGCGGACCGCCGGTGTCACGCCGCGGGAGGCGCCGGTGCCGCTCACCACGGTGCTGGCCATCATCGGGACGCCGCTCGTGCTGATCCTGCTCGCCACCTTCTCCTCGATCGCCTTCGACCCCTCCACCGGCCGCTCGGTCATCGAGTTCTTCGGCCACCCCTTCGTCGCGCTGACGATCGCGCTGCTGCTGGCGTACTACCTGCTCGGCATCCGGCGCGGCTGGTCCCGCAAGTCGCTGGAGACGGTGTCCACCGCCTCCCTCAAGCCGGTCGGCAACATCCTGCTCGTGGTCGGCGCGGGCGGTGTCTTCGGCGCGGTCCTCAAGGGCAGCGGGGTCGCCCAGGCGCTCTCCGACACCTTCAACGACGTCGGCCTGCCGGTGGTCGTCCTCGCCTACCTGATCTCCCTGGTCCTGCGCGTCGCCCAGGGTTCGGCCACGGTCGCCATCGTCACCACGGCCGGCATCGTGGCGCCGCTGCTGACGGAGGGGGACCACTCCCAGGCGTTCGTCGCGCTGGTCATCATGGCCATCTCGGCGGGCTCGATCTTCGCCTCGCACGTCAACGACGGCGGCTTCTGGATGGTCGCCAAGTACTTCGGCATCAGCGAACGGGACACGCTGAAGACCTGGACCGTCCTGGAGTCGGTGCTGTCCGTCGCCGGGTTCGCCGTGGCCGCCGTGGTGAGTGTGTTCGTATAACAGCCGCGTAGCTAAGTAGGGGCTGGCTGTGCCCGGCACAGGATCTTCGACCATACTGCCCGCTGTGGAGCAGCGCATAGGTTCGAAGAGCCAGCCCCTGGACGCCGCCGCGGTGAACCCGGCGTACATCCCCGGGCTCACGTCACCCGCCACGGCGGAGCCGAAGGACGCGGTCGTCGAGGAGGCCGTGTCCGAGGAGGCGGCTGTCGAGGACGTCGCCCCCGAAGAGGAGGTCTCCGCCGAGACCTCCACCAAGTCCGAGGAGGAGGCAGACTCCGAGCCCGAGACCGAGACCGGGTCGGACCCCGAACCCGATCCCGACGGACCGGTTTTCGAGGCCTCCGACCGGCGCGCCTCGATCAAGGCCGACCACGGCGGTGTACACCTTCGCCTGGACGACCAGGAGGCGGAGTTCCGCTGGGACGAGATCGGGGCCGTGGAGACGGAGTCGCCCCGGTTCGGGAAGCGGTTCACCGTCACGGTGCACACGCCGGACCGCCGTTGGTACCCGATCGAGATCGAGGCGACGGCCCGGTCGCGCTTCAAGGAGTGGGAGGAACAGCTCGACGCCGTGCTGGACGCCTACTTCGAGGAGGGCGCCCCGGAAGAGGACACCGCGACCGGGGACTCCCCGGACGTGGACGCCTCGGACGAGGACACCCCGGGCAAGGACACCCCGTAGGCGCGTGGGGGGGGCCCCCGGGGCCCCGGGGGCGTGACCCGGGCCCCCCCGGGAAGCGGGTCAGACGGACTGCGGAACGACGATCCTGTCGATGTCGGGGGCGT
>NZ_JBHWEL010000028.1:0-31706 GCF_042734135.1 Streptomyces sp. NPDC059668 | reverse complement strand
TCGCCCACCCCGGCGGGGGGCCCCCCCGGGGGGGGCCCGCCTGGGCGCCGCCCCCCCGGGCCCCCCCCCCCCGGTGGGGGGGGGGCCCCCGGGGGGGCGGGCCGTACGCGGCCGCGCGGTTCGCCCCTGTCCGGCCGTCCCGGTCAGGCGCAGTACTGCGCCTCCTTGCCGATGGACCGGTACATGCAGTCCGCGTTCTCCAGCAGTTGGAGCACCGCGTCCCGGTTGCGCGAGGTCTCCCGCTCGATCACCTCGTCGGGCGGGTAGAACCCGCCGCCCGAACTGGACCTCGGGTACATCTCGAAGGTGAAGTCGAAGATCTTCTGGGTGCCCCAGAGGTAGTCGTCGATCGAACCGTCGGTGATGTACAGGTCGCTGGACTGCTCCGGTGTGTAGCCGTTGCTCGCGGCCATCGTCCGTCCGACGGCCTTGAACGCGGCCGCGTCGTCCGCGGTCATGCCGGTCGTGGTGTCGGCCGTGGTGAACCCGAAGGGCCACAGCACGAGTTCGCTGTACGTGTGGAAGTCGATCCCGGCCCTGATCTGCTGCCTGCCGCCGACGACCCGGCCGCGCACGAAGTCGGCGACCACCTTCACCTCGGGCGCCGACTCGGCGGACGCTCCGCGGTAGGTCTCGGAGGACGTGGACCCGGACGAGCCGCCGCAGCAGCCCCACCGGTGGTTCCAGTTGCGGTTGAGGTCGGTGCCGACGTACGAACTCCCGCTGTTGGGCTGGCGGTTCTTGCGCCACGAGCGGTACGAACCGGTGGCGATGTCGTACTCGCCGCCGTCCGGGTTGAGGTCCGGGACGATCCAGATCTCGCGGTTGTTCACCATGCTGGTGACCCGGGAGTCACTGCCGTAGCCGGCTCCCAGCTCGCGCAGCAGGTACAGCGCCATCTCGACGGTCAGGTGCTCACGGGCGTGCTGGTGGAAGGTGAGCAGGACCTCGGGCTCGTTCTCGTCGGTCGCCACGTTGTCGCTGACCTTGACGGCGACGATGTCCCGGCCCTGGTACGACTTCCCGATCACGCGCTTGCTCATGATGCCGGGGTACGCAGCGAGCCGCTGGTCGATCTCCGCGTTCGCCTCGGCGTAGTTGTGGTACTTCGCGTCGGCCGAGGGGAAGTCGAGGAGGCGGAGATCACCGGGACCGTTCGAGCGGTTCGGCGCCGAGCCCAGCGGTGAGACCTCGTAGCCGAGCCGGCGCAGCTCCCTGGCCTGGTCCGCGCGGCCCGAGACGACGACGGTCTCCTCGTCGGCCTCGTCCACGGTGACGCCGGCGGCCTGGATGGCCGTACGGGTCACCGGGGTCGTGCTCCGGTGGATCTCGTACTGACGGATGTCGTCGGCCGAGGGCGCTGGGGCCTTCGCGCCGGTCGCCGTGGCGCTGGTGACCGAGCCGGTGACGGGTGCGGCGAGGGCGAGGGCCAGCAGCGGGGCGAGGACGGCGGCCCGTCTGCCGCGGGTGCGAAGTCGCATGAAGTCTCCTTGTTTCTCCTGGAATCCGGGTCACCGGATGTGGGGGTACGGAGCTGGGGGGTGGGATCAGTGCGACGTGCGGGGTGCGGATGTGGCGCTCATGGTGAAGCTATGGCATGAGCAGGTCAAGACTCGACCAAGGGCGGGCGAGCGGAATCGGCCGTAATCCGGGCGGGAGGGCGGCCCTCGGGGGGCCGTCCGGGAAAGCCCGAAGGGGCGACCTCGTCGGAGGTCGCCCCTTCGGCCGGCCCGGTGGGGGCGGCCCCACCGGCTGCGCCGGTCCAGCGGGTTCAGCCGAGCCCGTGCACGTGCGCTCCCACCGAGTTGGACCACGCGTTGCCGGCGGAGGCGTCCCAGTTCGTCGACCAGGTCATCGCGCCGCGCAGGTCCGGGTAGGCCTTGGAGGGCTTGAAGGAACCGCAGTTGGTGAGCTTGGTCAGGCAGTCCAGGGCGTTGTTGACGACAGTCGGGGAGACGTAGCCGCTGCCCGCGCCGCTCGTCGAGGCCGGCAGGCCCAGGCCGACCTGGGACGGGGCGAGGCCGCCCTGCAACTGGATGCAGGCGAGGGCGGTCAGGAAGTCGACCGAGCCCTGCGAGTACACCTTGCCGTCGCAGCCCAGCATCGAACCGCTGTTGTAGTACTGCATGTTGACGACCGTGAGGATGTCCTTGATGTTCAGGGCGGTCTGGAAGTAGGTGTTCGAGGTGGACTGCATGTCGATCGTCTGCGGGGCCATCGTGATGATCAGGGACGGGCCCGCCTTGGCCGCCAGGGAGCGCAGCGCCTGCGTCATGTACGTCGCGTTGAGGCCGTTCTCCAGGTCGATGTCGACGCCGTCGAAGCCGTACGTCTGCATGAGGGAGTAGACGGAGTTGGCGAAGTTCGCCGCGGACGTCGAGTCGTTGATGGACACCGTGCCGTTCTGGCCGCCGATGGAGATGACGACCTTCTTGCCCGCGGCCTGCTTGGCCTTGATGTCCGCCTTGAACTGGTCGACCGTGTAGCCGCCGAGGCCGGCGGAGTCCAGGCTGAAGCTCACCGCGCCCGGCGTGCCGGTCGCGTCCGCGAAGGCCACCGCGATGATGTCGTACTGGGACTGGACGGCGGAGATCTTCTGCACCGTCGCGCCGTTGTTGAAGTTCTGCCAGTAGCCCGTGACGGCGTGCTTCGGCAGCCCGGTGCCCCCGCCACCCCCCGAGGACGCGTTCGTCGTGCCCGTCACCGTCGCCGACTTCGCGGACTCACCGGCCGAGTTGGTCGCCGTGACCTGGAAGGGGTACGAGGTGGACGCGGTCAGTCCGGTCACCGTCGCCGAGGTCCCGGTCACGGCCGTCACCTTCGTGCCGGACCGGTAGACGTTGTAACCCGTCGCTCCCGACACCGTGTTCCAGGTCAGGGAGACGGACGAGGAGGTGGTCGAGGAGACGGCCAGGCCGGCGGGTGCAGCCGGGACCGTGGGGGCCGGGTCGCCGCCCCCGCCGCCGTCGGGGCCGAAGACCGAGAGGTCGTCGGCGTAGTACGCGGCCTGTCCGTACCACCCGTGCGTGTAGACCGTCACCGAGGTGGTCGACGCACCCGTGGTGAAGCTGGTGGACAGCTGCTTCCAGGAGGCGGAGTCCGGGGTCCAGGTCGACACGTCCGTGGTGCCCGTGCCGGTCACACCGAGGTAGGAGTACCCGCCCTGCACCCACGCGCTGAGCGTGTACGTCGAGTTGGGCTTGACCGCGACGGACTGGGTGCACTGGGCGTTGTCCTGCCCGGCGGGCGTCGCCTTGAGCGCCGCCGATCCGCCGTGCACCGGTGAGGACACCGTCGTACCGCTGCCCGCGGAACAGGTCCAGTTGCTCAGGCCCGACTCGTAACCGCCGTTCCTGGCGTTGTTGACGTCGGCTGCCTGGGCCTGGCCCGCCAGGCCGGTGAGGGAGAGGACGGAGGCGGTGACTGCGGTGGCGAGGCCGACCGCCCATCTCCGTGCGGGCATGCGTGTGACGCGGTCCACTGGGTCCTCCGGGGAGGTGGGGGAGGGATACGGAACGGCGGCCACCGCTGGATACAAGTTGGTCCAGACCAATCCTGTTGTCAAGACCTCGGGGAACGGCCGGAAATCCCAACACCTTTGAGGCGCGGGCGACTTGTCGCGTATTCGCCTCACTCTCCGTTGATCATGCCCGCACCTTCGGTGAGATGATCTGGCGGATTCGGTGTTGAGCGGGCCATGCCGTGGATATGGTGCTGATGCAAGAGGGCGTCACAGTGACGATCTGCGGCCAACTGTGGCGGTCCATGACGAAACAGGGGCGATCCGTGGCGGTGGTTGACCACCTCGCCGCGGCGAACGGGGTGTGTGCAGCGTGCCGACCGCGATAGCCGTCACCAGTCCCGACCTGGTGCTGCCGCCGCACGACCGACAGACCCCGCCCGCCGTCGTCCAGCCCCTCGACACCCTCGACGCCTCCCTCACGGGCATGCACACGCTCATCGAGCAGCACGGATACGTCATCGCGCTCTACCCGGCCTCGGTCGACGCGGCCGTGACCCAGCGCCTGCACACCGTCCGCTCCGTCCTGGAGAGCGACCGGATCGCGCTGCTCGGCATCGACCTGCCGCCGCTCGGACTGGCCCTGCTCGCCCAGCAGTTGCGCCAGCTGTCCGTCTGCGACTTCAGTCCGGGCGTGCTCGCCTCCTCCGCCCGGCTGCTCGCCCACTACATCTACGCCGGCGCCCTGCTCGGCTCGGTCGCCAAGCTCGACCGGGTGCCGGTGACCCTGAAGTCGCACGCCAAGTCATGGGTACCGGGGGCCCAGTTCGCCGTGCTGGCCACGCCACGGCCCCAGCTCGCGCGGATCGGCCAGGACGACATCGCCGGACCCGAGTTCGGCACCCGGCTGCTCGTGGCCGCCGGCCAGCCGCCCTCGGACTGGGTCACGGCGACCCTCGCCCCCGCCTGGCGCGTACAGGGCGTCGCGACGGTGCCGCTGCCGGAGGAGTCGGCCCGCTGGTGGGGCACCGCCAAGCTCGCCGAGTTCGCCGCCGGTCTCCACGACGTCTCCGTGCTCTACCAACTCGTGTCGTCCGTCCGGCGGGAGGAGTGCCACTGGTGCGGACTCGAACTCATCGGTGACCGCTGCGGGTTCTGCGCCGCGCCGCTGCCACCGCCATCGGAGCTTCCGGCCGCCGAGGTGGGGGCATCCTCTCCAGTGCGTGCCCTGCCCCGGGGCATGACATAAGCCACATAGGTCCCATCGGACGCGTCGGCTGCGCGGATCCGGCACCTCGGCTCCGTGGCACCACGGCTCCACAGCGACATCTCAACAGCACCTGAACAGCACCAGGCACGACCGCTCGACCCCGCCGTCCCCGCCCCACGATCGAGGTTGTCCGCGTCATGAACTCACGCCAGCGCCGCGGCGTCATCCTGCTGGTCCTCTCGGTCCTGTGCGCCCTGGGCGCCTTCGCCGGAGTCCTCTCGGTGATCCGTGACGTGAACTCCAAGGTCGGCCCGGAGGTCTCGGCGTACCGCCTCAAGGACGACATCGCGCCCTACAAGGAGCTGTCGGCCGACCAGTTCCAGAAGATCTCGATGCCCGAGCGCTGGCTGTCCTCCACCGCCGTCACGGACCTCTCCCGGATCCGCGGGAAGATCGCCGTCACCCAGCTGGAGAAGGGGTCCCTGCTCCAGAGCGACATGATCGTCGACCGGCCCGCGCTGGAAGCCGGCCAGCAGGAGATCGCCATCATGATCGACGCGGCGACCGGCGTGGCCGGAAAGATCGACCCGGGCGCGCGGGTCAACATCTACGCCACCTTCAAGGCCGAGAACGACAAGCAGAAGGACCAGTCCAAGGTCATCGTGGCGAACGCCCGCGTCATCGACGTCGGCAAACTCACCGCCCTCGACCCCGGACAGTCCAGCGCCGAACGCAGCCGCACCGCCACCCAGGCCGTGCCCATCACCTTCGCGCTCGACACCGCCGACGCCCAACGCGTCGCGTACGCCGAGTCCTTCGCGACCCACGTCCGGCTCGCCCTGGTCGCGGGCGGCTCCGCCACCACCGTCGCCCCCGGCGAGCGTACGTACACCCTCGACCAGGACAAGTAGGAGGCCGCGCATGAGGTCCACGCCCCCGGGGCCGTGCCGATGACCATCCGTATCCTCCCGGCCGTCGGCGACATCGACTCCGCCCGAGCGCTCACCACCCTGCTCAGCCAGCTCGCCGACGCCGAACCCGCCCCGCCCGTCCCCGACTCCACCGCCCTGCTCGACACCCTCGCCCGGCTCGCGGCGGAGTCGCTCGACGAGCTGCCCGAAGTCGTCCTCGTCCACGAACGCATCGGTCCCGTACCGGCGTTGGACCTCATCCGCGATCTGGTGCTGCGCTTCCCGGCGGTCGGCGTCGTCCTCGTCACGGCCGACACCAGCGCCGGCGTCCTCACCGCCGCCATGGACTCCGGCGCCCGCGGCATCGTCGGCCTGCCGCTCGGCTACGACGCCCTCGCCGAACGCGTCCAGGCCGCGGCCGGCTGGTCGCTCGGCATGCGGCGTCACCTCGGCAGCGGCACGCCCGAGCTGTACACGGGCCCCGGCGGCACCGTCGTCACGGTCACCGGGGCGAAGGGCGGCGTCGGCACCACCGTGACGGCGGTCCAGATCGCCCTGGCGTCGAAGGCGTCCGGGCGGGACGTGGCCCTGGTGGACCTCGACCTCCAGTCCGGGGACGTCGCCTCCTACCTCGACGTGCAGTTCCGCCGGTCGGTCGCCGACCTCGCCGGGATCAGCGACATCAACCAGCGTGTCCTCCAGGACGCCGTCTACCTCCACGACAGCGGCGTCGGCCTGCTCCTCGCCCCCGCCGAGGGCGAACGCGGCGAGGAGGTCACGGACCGGGTGACCCGCCAGGTCCTGTCGGCCCTGCGCTCCCGCCACGACGTCGTGATCGTCGACTGCGGCTCCCAGATGACCTCCGCCACCGCGGCGGCCGTGGAGATGGCCGACCAGGCGCTGCTCGTCGTCACCCCGGACGTCGTCGCCGTCCGCGCCGCCAAACGCATGGTCCGCATGTGGGACCGCCTCCAGATCCGCAAGGCGGAGGAGACGACGACGGTCGTCAACCGGTTCGCCCGCGGTACGGAGATCCAGCCCTCCCTGGTCCAGCGCGTCACCGGCACCAAGGTCGCCGGCGCCGCGGTCCCCGCCGCCTTCAAGGAGCTCCAGTCCGTCGTGGACGCGGGCCGCCTCCAGGACCTCGACGCCCGCTCCACCGTCAAACAGGCGCTGTGGGCCCTGGCGGCGGAACTGGGACTGGTCGTCGCCCAGGAGGGCGGGGGCGGCGGCCGGCGCCGCAAGGCCTCCCCGGACCGGGGGACGTCGGGGCTGCGCAGGAGGGGCGGCGACCGGGGCGCGGTGACCCTGGAATTCGCCGGGATGTTCCCGATCCTGCTGGTCGTGATGACGATCCTGTGGCAGTGCGTGCTGTACGGCTACTCGTACTCGCTGGCCGGGAACGCGGCGGACGAGGCGGCCCGCGCGGCGACCGCGGCGTACGCGGTCGACGGCGACGTCGGCGGCGCGTGCCAGACGGCGGGGAGCAGGCATCTGCCGGGCTCCTGGAGCGACGCGGGGATCGTCTGCGCTCCGGCGGGCCCGGTGATGCGCGCCACCGTCGACGTCGACGTCCCGCTCTTCTTCCCGGGCTTCGACGCGGGGTGGCACGTGCGAGGGACGGCGGGCGCGGCACTGGAGGGGGACGCCGGATGACCACCTTCCCGAGGTTGTCGCGGTGCCTTCCGCGGCGCCTTCCACGTCGCCTCCGAGACGACCGGGGCGTCTCCATGCTGGAGTTCGCCGGGTTCCTGCCCATCCTCCTGGTCATCGGCATGGCCACCATCCAGCTCGGCCTCATCGGGTACGGGATCAACCAGGCCGGCTCCGGCGCCCGGGCCGCCGCCCGGGTCGCCTCACAGGGCGGCGACGGCGGGGCGGCGGGACAGGCCGCCGTGAGCGGATGGCTGGACCCGAGCGTCGACCCCGTACCGGGCCCCGACCTCACCACCGCCACCGTCACCGTCCAGGTCCCCGGGGTCATCCCCCTCTTCGGCCCCTACACGGTCACCCGCCGCGCCACCATGCCCACCGACGACTGAGCCCCACGACCGAACCCACGACCGCCCGGGAGGAGCCGAACCCATGAGCCTGCGATCCCGACTGGCCACCCCCGACGAGGGAGGCCCCGCCCGCGAGGACGGACACCTCGTCGCCGTCTACCGCGCCAAGCTCCTGGAGGAGATCGACCTCGCCGAGATGTCGAGCCTGGCGGCGGCCGAACGGCGGGTGCGCCTGGAGCGCGTACTCGGCCACATCATCAGCCGCGAAGGCCCCGTCCTCTCCTCCGCCGAACGCTCCCAGCTGATCCGCCGGGTCGTGGACGAAGCACTCGGACTCGGAGTCCTCGAACCCCTGCTCGCCGACGCGTCGATCACCGAGATCATGGTCAACGGCCCGGACTCGATCTTCGTGGAGCGCGCCGGCCGGGTCGAACAGCTCCCGCTGCGCTTCGCCTCCACCGAACAGCTCATGCAGACCATCGAACGCATCGTCTCCACCGTCAACCGCCGCGTCGACGAGTCCAATCCCATGGTCGACGCCCGCCTCCCCACCGGCGAACGCGTCAACGTCATCATCCCGCCGCTCGCCCTCACCGGGCCCACCCTCACCATCCGCCGCTTCCCCCGCGCGTACACCCTCCCCGAACTCATCGGCCTCGGCTCGCTCGACGAGCAGATGCTGATGCTCCTCGCGGCGTTCGTCCGCGCCCGCTTCAACCTGATCGTCAGCGGCGGCACGGGCAGCGGGAAGACCACCCTCCTCAACGCGCTCTCCGGACTCATCCCGTCCCACGAACGCATCATCACCATCGAGGACTCGGCCGAGCTCCAGCTCCAGCAGGAACACGTCATCCGCCTGGAGTCCCGGCCCCCGAACGTCGAGGGCAAGGGCCAGATCACCATCCGCGACCTGGTCCGCAACTCCCTGCGCATGCGCCCCGACCGCATCATCGTCGGCGAGGTCCGCGGTGGGGAGACCCTCGACATGCTCCAGGCGATGTCGACCGGCCACGACGGCTCGCTCGCGACGGTCCACGCGAACTCCGCGGAGGACGCCCTCATGCGACTCCAGACCCTCGGCTCGATGTCCGAGGTTCTGATCCCCTTCGAGGCGCTGAAGGACCAGATCAACTCCGCCGTCGACGTGGTCGTCCAGCTGTCCCGGCACGCCGACGGCTCCCGCCGGATCACCGAGATCGCCCTGCTGGTCTCGCACGGCCGCGAACAGTTCCGGGTCGTCCCCGTCACCCGCTTCGTCCCGCGCCCCGTCGGCCCCGACCGGGTCGTCCACGGCCGCTTCGAACACCTCCCGCTGCCCCGCCCGGTCGCGGAGAAGCTGTACGTCGCCAACGAACCGCTGCCGCCCGCCTTCGGCGTCGTCGAGGTCCTGGACGCACTCGACCCCAGGCAGGCCATCGGATGACCCCCACGACCGAGCGGAGCGAGCCGTGAACGACCCCGCCGTCCTGGCCCTCGGCGCCACCGTCCTGTGCGGCACCCTCGCCGTCGCGGGCGTGCACACGTACGCCTCCGGACGCGCCCAGCGCCAGGCCCTCGTGGACCGCCTCTCCGGCGGCGGCCCGCTGCGCACCGCCGCCGGCCGCGTACGCCGCTTCGCCGCCGTCGACCGCCGGCTGCGCCGCACCCGACTCGGCCGCTCCATCCACCTGCGTCTGTCGGCGACGGGCCTCGACGTGACGGCCGGCGAGTTCGCCACCTACGTCACCGCCGTCGTCGTCGCGCTGTGGCTGATCGCGGCCTCGGTGCTGGCCCCCTTCTTCGGCCCGATCGCCGCCCTGGTCGGGGTGTGGAGCGCGGTCATATTCCTCAACTGGCAGCGACAGAAGCGTATCGAGGCCTTCATCGGCCAACTCCCCGACGTGGCGCGCCTGCTGGCCAACGCGACCGCCGCCGGCCTCGCCATGCGGACCGCCCTGGCGATGGCCGCCGAGGAACTGGAGAACCCGGCGGGCGAGGAACTCGCCCACGTGGCGGACCAGCTGATGATGGGGCGCACCATCGACGACGCCCTCGGCGAGCTCTCCGAGCGACTGCCCTCCCGCGAACTGATCGTCCTGGTCACCACACTCGTCCTCGCCAACAAGGCGGGCGGCTCCGTCGTCAGCTCCCTGCGCAACCTCACCCAGACCCTGGAGGACCGCAAGGAGACCCGCCGCGAGGTGCGCACCATGCTCTCCGAGGTCAACGCGACGGCCTTCACGGTCCCGCTGCTCGGCCTCGGCTCCCTGCTCCTGATCAACTCCTCGAACGAGGGCGCGCTCGCCCGCGTCACCGGCTCCGGCCTCGGCCAGGCCCTCGTCCTGATCTCGCTGGGCCTGTACACCGTCGGCTTCTTCGTCATCCGCCGCCTCGGCAGGATCGAAGTCTGAGGAAGGAGGGATTACGTTGCTCCCCCTGCTGCTCGCCCTCGTGACGGCCGCCGCCGTCGCGGGCGCCCTGCTGGGCATCCGCATGATCCGCGCCGACGCGAAACTGCCCAGCGACCTCGCGCTCGCCCTGGAGGTCGGCGGAACCCGCGTCTCCAAGGCGGACTCCGCCGTCGACCGTCTCGGCATGCGCTTCGCCCCCGTGGTGCTGCGCCTGATGGGCCCCCGCCGCGTCGACGCCAAACGCCGGCGCATAGACATGGCGGGCAACCCCGGCGGTCTGACCCTCAACCGCTATGCCGCCCGCCGCGCGGTGTACGGCGTCTTCGGCGTCCTGCTGGGCCTGATCTTCCTCACCAACGGACGGCTCCTGTTCGCCGTGCTCTCCCTGACCTTCGGTCTGGTCGCTGCCGACGCCCTCATCTGGCAGGCCGTCCGCGAACGCAAGGAGGCCATCGACCGCATCCTCCCCGACTTCCTCGACGTCCTCGCCGTCGTGGTCTCGGCGGGTCTCGGCTTCCGCCAGGCCCTGGACCGCGTCGCGGAGAAGTACGAAGGACCGTGGTCGGACGAACTGCGCATCACGCTGCGCCAGATGGACATGGGCGTCAGCCGCCGCCAGGCCTTCGACGAATTGCGCAGGCGCAACTCCTCCGAACAGGTCGCCCAGTTCGTGTCGGCACTCCAACAGGGCGAGGAACTCGGCTCCCCGATCGCCGAGACCCTGATCCAGCTGGCCACGGACATGCGCCGCACGGACGCCCAGAACGCCCGCCGCCGCGCGGCCAAGACCATCCCCAAGGCGACGATGGTCACCCTCGTCTTCATGCTTCCGGCGACGATGATCCTGATCGCCACGGGGATGTTCCTGGGGTCGGGCACGAACTTCGGCTCGATCCTGGGCCGCTGATGGACACCCGCCGCACGCCGCCGCCCTGGCTCCCGGCCCCCGCGCCGCACCGGCCGTGGGCGGCCTCACCCGGCCGGCTGTGGGCCCGGCTGGTCCGGCCGTGGGCACCGGCGGAACGAGAGCGGACGGGGGCGGCCGGGGAGGCGCCGGAGTCGAGCTGGCCCGATGGCGCGGGCCCCGGCTACCTCGCCGACGACGCCCCCGCCCCCGGCAGCGTCCGTCTCCAGCTCAACGCCCTCCAGGCCCTCTGCCGCCAGGCCTTCGCCGTCCGCCTCGCCGCGATCGCGATCGGCGCACCCTTCGCGATGGCCAACGCGACCGACGGCCTCTCCCGTTACGCGGTCCTGGCCGCCGCCGTCCTCGGTGTCATGGGCTCGTACGCCATGCTCAGGGACTGGGACCGCTTCGGCCCCCGCCTCCTCGCGCACCCCACCCTGATGGCCGTGGACCTGACCTTCGGCGCGGTGCTGCTCCTGACGGCGTCCCCCGCGTCCCCCCTCGCGTACGCGACGGTCTGCACCCCCCTGCTGGCGGGCCTGCTGTACGGCTGGCGCGGCTCGGGCGTCTTCACGGGCCTGCAACTGATCGTCCTGGTGACGGTCTACCGGGCCTGGCAGCACCACCCGGGGGCCGGTGCCAACACCCTCCTGATCGCGGGGTTCTGCGTCGGCGCGGGCATCATCGGCGTCACCCTGCGCAACCTGATGTTCCGCTTCGGCACGGCGAGCCAGGCACTGTCCGAGGCGAACTCCCGTCTCGCGGTCGCCGAGGCCGTGGAGTCCGAACGGGCGCGACTGGCCCGGGAGATGCACGACTCGGTCGCCAAGACGCTGCACGGCCTGGCGCTGGCGGCGGAGGCGCTGGCCGCCTCGGCCTCGGCGGACGGCGCGGACCCGGGCACGCTCGGGCGCCAGGCGGCCACGGTCGCGGGGGCGGCCCGCCGGGCGGCGGCGGAGTCACGCGACCTTCTGTCGGACCTGCGCCGCCATACCGACCTGACCAACCCGGAGACGGACGTCCTGTCCGAACTCGCCTGCCTGCTTTCGGTGTTCGAGGCACGCACTCATCTGCCCGCGGAACTCCGGCACCGGGGCGAGCGCCCGGTCCTGCCCCGCGCCACCGCCCGGCACGTCCTGGCCATCGTCTCCGAGGCACTGGAGAACGCGCACCGTCACGCGCACGCGAAGGCGGTGACGGTGGAAGTAGAACTGGACCCCTCCAAAGGCGAGTTCGCGGTACGGGTGCGGGACGACGGAGTGGGCCCACCTCCCGGCGCCACCCTCGACGACCTGACCAGAACCGGCCACTTCGGCCTGCTCGGCATGGCGGAACGCGCCGCGTCCCTGGGCGGCCGCGTCGACCTGAACCGCTCCGAGCGAGGAGGGGCCGAGGTCCAGCTGGCCCTTCCCCTCGCCCCCACTCCTCCCTACACCCCCCAAGAGGAGGCCGCACATGCCTGACCAGGCACTCATCGGCCCGCCCCTCCGTGTACTGGTGGCCGACGACAACCCCGTCGTCCGGGCCGGACTGGCCGCGCTGCTCGGCGGCCACCCGGACATCGAGGTCGTCGCCCAGGCCGCGAACGGCGAGGACGCGGTGACCGCGGCGACCGCCCATCCGCCGGACGTCGTCCTCCTCGACGTCCGCATGCCCGGCACGGACGGCCTCACCGCCCTGCCCGACCTGGCCAGGATCGCCCCCGTGATGATGCTGACGTACAGCCGCGAACCCGAGGTCGTGGCCGAGGCGTCACGCCGGGGCGCGGTCGGCTATCTCGTCCATGGCGAGTTCACGACGGCCGAACTGGTCACCGCCGTAAGGGATGTGGGGCGCGGTCCGCACGTCCTCCCGGAATCGCTCGGTGTTTCGTACGAACCGAACGAAATCTCTTCGCATCTGCAATCGGTTGTGGGACAGTCGTCGAAGGCTCACACCGGCCGCGGGGCAAGGCTCCGCCGCCGCGTGCCCGACCGGCTCGACTTCGACCTGAGTTCGAGGGAGGTGGAGGTGATGGACCTCATCGCCGCCGGCATGAGCAACCGTCAGATCGCCGCCGCCTGCTTCATCAGCGAGAAGACCGTCAAGAACCACATCAACCGCATCTTCGCGAAGCTGCACAGTTCTTCGCGCAGCGAGGCGATCGCGCACTGGCTGGGGACGGCGCGTGAGGGGTGGGGCGGATGACTCCGGCACGGGGAAGTTGGGCCCCTGGGCCCACTCGGAGTAGGCGGGTTCTCACGTACCGTGCCTGTGTCAATTGTGGCGGCGTGTGGGAGGGCAGTGCTCGTGGTGGCGAAGGACTGGACGCTGAGGGCCGGAGTCCGCGCGGAGCGTACGCTGCGCACCTGGACGGAGACCGTCTCCACCCGGATGCGGGGGCGTGGTCGGGACGCGGGGGCCGGGTTTGTGGAGTACGCGGGTCTGATGATTCTCATCGCGGGGATCTACACCCTCATCGATCAACTCGGGCTGAACGGTCGGATCTCGCAGGCGATCGGCAATGCTGTGGACGACGTCGTCGGCGGAGGCTGAGCGCCGGTCCACCGCGCAACGATCGAGGGCAGACCCTCCCCATCTACATCTGGCTGACGGGGATCCTGCTCTTCGCAGCGATCGCCTTCTTCGCTTTCGCTCAGGCAGCGTCCGCCCGCAATGGAGCTCAATCCGCGGCGGACGCTGCTGCGTTGGCGGCGGCGCAGGACGCACGCGACGAGCTCATGGACAAGTTGGGGGCTGCTGTCGGCCACGCCGACAACTGGCTGGACTGGCTCGACGGGATACAAGGTCCCGACGGAGTGGGGTCCGACGCCGCGGCCCAGCAGTTGGCCGCCGAGAACGACTCGACGCTTCGAGGTCTGCAGGCTGTCGAGAGGAACGGCTATCCGGGGTATCAGGCCGACATCCAGACCAACTACACGGTCGGCAGGTCGATCATTCCCGGCACCGAGACCAAGCACGCGACCGCGCACGCCGTCGCCGTCATCCAGCCGCGCTGTGACTTCGACCCGGCCGCGGACCCCAAGAAGCCCGTCGAGCTGAACTGCGACGGCGAGACCGTCAACATCGACCCCGGAAATTTCGATCCGGTCGACCTTCCGGACGCGTCCGTGCTGTTCTCTGTGCATCTGGCCGAGTGAGAGGAAGCCGTACCGATGGACTTTCGGCACACCATGAAGGGCCGCAGGGCGCTGAGCGCGGTGGCGATCACGACTGGGCTGCTTCTCACGGTGGCCGGCTGCGGTGGGAGCGGTGGCGACGGCAAATCAGGCAAGGAGCCGTCGGCTTCCACTCCTGCCCAGAACAGTTCCGGCGGCAAGGCCAAAGAGAGCAGCGCACCTACTGCCGATCAGCCGATCGTCGAGGTCAAGAGCAACGGCATCGCGCTCGCGGTCACGTCGGCCAAGCGAGACCAGGGTGGCTTCGTCACCGTCAACGGCACGGTGACCAACAGCACCTCGGGTCTGTGGATCGGTGCCGAGTGGATCAGTGACGAGAACGAGCTGAAGAAGAACGGCGGGTCCCTGGCAGGGGCGAGCCTGGTGGACGAGAAGGGCAAGAAGAAGTACCTCATTCTGCGGGACACCGAAGGCCGCTGCCTGTGCACCAAGTTCCAGGGCGGTGTTTCCCAGGGGGCGACCGTCGACTGGTTCGCACAGTTCCCGGCGCCACCCGCCGGGACGACGAGCGTGCAGTTCCAAGTACCGACCATGCCCCCGGCCACCATCGAACTCTCCGATGGCGAGTGACCCATGGCCCATACCTCCCGCGCTGCGGCAACCATGTTGACAGCCCTCGCTGTCCTGTCCACGCTTACCCTTACGAGCCCTCACGCGTTCGCGAACGACGGAGACCCGAGCGCACCACCGGGCAGCCTCACTACATCGCCGCCCCCCGACGTGGACGCGAACAACCCCGGCCTCAAACTCGCCGACGGCGCCACCCTCGCCCCCGCCAAGGTGCTGGACATCAAGTCGGTGGTGGAGGACCTCGGAGGGGAGGAGCGGCGTGAGGACACCAACTCGGACGTGACGTTCGCGCTCCAGGCCGAAGTCCTCTTCCCCAAGGACAGTTCGAAACTGAACCCGGACGCCCGCGCCCGTATCGACGCGATCGCGGACGAGATCAAGGCCCAGAAGGCGACGACGGTCAGGGTCTTCGGCTTCACCGACAACCTCGGCTCGTACGCCCACGGCCTCACCCTCTCCAAGAAGCGCGCGGAGATCGTCCACGACGAACTGGCGGCGGCGCTCGGTTCGACGGACGTCACCTTCGAGGTACGTGGCTACAGCGAGGACTATCCGATCGCGGACAACACCTCGGAGCAGGGCCGCCGGAAGAACCGCCGCGTCGAGGTGACCTTCCCGCGCGGCGCGTCGGACGGAACCTCGTCGGGGACCCAGAGCTGAAAGCCTGCTGCCATGAGGAAGATCGTGCTGATGATGTCGGTGTCCCTCGACGGGTACATCGAGGGACCGGACCGCGAGATCGACTGGCACCGGGTCGACGCGGACCTGCACCGGCACTTCAACGAGGAGATCAGCCGCTTCGGCGCCCTGCTGGACGGCAGGAGGACGCACGAACTGATGGCCGCGTACTGGCCGACCGCCGACCAGGACCCCGCGAGCACCCCCACCGAGGCCGAGTTCGCCGGGATCTGGCGGGACATCCCGAAGATCGTGTACTCGCGGACGCTGAAGCGGGCCGACTGGAACACCACCGTGGTGCGGGACGTCGTACCGGAGGAGGTCCGGGCGCTCAAGGAGCAGCCGGGCGGGGACCTGGGCCTGGGCGGCGCCGACCTCGCCGCGACGTTCCTGCGGCACGACCTGGTCGACGAGTTCCGGATCTACGTCCATCCGGTGCTGATCGGCGCCGGTAAACCGCTGTTCCCACAGGCGGACGCCCTGACCGCGCTCCGGCTCACGGAGACCCGCACCTTCGGCAACGGGGTCGTACTCCTGCGGTACGAGCGGATGCCCGCGGGGCAAGTGTGAAGCATTGATGTGAGGTGTCCTTCGAGTGATCGATGCTCACGGCACCATTGCTACGGTAAGGACGCGGTAAGGGGGACGGGCGTATCAGGAGCCACGACCGCCTGCCGCGTCACGGGGATCACGGGGACAGCGGGGAACGCGGGAGGGCACGGGTCGCATGGCCTGGGACGAGTGGGAGAAGCTGAAGGCCGACGCGGCCCGGCGGAGCACGACGCACATGCGGCTGAACCAACTGCCCGCCGACCCGGGCGGCGGCGGTGGCGCCGATCTCGTGGTCAGTCAGGACGACCTGGGAGCCGTGGGCCACGAGGCGTTCATCCTCTACGGGGAGCTCCACAAGAAGACGGACATCGCGGGGGCCGGCGCCGACAAGGGGGGCGCGGGCTCGACCATGCAGTCCGCCGCCGCCCTGAAGTCCCACGGCTTCGAGATGGGCGGGGCCCTGGAGCTGACGGTCTCGGTGTGGACCTCCCAGGCCAAGTCGGTGCTCCAGGCGTGCGCGCACATCTCCAACCACCTCGACTTCAGCAAGAAGCTGCACGCGGAGCAGGACGCCCAGATCGCGGCCGTGCTCCAGGGCCGGGACGGCTCGGCCGAGTCGGTGTCCGAACTCGACAAGTACTTCAAGTAGGGGCGCCCGGATGGCACTCACGTTCACGGACCTCGTCGAGGTCGACCTGGGCAGGCTCGCCACGGCCGTCACCGACTGGAAGAACACCGTCGACGGTCTCAAGACCCAGGCGGAGAACGCCCGCAAGGGCATGCAGGCCAAGTCGGACGGCGCTCGCTGGGCCGGGGTGAACGCCACGGTGACACGGGAGTTCGTGGCCAAGACCACCAAGGAGATAGCCGATCTCCACACCGAGGCCAACAGCATCTACCAGGTCCTCGACGACGCCCACACCGAACTCGCCGCCCTGCAGAAGCAGATCAAGGCCGCGGTCCAGACGGACGCTCCCGCCCTCGGTATCCGCGTCGAGGACATCGGTGGCGGCAAGGTCCGCTGCTTCTTCCCGCACATCCGGGGCGACACGGACGAGCGGACGCAGGAACAGCGCGACGCCCGGCAGGAGTTGGAGGGCCGTATCAACGGCCTCCTCGCCCACGCCGCCGAGATCGACGCGTCGGTGGCCCGCGCCCTGCGCAAGAGCCACGGCGACGATCCGCACAACGCCGGGCACAGCGCGTACGAGTCCCTGAACGACGCCCAGGTGGAACGCGCGCTGGAACTCGCCCACAAGGGCGACAAGATGACCGACCAGGAACTGGCCGAGCTGAACCGGCTGATCCGCTACAACGGGCGCGAGAAGGACGGCGAGTTCGCCACCGAGTTCTACGAGGGACTCGGCGGTCCGCAGAAGACGCTGGAGTTCTACGCCGAGATGTCCATCGACGGGACCGGCGGGGACGCGTCCAAGGTCCGGCTGGACGGCGTACGCGACCTCCAGCAGAACATGGGATTCGCGCTGGCCAACGCGACCGACCCGGACACCGCGCACCACCTGCCGGGCAGCTGGGGCGCCGACTTCCGCCGGCTCGGCACCCAGCAGATCGGCTGGGAACAGGGCCAGTGGAACAAGCCGTACGGGTACCAGGTCCTCGGCGGGCTGCTTCGTTACGGCAACTACGACGCCCGCTTCATCAACCCGATCGCCGAGCACATCACCCAGCTCCACAAGGAAGACCCGTACCGCTTCCTGAACAACAAGCCCATGGGCAGCGAGGACATCTACGGCTTCAACCCCTCCGGCAAGCTGGGCACCGGCAACGACCCGCTCAACAGCGTCCTGGAGGCGCTCGGTCACAGCCCCGAGGCCTCGGAGAAGTTCTTCACCGACACGCCCACCGCGTACAACGAGGACGGCACGGTGAAGTCGGGCGGCAAGGTCGGGTTCACGTCGTACCTGGACGTGTTCACCGACAAGGACTTCGAGTGGACCGTCGACACGAACGACACCAACATCCTCGCCGACGAGGACAAGACGAAGAAGGCGCTGGGCTACGGCCCCGAGGCCCTCGGCCACGCCCTCGAATCGGCGACGACGGGCCGCCCGTACGACAGCGACGACACGGCGGACGCGATCCGTCACACTCCCGAGCGGGCCAAACTGGTCAATGACATCGTGAACAAGTTCGGCGAGGATCCCGGGCTGATCCGGCACAACGAGAACGGGGATCTGGACGAGGAGAGCGGCCCGCTCTATGCCATGCGGGGCAGCCTCGGTGACATCACCGCCGAGTACATGGGTGATTTTCAGTCCTCCCTTGCCGGAGGTGGAGAACAGTTCACATCGTTCGGAGAACCGGCCAAGCTGAATTCGGAGTTCGCGCACCGGTTCCTCGCGGAAGTCGGACAGGACCCGGACGCCTACGCGTCGATCACCAGCGCGCAGCAGGCCTACACGGCGGATGTCGTGAACGACGTGATCAACGGGGACAGCGACTCCTCCGTCTCGGACGCGGAGCGGCTGCGCAACGCCACGCGCGCGGGCGGAATCGTCGCGGGCGTCATGAGCGAATCGCGGGCCGATGCCGTGCTCGACTACCACACGGCGTCGGACAAGGAGTTCAACGAAGCCGCCGCCGAGAAGCAGAAGTGGGCCGATCGCCTCCTCGGTATGGGAGTCGACAAGGTCGCCGAACGCGTGCCGATTCTTGGCGCTCCACTTGAGTGGGCTTCCGAGGACATTCAGGAATCCATCATGAAGAGCATCGAGAAGGACTCCTCGGACCAGGCCGAAGGGGATGCGACGCGTACGTATCACGAAGGCCGCTCGGCGGTGATGGATTCGGCGAGGACCGCTGTCGGCGCGGCCACACGCAACAGTGGCTTCACCGCCGACACCATCAACGACCTCAAGAACTCGGCGGCGAACGGCGCGGACGACGGCCACACCGCCGGCGCCACGATGGAAAGCGCGGGAGACGCATCGTGATCAGACACAAGGCCGTCGGCGTGCTCGGCGCACTCGCCCTGCTGCCACTCGCCGGGTGCTCCAGCGGCGACGACAAGGCCTACACGGTTCCCGACCAGCTCTGCGGTGTACCGGCGAAGGCGGAACTCACCAAGGAGTTGCTGCCAGGCGGGGACAAGCTAAGGGTCGTCAAGTCGCAGACGGTCGGGCCGGCGCCGGATCAATATTGCACGGTGCATGTCGACAGAGATGTCGAACTCGTCGTCGAAGGCATCTGGCAGCCCGCCGGGACCACCGCCGAACAGGCCGCGGCGAAGAGTCACTCCTTCAATTTGCGTCCGGCCGACGGGGGACGCTTCGCACTCTGGGACGACAAGGCGTTCACCGTGGTCGACTGCAAGAACACCAAGTACAAGTCGGAGCGGTTCTCCATCGAGGCGCGGTTGGTCCACTCGGACGGAGACATGAGCAAGAAGCTCCAACGCTTCCTCGGCCCGTTCTCCGAGGCCTACCGCAAGACCCTCCCTTGCGAGTCCTGAAGAGCATCGAGAAGGCATCGTGATCAGACACAAGGCCGTCGGCGTGCTCGGCACGCTCGCCCTGCTGCCGCTCGCGGGGTGTTCCAGTGGCGACGACAAGGCCTACGCGGTCCCGGACAAACTCTGTGGTGTACCGGCGAAGGCGGAACTCACCAAGGAGTTGCTGCCGGGCGGTGACAAGCTGAGGATCGTCAAGTCCCACACGGCCGAGGCGGTTCCGGCCTACTACTGCAAGGCGCTCATCGACGGTGACGTCGAGCTTGCGATCGAGGGCATCTGGCAGCCCGCCGGAGCCACTGCCGAACAGGCCGCGGCGAAGAGTCACTCCTTCAATTTGCGTCCGGCCGACGGGGGACGCTTCGCGCTCTGGGACGACGAGGCGTTCACCGTGGTCGACTGCAAGAACACCAAGTACAAGTCGGAGCGGTTCTCCATCCGTGCCGAGCTGGTCCACGCCGACGGAGACATGAGCAAGAAGCTCCAACGCTTCCTAGGCCCGTTCTCCGAGTCCTACCGCAAGACCCTCCCTTGCGAGTCCTGAAGAGCATCGAGAAGGCATCGTGATCAGACACAAGGCCGTCGGCGTGCTCGGCGCACTCGCCCTGCTGCCACTCGCCGGGTGCTCCAGCGGCGACGACAAGGCCTACTCGGTCCCGGACAAACTCTGCGGTGTACCGGCGAAACCGGAACTCACCAAGGAGTTGCTGCCAGGCGGGGACAAGCTGAAGGTAGTCAAGCCGCAGGCGCCCGGCGAGGTGCCGCGCCCGTACTGCGCGGTGGTCGTCGACGGTGACATCGAGCTTTCGATCGAGGGTCGCTGGCAGCCCGCCGGAACCACCGCCGAACAGGCCGCGGAGCAAAGCCACTCCTTCAACCTGCGCCCGGCCGACGGGGGACGCTTCGCACTCTGGGACGACGAGGCGTTCACCGTGATCGACTGTAGGAACACCAAGTACAAGTCGGAGCGGTTCTCCATCCGTGCCGAGCTGGTCCACGCCGACGGAGACATGAGTAAAAAGCTCCAACGCTTCCTCGGCCCGTTCTCCGAGTCCTACCGCAAGACCCTCCCATGCGAGTCCTGAAACCGGTCGCCCGGCACCCCTGCCCCCGGACGCGACTCAGGGAGGACGGGGTTCGGCGGCCGCCGTCGCGCTCAAGCGCGCGGCCCGTACGGCCGCGGGCATCAGCCACTCGGACGGGGCGCAATGGAATTCGGAGAGTGACGCGAATTGACGCACGGATGGCGCGGGGTCTGTCTGTCGGTGGTCGCGGTGATGATCGTGGTGGCCGGCTGCTCCGAGGAGCAGAAACGGGAGTACACGCTCCCGAAGAGCCTGTGCGGCGTCCCCGCCCCGACGCAGGCGCTCTCCAGGCTGTTGCCGGCGGGCAAGCGCCTGTCCCTCGACGAGGCCACCCCGGTGGCCGACGCGATCACGACGTGCAAGGCGACGGTCGACGGTGCTCTGGTGCTCTCCCTGGAACGGGAGATCCGGGAGGCCGGGGCTTCGGCACGAGACATCGCGGTGAACCAACTCGGCGTCAAGCAGCCGGTGTCCGCGGAACGGAACAGCGTCGCGTACGCGGACTGGGCCGCCGTGTCGGTGGTCGAGTGCCGTGGAGGAGGCGCCGCGGACAAGGACATCTCCGTCGCCGTCAAGGTCCTCAAGCCGGGGCACCGTGACGAGTCGGCCATGAAGGAACTGATCCTGGAGTACACGTCCGCCTTCAAGAAGCAGCAACCCTGTAGAGATGCCTCATGACCACCCTCGGCGCAGTCCTCCGCCCCCAGTTGCCCCCGGAACGCCTCCGTGGCATCGCCCGGCTCGCGGACGACGTGGGGCTGGAGGAGTTGTGGTTGTGGGAGGACTGTTTCCGGGAGGGCGGGATCTCGGCGGCAGCCGCCGCGCTCGCCTGGACCGAGCGGCTGCGCGTCGGGGTCGGCCTGCTCCCCGTACCCCTGCGCAACGTGGCGCTCGTCGCCATGGAGGCCGCCACCCTGGACCGGATGTTCCCGGGCCGGGCCGTGCTCGGCGTCGGGCACGGGGTGCAGGACTGGATGGGGCAGGTCGGAGCGCGGCCCGAGTCGCCGCTGACCCTGCTGCGTGAGCACCTCGACGCCCTGCGCGCTCTGCTCCGGGGCGAGCGTCTCTCGACGCGCGGGCGGTACGTGACGCTGGACGACGTCGCCCTCGACTGGCCCCCTGCCGCCCCCGTGCCCGTACTCGCCGGCGCCACCGGACCGCGTACCCTCCGGCTCGCCGGGGAGGCCGCCGACGGCACCGTCCTCACCTCGTCGACCACGCCGGACGGCGTACGGCGCGCACGCGGGCTCATCGACGAGGGACGCGCGTCCGCCGGCCGCACCGACCCGCACCGGGTCGTCGTATATCTCCTGACCGCCACGGGACCCGACGCCGACGCCCGGCTCGACGCCGAGTTCGCGTCGGAGGGCCTCGGCTCGGTCCCGGACCTGGGCGTCGCGGGAGACGCGCGCGCCGTCGCCGCGGCCGTACGGCGGCTCGCGGACGCCGGGGCCGACGCGGTGATCCTCCAGCCCACGGGCGACGAACCGGATCCCGAGGGGTTCGTGCGGTTCGCGGCCGAAGAGGTGCGGGCGCTCGTTCCGTAGGCCGGCACGCGGCCACCGGGCGGCGGCCCGTCCGGTGGCGGGCCCGTTGTCAGTGCCGGGTGCCAGACTCGCGGGCATGACAGAGGACAGCGTGCGGTTGCGGGACGTCGTGGAGGCCGACCTGGAGGCCTTCCTCGCGTACGAGCACGAGCCCGAGGCCCTGCGGCGTTCGAGATTCACACCACGGCCGCGGGACGCCTTCATGCGCCACTGGAAGGAGCGGATCCTCGCGGACGCGACCTGCCTGGTGCAGACGGTCGTCGTGGACGAGGAGGTCGCGGGCAGCTTCGTCGCGTGGTGGGAGGGCGACCGGCGGTACATCGGCTACTGGCTGGGCCGCCCGTACTGGGGCCGTGGCATCGGCGGCAGAGCCCTCGGCCTCTTCCTCGGCGCCGAACGGCACCGGCCCCTGTACGCCGACCCCTTCACCGGCAACACCGCCTCGGTACGCCTGCTGGAGAAGCACGGCTTCCTGCACAGCGGCACGGTGCGCCACGGCGAGGACGAACACGCCCTGCTCGTCCTTCCCGAGCACCCCCGGCCGGCCGCGGGCGACGCGGCGCCCGCGCGCCGCTGACCCACGCCCCTCGCCGGCGGCGCGGGAGAGCCGGTGTCCGTCTCAGTCCGGCCGGTGGCCCCCCGTGCTCCCGTCGATCAGCTCCCGCACGATGTCCATGTGCCCCGCGTGCCGGGCCGTCTCCTCGACCATGCGGATGAGGACCCAGCGCAGGGAGACCGTCGTGCCGTGCCACGACGTGCCCACGTCGTCGAGGGACAGCTCGGCGATCGTGCGGTCGGCGGCGGCGCGGGCGCGGCCGTAGAACTCCACGATCTGTGCCGTCGTCTCGCCCTGGCCCGCGCTCATGTCCTCCTCGGAGGCCGGGTCGAACCAGAGCGGCTCGGTCGGCCGCCCGAAGGTCGAGCAGAACCAGCCGTACTCGACGGACGCGAGGTGCTTCACCAGACCCAGCAGGTTGGTGCCCGATGGCGTCATCACCCGGCTGAGCCGCTCGTCGTCGAGTCCCTCGAGCTTCCAGAGCACGGCGTCCCGATGCCGGTCGAGACTCGCGTGCAGACTCTCCTTCTCGCCGCCCGTGTACGGCACTTGCCCGGTCCCGGTCCTCGTCGTCATGCCCGGAACGTAGCAGCGGCCACCGACACGGCCGGGCGGCGGAAATCCCCTCGCTTCTCCGGACAGCCGTTGGGAGGATCTCCGTCATGACCGTTCCGCGAACCTTCGAGGCCCTCGTCGCCGAGGCCGAGACCGCGTCCGTCGATGGCTGGGACTTCTCCTGGTTCGAGGGCCGCGCCACCGAGCAGCGGCCCTCCTGGGGGTACGCGCGGGCGATGGGGGAGCGGCTGGCCGGGGCCGCCGCCGCGCTGGACCTCCAGACCGGCGGCGGCGAAGTCCTCGCCTCGGCGCCGAGGATGCCCCCGGTCGTGGCCGCCACCGAGGGCTGGCCGCCGAACGCGGCCAAGGCCACCGCCCTGCTCCGGCCGCGCGGCGTCGTGGTCGTCGCCGTTCCCGAGGACGCGTCGCTGCCCTTCGCGGACGGAGCCTTCGACCTGGTCACCAGCCGGCATCCGGTCAGCACCCACTGGGCCGAGATCGCCCGTGTCCTGAGCCCCGGCGGCACGTACTTCTCCCAGCAGGTCGGTCCCGCGAGCGTCTTCGAACTGGTCGAGCACTTCGTCGGGCCGCAGCCGGCGGAGGTCAAGAACGCCCGGCACCCCGACCGGGCCCGCGCCGCCGCGGAGTCCGCCGGGCTCGACGTCGTCGGTCTGCGCGCGGAGCGGCTGCGCGTCGAGTTCCTCGACATCGGAGCCGTCGTGCACTTCCTGCGCAAGGTGATCTGGATGGTCCCCGGCTTCACCGTCGACCGGTACCGGCCCCAACTCCGGTCCCTGCACGAGCGGATCGAGGCGGAGGGACCGTTCGTCGCCCACAGCACCCGCTTCCTGATCGAGGCGCGCAAGCCGCGACCGTAGGAATCAGGAGCACCGCAGGCGCCGCGGCCGTCCGGAGGGGCGGAGCGGCTGAGCGGCGGGACACCCGGCACCGGCCCGATGCCGGGAGCGAACGGGACGACCGGCACAGGGATCGGAGCAGGGATCGGCAGGGGCCGGAACCGATTGACCGAAAACATCCGCTGCGGGCCGGCATGTGCGAAGCGCTCCTCCGGACGGCCGACCGGCTAGCGGGGTTTCCACATCGTTATCGAGGGCGACTCCCCCTGGTTGATCGCCTCACGTAAGTTCAGACCAAGGTAATTCGCGTGAGCAAAGCCGCGCGTGTGTGGCACCGCGCGGTGGAGGGGGCTGCGCGGTGCCGCGTCCGCCGGCCTCCGGGCCCCCGGTGTCACCTGTCGTGCAGTGTGACCTGTGCCCCGCGCCGTACGCCCCACCGTTCCATCGCCCCGGCCTCCGCCTCCAGGACGTACCGGGAGCGCGGGCGGGGAAGCCCCAGCCGGCCCGGCCGCATCGTCCGCACCGCCAGGACCCGGAGTCTGCGGTCCAGATAGGCGACGTCGATCGTGAACCGCATGCCCAGGGTGTGCACCGAGCTCGCCGGACCGAGCAGCAGCGCCCCCTCGACCCCGTCCCGCCCGAGCAGACCCCGACGCCTGGCCCGCGCCGACTCGGCGAGTTCCAGCGGCACCGGTTCGGACGTCCGTTCCGTGGTGAACATGACCATGGCTGTGAAGTTAGCGCCGCCGTCAAGCGGGCGCCGCGGACGCGCGTCACCCTCCCGGAGTACGCGCGGGCGGAGCGGCGCGAGGGTCGGCGGAAACGCGGATACCGTGAATCCCTCTGATTCCCTCTGGTTTCCTCCGAATGCCCGTCGTTTCCCTTTGAATCCGCTGTGATTCGGCCAAGATCACACCCTGAATGAGGGATTCCGCGCTCACCGTGGCGTCGTCGGACAGTTGCGGAGAGTAGTTGTGGCACGCCGATGCACGCAGCATCACTTACGAAGGGTTATGGTGGAAACCCCCCCTCGGGCCGGTCCGTCTCCCCCCCACGGACCGGCCCGTTTTTTGTGCCCTGACACGGCGGCCCGCCGGGCCGGTGCCTGCGCCCCCGTGCGCCCCCTGGACCCCGGGGACACGAGGGCGGTGACTCACTGCCGTCCGGCCCAGATGTTCGTCCCCGGCGTCGACACCGCGAAGGTGTCGATCTCCTTCAGCTCCTCGTCCGTGAGCTTCGGACCGGCGAGCGCCGCCACGTTCTCCTCCAGCTGCGCCACGCTGGACGCGCCGATGAGGGCGGAGGTCATCCGCTCGTCGCGCAGCACCCACGTGAGCGCGAGCTGGGCGAGGGACTGGCCACGGCGGGCCGCGATGGCGTTCAGCCCCTTCAGCCGGCGCAGCACCTCGTCGCTCAGCAGCTGCGGGTCCAGCGACTTGCCCTGCGTGGCCCGCGAGCCCTCCGGGATGCCCTGGAGGTACTTGCCCGTCAGCAGGCCCTGCGCGAGCGGCACGAAGGAGATGCAGCCCATGCCGGCCGCCTCCAGCGTGTCGAGCAGGGCGTCGTCCTCGGTCCAGCGGTTGATCATCGAGTACGAGGGCTGGTGGATGAGCGGCCGTACACCCATTGAGGTGAGGATCCGGGCCGCTTCCGCGGTCTGCTCGCTGCTGTACGAGGAGACCCCGACGTACAGCGCCTTGCCCTGCTGGACCGCGGACGCGAGCGCGCCCATCGTCTCCTCCAGCGGGGTGTCCGGATCGAAGCGGTGCGAGTAGAAGATGTCGACGTGGTCGACGCCCATCCGCTTCAGCGAGGCGTCCAGGGAGGACAGCAGGTACTTGCGGGAGCCCCATTCGCCGTACGGGCCGGGGTGCATCAGGTACCCCGCCTTGGTGGAGATCACCAGTTCGTCCCGGTACGGCGCGAAGTCCTGCTTCAGGAGCTTCCCGAAGTTCAGCTCCGCCGAGCCGGGCGGCGGGCCGTAGTTGTTCGCCAGGTCGAAGTGCGTCACGCCGAGGTCGAAGGCGCGGCGCAGGATCGCGCGCTGCGAGTCGAGCGAGCGGTCGTCGCCGAAGTTGTGCCAGAGGCCGAGCGACACGGCCGGCAGCTTGAGGCCACTGCTTCCGGTGCGCCGGTATTCCATCGAGTCGTACCGCTCCGTCGAGGCGCGGTAAAGAGGCAGGTCGTTCATGGGAACGAACCTATGCCAGGGCGCCGGCACCCGTCGGGGGAGGCCCCTGGGGCGCCCGGGGGTGGACTTCGGCAGGACATGGCCGGGGGTAGGCTTCGCCCCCGGGGACCGCCATCGGGACAGGGGTTGCGCCGAGCGAGGCCGCTCGGGCGCGCCGGTCCGATCCGCACGGAGGGGCTGACAACACGTGAACCTGCGGGACAACCTGCGCCGTCTGCTGCTCAGGTTCTATACACGCAGGGTGGAGGGCCACCTCGACCACGACCAGGTGCCCAAGCACATCGGGGTCATCATGGACGGCAACCGGCGCTGGGCGAAGGCGGCCGGCAACACCGCCGCCCAGGGCCACCGGGCCGGAGCCGACAAGATCGAGGAGTTCCTCGGCTGGTGCTCCGAGACGGATGTCGAGGTCGTCACGCTCTGGCTGCTGTCGACCGACAACTTCGACCGCCCCGCGGACGAGCTCGTCCCGCTGCTGGGCATCATCGAGGGCGTCGTGCGCACCCTGGCCGCCGACGGCCGCTGGCGGGTGCACCACGTCGGCACGCCCGACCTGCTGCCGTCCCCGATGCAGACGGCCCTCAAGGAGGCCGAGGAGGCCACCGCGCACGTCGACGGGATAGTCGTCAACGTCGCCATCGGCTACGGAGGCCGCCAGGAGATCGCCGACGCGGTCCGTTCCATGCTCCTGGACGCCGCGGACAAGGGCGCCTCGCTCGCCGACGTGGCCGACTCCGTCGACATCGACCTCATCGGCAAGCACCTGTACACGAGCGCCCAGCCCGATCCGGACCTGGTGATCCGCACCAGCGGCGAACAGCGCCTGTCCGGATTCATGCTCTGGCAGACCGCCCATTCGGAGTACTACTTCTGCGAAGTGTTCTGGCCGGCCTTCCGCAAGGTCGATTTCCTGCGCGCCCTGCGTGACTACGCGGCGCGACACCGCCGCTACGGCGGCTGATCCACGGGGTCACCCGGGATGCCGCGAGGGACATACGTCATCCGGAGTTAACGAACGCGTGGTCACATGCTCTTGCATGGCCATGCGCGTTCGAGGGCATAAGCCATGCAGGTCGACGCCCGAACCACGGGTGTCGTATCTCAGCGGACGGCACGGGGCCGTCCGCCCGGGAGGCCCTTTGCACCAGCCCGACCGTGCGGTCACAGCACGGACGAAGTGGAGGGCCGGTCCCCGGCCCGCGCAGCGTGGCCGTCGACCGGTCCAGATCTCCTTCGTCGCTCCCCGACCTCATCCGAGGGGGTACGTCCTTCCGTGGTGACCAGCACAAAGCGCCGTATGCCAGACCGGCGCACCTATGTTCTCGACACCAGCGTCCTGCTGGCCGATCCCAATGCCCTGAGCCGCTTCGACGAGCACGAGGTAGTGCTGCCGATCGTCGTGGTCACGGAGCTGGAGGCCAAGAGGCACCATCCCGAGCTCGGGTACTTCGCCCGGCAGGCCCTCCGCCTGCTCGACGAGTTCCGGGTGCGGTTCGGCCGCCTCGACGCCCCCATCCCGATCGGGGAACTGGGCGGGACCGTACGTGTCGAGCTCAACCACTCGGACCCCAGCGTCCTGCCCAGCGGGTACCGCCTGGGGGACAACGACTCCCGCATCCTCGCGGTCGCCCGCAACCTGCAGGCCGAGGGATACGACGTCACGGTCGTATCGAAGGACCTGCCGCTCAGGATCAAGGCCTCGTCCGTCGGTCTCCTCGCCGAGGAGTACCGCGCGGAACTCGCCATCACGGGCTCCTCCGGCTGGACCGGAATGTCCGAACTGACCCTGTCGGGCGAGCAGGTGGACCTCCTCTTCGAAGAGGGACACGTCTACGTCCCCGAGGCGTCCGACCTTCCGGTGCACACCGGCCTGACGATCCAGTCGGAGCGCGGCAAGGCCCTCGGCCGTGTCACGTCCGAGGGCAACGTCCGTCTGGTGCGCGGTGATCGGGAGGCCTTCGGCATCAAGGGCCGCAGCGCCGAGCAGCGCATCGCGCTCGATCTGCTGCTCGATCCGGACATCGGGATCCTGTCGATGGGAGGCCGGGCCGGCACCGGCAAGTCCGCGCTCGCGCTCTGCGCGGGCCTGGAGGCCGTCCTGGAGCGGCGCCAGCACCAGAAGGTGATGGTCTTCCGGCCGCTGTACGCGGTGGGCGGGCAGGAGCTCGGCTATCTGCCCGGTTCCGAGTCCGAGAAGATGAGCCCCTGGGCGCAGGCGGTCTTCGACACGCTGTCGGCGGTCACCTCGCGCGAGGTCATCGAGGAGGTCACCGCGCGCGGCATGCTGGAGGTCCTGCCGCTCACGCACATCCGTGGCCGCTCGCTGCACGACGCCTTCGTGATCGTGGACGAGGCACAGTCGCTGGAACGGAACGTGCTGCTGACCGTGCTGTCCCGGATCGGCGCCAATTCACGGGTGGTTCTCACCCATGACGTGGCACAACGGGACAACCTGCGTGTCGGCCGGTACGACGGAGTGGTCGCCGTCGTCGAGAAGTTGAAGGGCCACCCGCTCTTCGCGCACGTGACACTGAACCGTTCCGAGCGGTCCCAGATCGCGGCACTCGTGACCGAAATGCTGGAGGACGGACAGATCTGACCGCACCTGGCACCGCCTGTCCCTTCCTGACCTCACCCGGTCAAAGGATGGCGGATACACGGTAATTGACGCCGCCCGGCAGAAGGCGAAGAGCCTAGCCGGGCGGCGTCTGTGCGCGCGGTTGTTTCCGTGAAACCGGTGGGCCAAACGAGGTGTGAGCTTTCACACGCAACTGGGAATTGCCTCGACGCGTCGGGTTACGGCAGAGTCTCAGTCCTGTCAGGCCCCGCATACGACACACCTGTACCCCCAGCGGTACGGAACAACAGGAACCTCAGAACTCCATAGAGCCGTCGTATGCCGCCCGCGCACCACGCGGCACTCCCCGAGCGGGAGTTGCCCACCGGGCCCGCGCCTCCCGTGACCATGCAGTGCGGAGGCCAGCGCCAAGGGCAAGATTGCGTCCGCGAGGGTCACCTAAGCGGGCGATGCTGGAAGGAAACCGTGTGAGCCGGATTTCGGTCCGGGGATTCGCAGTGGCTTCGGCCACCGCGGTCACCGCCGTCGGTGCCGTTACTGGTGTTGCCTCGGGCAGCACTGGACAGCCGTCGAACGACGCCGAGGCAACGGCGAGCGACTCGACCCTCCTCGCGGACATACCTGCGGGTCAGCAGGCCCAGGTACAGACCGCGTCCCTGACGCAGCAGGCCGACGCACAGGCCATCGCCGCGGACGCGAGCGCCAAGAAGGACGCGGAGGAATCCGCGCGCCTTCAGGCGGCCAAGGACGCAGTCGCCAAGCAGAAGGCTGCCGAAAAGGCCGAGAAGGAAGCCAAGGAGCGCGAGGAAGCGAAGAAGGCGGCCAGCCGGTCCGCCCTGCGTGACGCCTCGACCTTCTCCGTTCAGGCCTCGTACACCACCGCGCAGATCCAGGCGATGGCGTCCTCGATGGTCCCGAGCGGGCAGTTCCAGTGCTTCAGCAACATCGTGGACCACGAGTCCAGCTGGAACTACCGGGCGGTCAACGCCTCTTCCGGTGCCTACGGTCTCTTCCAGGCCCTGCCCGGCTCCAAGATGTCGACCGTCGGTTCCGACTGGCAGACGAACCCGGCCACCCAGATCAAGTGGGGCCTCAACTACATGGACAGCCGCTACGGCAGCCCGTGCGAGGCCTGGTCGTTCTGGCAGGCCAACCACTGGTACTGAGCCGCACGCCGCACGCCGGCCGCTCAACCTTCCGAAGCCCCTCCCCGTCCTAGGGTGAGGGGCTTCGGCCATGTACGGTCGGAGCCGACGACTCCAGGGGGGAGTGGTGGGGCGGAGCGGGGGAAGAGAACCGATCATGTCGCGAGTGCCAGGGTGGCTCAACCGGCTCGGCGCCGGACTGACCGAGCTCGGTGAACGGTTGGACGAACGCCGCGCCGAGGTGGAGAAGGAGTCCTCGGGCGCGCTCGACGACGACACCTTCGGCACCGGAGCCGTACGGCACGCGGAGGACTCGGCCGGCGCGACCGGGCGGCTCGACGACGACACCGTCCCGGACGACCCGGAGCACACCCGTACGTCCGCACCGGAATCCACCGGCGCGCCCTCCTCCGCTCCGGCGCCCCGGCAACCGGTGCCGGCCTCGGCTCCCGCCGCCCACCCGTTCGAGGAAGCGCGCCCCGATCCGTCGATGGCCGTGCCGTGGGGCGTACGCGTCGCGGCCGAGGCCGGCTGGCGACTGCTCGTCCTCGCGGGCACCCTGTGGGTGCTGATGCGTGTCATCAGCGCCGTGCAGTTGGTCGTCCTCGCCTTCGTCGCCGCGCTGCTCATCACCGCGCTGCTCCAGCCGACGGTGGCGCGCCTGAAGCGGGTCGGGTTCCCGAGGGGGCTCGCCACCGCGCTGACCGCGATCCTGGGCTTCGTCATCATGGGACTGGTCGGCTGGTTCGTGGTCTGGCAGGTCCAGGAGAACATCGACAACCTCTCGGACCAGATCCAGGACGGCATCGACGAGTTGCGCAAGTGGCTCCTCAACAGCCCGTTCCACGTGACGGACAAACAGATCAACGAGATCGCCAAGAACCTGCGGGACGCGATCGGCGCGAACACCGACCAGATCACGTCGGCGGGGCTCGAAGGGGTCACGGTCATCGTGGAGGCGCTGACCGGCATCCTCCTCACGATGTTCTCGACGCTGTTCCTGCTGTACGACGGCAAGCGGATCTGGGAGTGGACGCTGAAGCTGGTGCCGGCGGCGGCGCGGCCCGGGGTGGCGGGAGCGGGGCCGCGAGCGTGGCGGACCCTGACGGCCTATGTGCGCGGCACGGTGATAGTGGCTCTGATCGACGCCATCTTCATCGGCCTCGGAATCTACTTCCTCGACGTGCCGATGGCCGTTCCGCTGGCCGTCTTCATCTTCCTCTTCGCGTTCATCCCGCTGGTCGGCGCGGTGGTGTCCGGGGCGCTCGCGGTCGTGGTCGCGGTCGTGACGCAGGGGGTGTTCACGGCGCTGATGACGCTGCTCGTGGTGCTCGCCGTGCAGCAGATCGAGGGCCACATCCTGCAGCCGTTCATCCTCGGGCGGGCGGTGCGGGTGCATCCGCTGGCGGTGGTGCTGTCCGTCGCGGCGGGTGGGCTGGTCGCGGGGATCGGGGGCGCCGTGGTGGCGGTGCCGCTGGTGGCCGTCACCAACACGGTGGTCGGGTATCTGCGGTCGTACTCCCGGGAGCCGGCGCAGCGGTATGCGCCGGGGCCGCGCGGGGCGACGGCATCGGACGCCCCGCCGACCGACCCACCGGCCTGACCCCCGGCACCCGTCCCTGGGGCCTCCGCCCCCGGACCCCGGCCAAGGGGCTGCGCCCCCTGCACCCCCGTTTCGCCCGAAGGGCTCGTCCTCAAACGCCGGACGGGCTGAAATACCTGCCCTGGGCGTCAGTCGTTCAGAACCCTTTCGCCCTTCAGCACTCTTCCGGCGCGGGCCCGCACCACCAGCCCGTCCGGCGCTTGAGGACAAGGCCCTTAAGGCCGGAGCGGGGGTCTGGGGGCGGGGCCCCCACAGACACGGGC
>NZ_JBHWEL010000027.1:68345-99790 GCF_042734135.1 Streptomyces sp. NPDC059668 | reverse complement strand
GCTCTCTCTCTCCCCCCCCCGCCCCCCCCCTCGCAGGGCGCGCGGGGGGTGCGGTCGGGGGGGGGGGGGGGGGGGGCGCCGGGGCCCCCCCCCCCCGCCCCGGCCGGCGCATCCGGTCAGTGGACCGACCCGGCCTTGATCGTTCTCAGGCTGGAGGCCACCAGCTTGGCCTGGAGCCCATCTGATACCGGGCTACCGAGCCCGCCGGTCCGGGGGCTTGCGAACAGGTTCTGAACGTTCCAGCCGCGCTCTCAGAAGCAGCCGTTGGTGTGGGTACCGTCCTGCTTGTATTGCTTGAAGGAGAACCAGGAGCTGGTCATGGGGCCGAAACGGCCGTCCACGCTCAGCCCCGCGTTCCACCTCCCGTTGATTATTGTCTGGGCGTTCTTGACCGCCTGCTCGGTGGCGGGGCCGAAGTCCATATCCGGCTGGATGTTCTGCGAGTAGCAGGTGATCAGGGTCTCCTGCAAGGCCAGCACGGCGTAGTTGTGGTCCCCGCGGGTCACGACGCAGTTGTAGTTTCCTGAGTTCGCGGCCGTCGACGGCTTGTGGAGGTAATAGGACCCGTCAGGCACCGACCCGCCCGCCTGCACCCAGGTGAAGGAGGCGCAGTGGACCTCGGCAGCGGAGGCTGACGTGGCGCCCAGGCCGAGGGTGGTGGCGGCGGTCAGTGCGCCGACCACGCCTGCGGCAAGTTTGATTTTGGTAGTACGGAATTGCATATTCCCTCCCTTTGCTTCATGACCTTTTGTCGTGTTCACATCACTAGGACGTGTCAAAGTGTTGGAAGGTTGCATTCCTCTTGCAGCGTGTCCTGCATGGGCATTTTGAGGGACCGTTCGCAGCAGTAGAGAGCGGCTGCCAGCCCGAGAAAGGCGCGCTAGTCGCCTCATCGGCCCACGAACTGACAGCCGGGAGCCTGCATGTCTCGCCCAACTGGCCCGGTCAAGCGGCGTGACCTGCTGGTCGGGGTCCGTGAATACATGGTCCGCAACGGTGTAGCGGGTCTGTCCCTGCGCCCGCTCGCTCGGCACCTGGGGACCAGCGACCGCATGCTCCTGGATTACTTCGGGACCAAGGAACGCATGGTCACCGAAGCGCCCGCCATGGACGAACGGCGACCACTCCTGCGCTCCCAGGCCCTGCTCGACGACCAATGGCGACTGGGATCGGGCCGGCATGGCCTTCCATGCTCTGCTCGACTGCCTCGAGCCCGGCTGGCGAGATACCTGACCGTGCTCCGTGTCGAGAACAGGAACGCCCCGGGGCCAGGCAGAGGCTCGGGCCCTGATTTCCCGTACGGCGGCAGTGGTGGGTGCCTGTGCGTGTCGCGCGGTCGAGGGAAGTTGCTGCACGCGGACGACGCCGCTTATTGGCGCCGTGTTTTCTGGCAAGCCCTGTTCGTCGGTGGGCGCTTTCGACCGCGGTAAGGCCAGGGCTCTCTTTGCTCTTTGAAGGTTCCGGATGTGGGGGTGCATACGAACAATTGATGAGTTATCAGTCGATTGTTCGTTGATTCGTCGTATTTGCCTGTTACATGCCGAAGAGGACTTTGGTGTGCGGAGGGTTGTGGGCGTGCAGGGGTGTACGACGGCCGGAAAGCGCTTTCGCCGTGATGATCACGGGATGGATGTATCCGTCCGGGAACTGAGTGTGGGGGTCTGAGGGGTTGGGTGAGTGCTACAGGCGACTGTTACGAAAATGTCCGCATACAGCGACACGAAACGGCGCATCTTCTATCGAGTCGGTCGGGCGGGCAGGCTGTGGGTTCTCGGCAGCAGCCGGGATCCGCACACCGCCCGCCTCCGGCCGTTCAGGTCGGTCGTGATGCGGGCTTGCACCTCAAGGGGAGCACTGTTGATGTCTTCTCGTTCGATCTCCCGCATCGCCGCCGCGACTCTCGCGGCGGGCACTGCGTTCGGTGCGTCCGCGCTGCCGGCCTCCGCCCAGTCCAGCCCCCACCACGCGGCCGCGTACCGCTCCGGCGTTGTCATCAGCGGCGTTCAGTACGACTCCCCGGGCTACGACGACCGTTCCAACTACTCCCTGAACCGGGAGTGGATCGACGTCACCAACACCTCGTGGCGCAGCGTGAACCTGGACGACTGGACGCTGTCCGACGAGGACGGCCACACCTACACCTTCGACCACTACCGCCTCGGCGGCCGCGCAACGGTCCGCGTGCACACGGGTATCGGCCGCGACACCTACCAGGACGTGTACCAGGACCGCCGCAACTACGTGTGGGACAACCGCTCCGACACCGCGACGCTGCGCAACGACCGCGGCCGGTTCGTCGACGAGGTCTCGTGGGGCGGCCGTCACTTCCGTGACCGTGACGGCTGGCGCTGGGACGACTTCGGCAGCCGACGCTTCCGCGACGGCCGGCGCCTGGGCGACCTCGGCGGACGCCACCACCGTGACCACAACGGAGCACACCACGGCAGCCACGGCGGAGCGCCCCGGACCGGCGGCCAGCCCAGCCACCAGGGCCAGAACGGTCACCACGGCCAGGGCAGTCACCAGGGCCAGGGTGGCCAGGGCGGTCAGGGCCAGGGTGGCCAGGCCGGTCAAGCTGGTCAGGGTGGCCAGGGCCAGGCCGGTCAGGGTGGCGGTCAGCACCAGGGTGGCCAGGGCCAGGGCGGTCAGCATCAGGGTGGCCAGGGCCAGGGCGGTCAGGGCCAGGGTGGCCAGGCCGGTCAAGCTGGTCAGGGTGGTCAAGCTGGTCAGGGTGGTCAAGCTGGTCAGGGTGGCGGTCAGCACCAGGGTGGCCAGGGGCAGGGTGGCCAGGCCGGTCAAGCTGGTCAGGATGGCCAGGCCGGTCAGGGTGGCGGTCAGCACCAGGGCGGCCAGGGGCAGAGTGGTCAGGGCGGCCACCACTGATCCCGTGTTCCGGGTGACCGTGGAACCAGTCACCGGCTGATTTCTGTTTCGCGGCGCGCAGCGGCTTGTCCGGCTTCTGCGCGCCGCTGCGCGTGATCGGCGTCCGTACGGGCCTCGCCAGCTGGACGTTTCGTCAGCCCATAGCGGCCTGGGGTGAGCTGAGGGCCCGAAGCCAGAAGCCAGCTCGGGCCCTCGCTCCTCGTCCACGGGCTGTAGGGGACCCGTGTGCGGTGCCCGTTCAACGACAGCCGCTTCAGGTAGACACGCCGCGCCGCCTCGAAGGCCGGCCGCTAGGGACCACCGGTATGAGGAGCTTCCTGGTGGCTGACGCCGGACCTGTGTCATCAGGCTGCCGTTTCGCCAGGTGCCAGGAGCGCGTGACGAGTCCTGTTGGTCGACCCCAGCCATGTGGACCTGTCGCGGGTGAAGGTCGGCAAGGACCAGTGGGCAGAGCTGGACGCCAGTCTGCTGCCCAACCTGTTCACGCCGAAGGGCGACCGGCCCGAGGGCCCGGCCTGGTACGCGACACCCACCGTCGCCTACGCGGCGGAGCTCGGCTACGACGTCGCGCCGGTCGAGGCCTACGTGCGCTACGACAGCGGGCGTTACCTGGACGGCTGGTACAACCGGCTGCGCGACGCCGACCTCGGCGTCGGCGCGGACCTGTCGCCGGCCGACTTCCTGACGGCTACCGGCAGGGTGACCCTCAGCTGGCGATCGTCGTTTCGGCCATCAAGGCGTCGGTGAAGGGCAGCCCGGGCAAGCTGCGTGAGCGGCCCCGTGGCGAGGGCTGGAAGCCCGGCCAGCCGTGGCGGGCCCTCGCCCGGCCGACCTGGCGGCCGGACATCCATGCGGCGGTCATCTCCCGCACGCGAATCAACCTGCACCGGAAGATCGTCAAGCACGCGGCGTTCACCGGGCAGTACCCGGTGGCGATCCTGTCCGACTGCGTCGTGTACGCGGCAGGCGGCACCAGCCCGCTGGACTTCCTGCCCTACCGGGACGGCAAGCCGCTCCCGGGCGGCTTCAAGCTCGGCATCAACCCAGGCCTGGTCAAGTACGAGGGCACCCAGTCCGTCCTGTGGGGGGTGCCCCTATGTGTTTGGTCAAGGTCGAAGGCCAGTAGGTTCGTGTGATCGAGGGCGGGCTGAGCCGATGGGGTGTGCATGAGTGATAGCCAGGTCACGATCAAGCTCACGAGTGACGAGGCATTGGTGCTGTCGCACTGGCTGGAGAAGCTCCAGATGGCGGACTTCAGCCAGGTTGTCGACGATCCGGCGGTGTGGGCGCCGATCCATAGGATCGCCGGAACGCTCGACAAGACGCTTCCTGAGCTGTTCGCATCCGACTATGACGAGCGGCTTGAGGCGGCTCGTCAGAGGCTTCGGCCGGAAGACTGATCGAGCGGACCGAACTCCTCACCTGGTTGCGGCGGATTGGGGTTCGTAGAAGGTTCCGTCGCGGAGCATCGCGAAGAGGACGTCGGCTCGTCGTCTGGCGAGGCAGAGCAGGGCCTGGGTGTGGTGCTTGCCCTGAGCGATCTTCTTGTCGTAGTAGGCCCGGGACGCGGGGTCGCCCAGAGCCGTGAATGCCGAGAGGAAGAAGGCCCGTTTGAGCTGCTTGTTTCCTCTCCTGGAGGGCTGTTCGCTGCGGATCGAGGAGCCCGAGCTCCGGGTCGCCGGGGCGAGACCCGCATAGGCGGCGAGGTGCCCGGCGGTCGGGAAGGTGCTGCCGTCACCGACCTCGATCAGGATCCGGGCTCCAGTCCTGACGCCGACCCCCGGCATCGACGTCAGGACCTTGGAAAGAGGGTGGTCCTCCAGGAGTTCCTCGATCCGCCCGGCCAAGAGTTTGCGCTGGTCAAGGACTGCAGTCAGGGATCCGGCCAGGCTCGGGACGATCAGCGCGGCTGCCTCGGTGCCCGGAACGGTGACGGTCTGCTCGTCCAAGGCGGTGAAGATGTCCTTGACGAGTCGCGCGGCCATCCGCGGGGCCTTCGGCCGTAACAGCGTGACCAGCCGCCGCCGTCCGGCCTTGCGGATCTGGGACGGTGAACCGAACCGCTCCAGCGAGGCCAGCACCGCCGGGTGCTGCAACCGCGGCCCCAGCACCCGCTCCAGCGAAGGGTGGATCTGGGTCAGCAGGCCGTGGAGGCGGTTCGCGACCCTGGTGGCCTCTCCGGCCAGGTCGTCGTCGAACCCGACGATCATCTCCAGCTCGGCGATGGTCTCGTCCTCGCCGTCGATCGCCCGCAGCGTGTGAGGCATCGCGCGGGCCGCGTCCGCGGTGATGAACGCGTCCTTCGCGTCCGTCTTGGCCTCGCCCGGGTAGAGGTCGGCGATCCGCCGCATCGTGAGGCCCGGAAGGTAGGCGACGGGGCAGCCTATGTCCCTCGCAACGGCCAGCGGCAGGGCACCGATCGAGGCCGGCTGGTCGACGACGACCAGCACCGTTCCGTGCTTGGCCTTCAGCTTGGCGAACAGCTCGCGGAGTCTTGGGCTCGGTGTTGGGCAGTCGCTTGTCGAAGGCCTTCTTCCCGGCCGGGTTGACGGCGGTGGCGTGGTGTTCGCCCTTTCCGACGTCCAGGCCGAGCAGGACGTCAATGTCACTCGTGTCGACCACGTGCGAGCCCCTCCGCTCACGCTTTCGTCCGGCCTTGCCTCGGCATCGAGCTGCCACATCCACGTTACGGAGAGCTCTTCCGGCTCGGGTGAAGCCGGTGCTCAAGCCCCTCATCAGCGGTCCGTCGATGCCTCCGGGCTCGGTGACACCACCCCGGATCATCACGAACAGGAGGGCGAAGTCATACCGGACCCGAAGGCCGGAGGCCCCATTGCAGAGCCACGAAAAAGGTAACGGGGGGGAAGAGGTCGGCGAGCGGTTCAACGCACCGGACCTCAACCCCGCCCGGTACATCAAGGACGGCAGCGTCACCGACGTCGACAACGGCGAATAGGGGAGTGGGCAGGCGATGAGCATGTTCGGGGACGGCCTGGAGGCCGCGGTGCACAAGGCGTTCATCCGCCCGGGCGCCCAAGAGCGCACCCACGCAGATGCGCTACCTGGTCAAGCAGTTGGGGGGGGGCACCAAGGCGGTCGCCCAGATGCTGCGGATCTCCCAGCGCCACCGTTGAACGGTAGGTGAAAGACCAGATCAAAAAGCCCCGCCCAGACCTGGCCGCACGCCTGGAACGCGAGGTGAAAGCCCGCTGGCAGCTCCAGATCCGGGCCAAGGCCCGCAAGAAGGCGGCGACCACCGGCGGCATCGTCATCGACACCCGCGCCCGCCTCGGCTACACCGCCCCCATCGGCACAACCGACCAAGACCGCATCCGCCACCTCACCGTCGCGCTGCCGCCCCGCTACGCCGCCCGCCTCTTCGACGCCCAACAGGCCGGCGCCAGCGACTCCGAGCTCCAGGAGATCGCCGCCGAAGCGCTCAAGGAGGTCTATTTTCAGGACGGCGGCCGCCGCGCCGGAAGCCTGGAAGAAGTCCGGTTCACAAATGTGGAGCACCTGGAGTTCGAGCTGTAGCAGCCATGTCTGGAATAGCCCGCGCCCCTGGATGATCCAGCTACCCGGAGTTCGTGCCTGCGTTACATCGCTGGCTCGGGGAGCGGATGACGTCGCAGGCCTATGGCGGGTCACGGTGGTGGGTGTGGATGGTGAGTCCGGTGATCCGGCCTGACTGGATGACTGGGCCGACAGCTCCTCAAGAAGGCGCACGGTGAGCTGGACGCCGGCCCCAGGCCGTTCGCGGCCTTCCTGGACGTCTCCGGCATATGGGCCCCGGCCGCGGCGTTCACAGCTGCCGAGGCCCATATGCCCTCTGCCACCCAGCAGTTCGCAGCCCTGGCCGAACAGACCGCAGCCCGCCTTGCCCTTGGCCGCGGGCAAGGAGCTGTCGCCGGCGCAGGGCGTGTTGTACGCGGGCGTTGCCCGGCCCTGCGCTAGAAGGTCAGGTTCCAGGCGTCGATCTTGCCCGTGTCGGAGGCGGCATTGTCGTTGACGCGCAGCTTCCAGGAGCCGTTCGCGACCTCCGAGGAGGCGTTCACGGTGTAGGTCTGGGCGATGTTGTCGGCGCTGCCGCCGGCGTGGTTGTGCAGCGTGTAGACGGTGCCGTCCGGCGCCACCAGGTCGACCTTCAGGTCACCGATGTAGGTGTGCTTGATGTCCACACCCACCTTGAGGGTGGCCGGGGCGTTGCCGGTCACGCCGGTTACGGCGATGGGGCTCTCCACGGTCGCGTTGTCGTTGATGGCGAAGTCCGCGAGGTTCTCGAAGTACTTAGCGGGCGGCGGAGTTGCTGCACGCGGCAGCGCTGGCGCCGGTCCGGGCACGACACCGGCTCCGAGGGGCTGCGGTCTGCCGGGCCCGTGTCACGGCCCAAGCTGAGTGAGGCCCTGTTCGCCGTGCTCGAGCAGGAGCTGGCGAAGGGACCGGTCGCACATGGCTGGCCGGACCAGACGTGGACACTGGCGCGGATCAGAACGCTGATCGGGCGCCGGTTCCACAAGAGCATGACGCTGTCGGCGATCGCGCGGATGCTGCACCGGCATGGCTTCAGCCACCAGGTGCCGGTCCGTCGAGCGATCGAGCGTGACGAGGAGGCCGTGGCGGGCTGGGTGAAGGAGACCTGGCCGCAGGTGGAAGGTCCGTGGCGGCGCTCGATGCCTGGCTGTGCTTCGAAGACGAGGCCAGCTTCTCGATGACGCTGCCCACCGCACGGACCTGGGCCCGGCGCGGACACACGCTCGTCATCCGGGTGCGAGGTCGCTCCCAGCGCCGCTTCTCCCTCGCTGCTCTGGCCTGCTACAACCAGGGTGAACGCTCGCGGCTGATCTACCGGCCCAAACGACACGTCGATCACAAGCGGGGCGGCAGACGCAGTTTCACCTGGACCGACTACCGCGACCTGCTCATCGCCGCCCACCGGCAGCTCGGCGCACCCATTGTGCTCGTGTGGGACAACCTCAACGTCCACAAAGACCGCCGACTGCGGGAGTTCATCGACACCCACGACTGGATCACCTGCTACTTCCTCCCGGCCTACGCACCGGACCTCAACCCCGTCGAGGGCATCTGGTCACTCCTGCGCCGCAGCAGCCAGGTCAACACCCGCCTTCACCGACCCAGACGACCTCATCAGCACGCTCCGACACGGTCTCCGCCACATCCAATACCGCAGCAACCTCATGGCCTGCCGTTCACGGGCTTGCTCTTCCTCTGCGTGAAGAACAAGGGGCGCTAGGAGCGCCCTACTTGATGGGGTGCTCGTCGAGCCAGTCCGCGAGATCGTGCGCCCCGCCGAATATCGCGGGCCGGTTGGACGTCAGGTCGTTGACGCCCAAGTCCTCGCCCGGCTCAAGGCCCTTCTCCATCTTGTTGATCAGCGCGTAGGCGTCCGTCCAGAAGTCGGCGCCGACGCTCTTCTCGCCGTTCATCGCCTTACGCAGGACCCGGGCCGACGCGACGATGCCCTTCATCTTGTCCCAGCACGTCCCGGCCTCCTCCGTGCACTCGTCGTCGAGGTATGCGTTCGCCGCAACGTCCTGGAAGGCCGCGGACGCCTTGGCGAAGCTGGGCGCCGCCGCGGCGGCCTTCTTCGCCTCGCCCTTGTCGGCGTCGGCGTCGCCGCCGCAGCCGGCCACCGTTCCAACGACCGCGGCCGCCAAGGCAATGCCCGCGGCCGCTCTCCCCCATGTATGTCTCCCCATGACGCGGGATCATCGCACGCACCCGTCCGGGTTCCAAGATCTCGGAGAGTTGGGTTAAGCCCCGTTCCTGCTGTTCAGGGACACGCGAAGGGGTCCCAGCCGGTCGGCCGGGGCCCCTCAGTGCGGTGCGGGTCAGAGCTTGGTCGTCGACCGGCCGCCCCACTTGTTGTAGTTGGTGACGTTCACGGACCCCTTCCGCGGGCCGGGCGCGAGCTTCCACACCGCCACGAGCAGCGCCGCGGAGCCGAGCGCGCTCCCGACGCCGGACATGGCGGCCGCGACCTGCGCCATGCCCCAGAACAGGTGCTCGCCGCCGTAGGCCGCCACCCCAGCGCCGATGCCCGTGGCCGCGATCCGCTGCGCTATCGGGTCGACCGCCGGCCACGGGGTGAGATCCCGCGGGGGCGTCGCCTCGACGCACAGCATCTGCGAGCGGGGGATCGCGATGGACTGGTTGGGGTTCGGGGTTCTGCACCAGAACCACTGACTGGTGTATGCGGTGAACATGACCGCGGCCGCGGCGGAGGACGCGCTGCGCGGACTCAGGGCAGGGGCAGTCAACCGCCGATGCGGTCCATTCCGATGTTCCGTGCACGGAAGAATGGCCGGTGCCGCTGCTCCGCAACACCTACGAACTGACAGACACGGCAGACGAGGTGCTTGGGCAAGTGCGCATAGCGATGGGGTCCGGCTGAACCGGGTCCTTGCTGATGCGTAGAACGAACCTGACCGCTGAGGGCCGCACGTCCGACTGACTCTCGCGGTGCGCATATTCCGACCTCTTGACGTCTGCCTGGTCGCGGGCGGATCGTGGCGGTTCGCTCACGCTCCCCCCGAGAGGGGGGCATGTATGGCGCTCACCTGGCGCTACGTCGTGCAGCCCGACGGCGACTTCTGTCGCATCGCCAACATCGACGGCAGCCTCGACAACACCAGCGACGAGGAACTCGCCCGGCTCTGGTCTGGCCGAGACGAAGACGAACAGCAGAACCGGCCCTGCTCACGCTGCGGCAGTACGCTCCAGCTGCAGTGGAACGGCCCGCTCATGACCGGCGTGTGGATGGAACTCTGCGCGGCCTGCGACGCCTATCGTCCGGCTGCCCGAGCTTTCATCCACTGGTACCGCGACCTGGACCGCGATCCGAAGGCGCTGCCCGGAATCTTCGAGGACTGGGAGACCGAGACCATGCACGCCCACGGTTGGGCCCAGGCTCCGCAGCCCGAAGCCTCACCCGGCGCGAGGCCGCACCTGCGCCTGGTCTCACGCGGATCCGATGCGCAAGTAGACGGCGAAGCCCCCGAGACCGACTGACCGACCTCCGGCCCGCCGCCCCCGCGCGCTACGCCGTTGGCCGGACGAGCGCTCCGAGGGCGGCGCAGTCGCCGGGTCAGCTCAGGATTCCCCCCTTGTCCGGGCGGGCGGCAGGAGACTCAGGCTCGGGTGCCGCCCCTGTTGTGGGTTGAAATCAGCCGGAGTTGTAGCCCCACCGGGCCCGGCCGTCGCTGCCCATGAAGCACTTCGCGGGGCGCCCGTCGACGGTGGTCGCGGTGGCGCCCACGGGAGAGCAGGACCTTCCGAACTGGATGCCGGGCTGATTTCCCGTGCCACCGGTGGTTCCGCCCGATGTCCCTGAAGAGCCTCCACTGGACCCACTGCTGCCGGAGTCGCCGCCTGACGTACCACCTCGCGTGGTGGAGCCGCTCGTGCCCCTGGTGCGCGGCTTCGGCTCGGGTTTCGGTTTCGGTTTCGGTTTGGGCTTTGGAGTGGGCTTCGGACTGGGTTTGGTGCAGGAGTTGCCCTGACCGATCAACCAGAGGTCGGCTGAGGTCGACAGCAACACCTCGTCGCCGGCTTCCGGCTCCTGACGGCACACCTGCCAGTCGTCCACGTCCTGAGAGCCATCGTCCAGGCGCTCACCTGTGTGGGCGTGCAAGGCGGTTGTGTGCGCAAGCCCGAGGTCGTCCAGGGTGCGTGAGGCATCGTCGAACCGCTCGCCGACTATGTCCGGCATGATCACCCGTGGTGGGGCGAGCAGTCGCGACGGGCACGCTTCCTTCTCAGGGACCGCGTAGAGCTTCAGCGTGCTTGCGGACGGGCGAACCGTCTCGTCGTGGGAGGGCGTCTGGAAGCAGACTCGCCAGCCGAGCGCCCCGTCGGCCACCGGGCGCAGGGACGATGAGGCATCGGCGGCCGACACCGTCGTCCAGGACTGGCGTCGTGCGTCCGCGACGGCCGTGGTGAGAGCAGTTCCCGCGAAGTCCGGCACCACCACGGAGCGGTCTTCAATACCTGCGCGAGCGGGTGTCTCGTGTCCCGCTCCCCAGGCGGCGAAGACCAGCGCTGCCGCGGCCACGGAAGCGAGGACGGGGCGTCTGCGGACCCATGCGGACAGACGGGCTCTGCCGTGGGGGTGTGCGGAGGAGTCGGCGGGCAGGACTTCCCCGGCCGCCGCGGCCAGGCGCGGATCACCGGCAGGGGAGCCGGATCTCGCCTTTCGGGGCCCCTGCAAGAGTGTGCAGGAAGCGTCGATCCGCGATCCCCACAGGGTGATCCGGCGTCCGTCCACGGACACGTCCACGCGTGAGGCATCCACGCGTGAGGCGTCTTCGTACGGGGGGCGCACAATCACCAGAGGCCTCGCGACCCGCGAGGGCGCCACCCCGCCGATGCTCAGGAGAATGAGCGCCTTCTTGGTGAGCGCCGCGTACCCCAGTCCGTGGTAGTAGAGGGCCAGCACCCGCTCCATGGGCCGGAGTGTACGGTGCAGATCCTGCGCCATGTGGAACGGAGGGAGGACGACCTCGCGTTCGGCCACAACGGCGGTGCGCGGGTCGCTACGCAGCAGCCACTGCGCATCGTATGGGGACATACGGGGAGAATAGCGGCTGTCGATCTTCGGCCGGGGTCCGCTCCCCGAACCGGTGTACGGCCGTGACCTGCACAGATAATGTCTCCCTGGGGTCGTTGGCGCAACCGTTGCAGCGAGCGCTGATCCTGCGGAGGGAGTGACCGGCGCGCTGCCAGTCGGCCGGGCGCCCGGTCGCGGCGGGCCTGCTGACCGCGGCGAAGGGCCTGCTGGCCGCGGTGAACTGCTTCGCCGCCCCGCCGTTCCAGCTTCTCGCGCACCCGCCGACGCGGCCCGCCTGCGGAAGCCGGGTTGGCCGACGCCGAGGTGGATGTGGGGCCAGCAGGCGTGCAGAGTGGTGAGGGCACCGGTGAGCCGGTGAGTGAGGGCCGGGTCGGCGTCCCCCGCGAAGCCCCTCGCTACGTCGCCGTCCGGGCCACGGCTCTGCGTCGTCCGGTGCGCGAGACGGTCTCGGCCGGGGAGCAGGTTATGGAGGCTGCCGGGGTGCTGCGTACCGAGTTCGGCAGCCCGGGCCGGTACCACCGGGCAGCTGCGCAGGGACAGGACCTGAATGTGTGGGGCATGGTGTGCGGCCTCTGCGCCGCTCCGGCTGCTGGGTCCGTGCTGGGGCTGCCGTCCGACTGCCCAGGCCGGTCGCGCCGGGGTGCGCCTGCTCCGTGCGTGCCGGCCCCGCTGCCCGGTCCCGCGCCGCTTTCGGCCCCGGCCGCGTTGCCTTGCCCGCGCTTCGTTGTCTTCCGCCCGGGCGTCGGTGCCTGGACCGGGGCCCGCACCGCTCTGCGGGCCGACTGCCCTGCCGCCCGCGTCTGCCGCACCTGTCCGTCCGGCCCCGGGCCCGCGTCGGGCTTCCTGGTGCCGGTGTTCCGTTGCCCTTCACCCGGCCGTCGCGGTGCCCGCCGTTCGATCGTGTGGGTGTTCGCGAGGGGCAGTCGTTCTTTCTGGGGGCAGACAGTTCGTATGACGTGCAGTTGAACCGGCTGCCATCATCGGACGATGGAGTATTTCACCCTTACCGCAAAACCAACGGGCCAGGATGTTCGCACTGTTGACGTCGCCCTGCGTCGGGCCTGGAACGCGTGCGCCGGGGTGGCATGCCCCAAGTGCGACGTCCCGCCCTGGCAGTACTGCCGCAACTGGATCCAGGGCGTTTGGTCTGTGACCCGATTCCACCGGCCCCGACAAGATGCAGCAGGTGCGCCCGAGATTCTGGCTCCGCTGGGAATTCACGGGCTCAGCTGGGCAAAGGGTACGGGCGCCTTCAGGTGGGACAACCGGCGCGTTCCGGAGGCGTGACGGTGCAGTTGTCCCTAAGCTGGCTGTCAGCGTCGACGGCCGCAGCGATCACGATTCACGGTATGGCCGGCCCAGATGGGTGAGAGACCAGACGGCTGAGACCGCCCGGCAGTTACCACGGAGACAGGCACCCTGGCCGCTGCGGCGCCCGGACAACCGCGGCACACCTCGCGGCGTTGCTCAGCGACCCCTGCAAGGGTGATCACCAGCCATACACTCGTCCGCATGCGCTATGGGCTCGAAGGCATCGCACAGTGGGACGGGCGTATAACCCGGGCCGTTGGCAACCCACACGAAGTGGCACTGCGAGATGAGCTGGCCAACGCCACCCGCGACGGCAACTGGCAACGCGTCTTGACCATTCTGAATCCCAGGGACCAACGCATCTGGGTCAACGCCGTGCGCCTGGACGGAAAGAAACGGTACGCGCCGCTCCACCAGGCTGCGTGGCATGGAGCTCCCACCGACGTTGTGCAAGACCTCCTCGATTACGGGGCGTGGCGCACTTTGCGCAACAGCGCGGGAGAACGGCCTGCCGATATCGCGGCCGCACGCGGGCACCACCACCTCGCGCGCATCCTGGAGCCAGAGGTCAAGCACCAACTTCCCGGCGACGTCCTCACCGACCTGCAGCGCAACCTGTACGCCCTGATCACCAGGTACGACAAGACCGCCCCGTACTGTGTGCGCCTGCCTCAGCTCGAGGTTCTCACCGAGCTCGACCTACCCGCGTACTGGATCCGGGTAACTGGCGGAATCTTCATCTTTGCGTTCCGCGGTTCTGAACTCAACGTCGAGGCCAGAGGCAAGATGGACCACGATTCGTCGCCGGTATTCCGCATCACTGCCGACTGCGTCTACGAACCGTCGGGCGAACCGTGGACAGCCCCCACCTCAGTGGCCGTGACCATCGCTGACCTCTTCGATCCCGAGCCTGAACACTGGGGCCTGCGTGGCGACCCCTACCTCTGGGAGGCCCTTCGTGACCACGTGTCCGATGCTGACGCCCCGACATCGGTCGACGAAGTCGTCAGCCGTCTGCACACGGCGTTCGGAGAGCTTGTGGGCCTTGACCTCGTCAGGGATCGACGGTCTTCCGTGTACCGGGTGCAATACGCCCATGGCGGCATGTCCAGCGGAATGATCTCTCTGGACACGTGGCGAGAGCGTTTGATGCCTTTGCTCGCGGAGCGTGCGAGGACTCTGCTGGAGGCTTGATCAAAGGGGCGTATGGCACCCGCACCGTCCCGCACCTCGGCCTGTCATCGCCCTCGGTGACGGCTCGAAGTGCTGACCTGCCACTCTCGGTCAGCGGCGGACGCGGACGCCGACGTGGGGATGGCGCCGCGCACCCGGGCCTTGGCCCGGCTGGCCGCGGTCCACGCCCCGCTGCGCAACCGCCTGGTGACCGCCCATCTCGCTGCACGTCCGCCCGCGGCCAGCCAGGGCCCGGCACCGGCCGGGGAGGTGGACGAATGGTGGGAGCAGGCAATCGTGCTCACGGCGCGTCTGGTGGCCGCCGGGCCCGCCGAGGCTGGTCGCTCCCCCGGTCCAGGTGGCGGGCTAGAACAGGGTCAGCGGCTCGGGAGAGGCCAGCGTGGTCTGGTGTTCTCGGATCGCGTCCCGAAGCTGGGCGGCGGTCACGCGGGCTGCGTCGAACGTCTCGGTCCATCCGTTGGGCAGCTGGACGGCGGTGAGGAAGACGCCGTGCCCGGCGGCGCGCAGGCGTCGCAGGATCGTCTGCTCGACGGACAGGGCGTCGTCGCCGGTGGGTACGTGGTGTTCGTAGAACAGGGTCCATCCGAGGCGGCGGTGCTGGGCGATGCGGTCGTTGCGCTGAAGGGCTCCGGCGACGCCGATCTTGACGGCGCCGTGCTGTGCGTGGGTGACGACGTAGACCCGGGCGGGCGCGGCGCGGTCGAAGCCGAATCGGGCGCAGTACTTGCATCCGCGGCCGCTGCGGATCTTGGACAGGGTGGGTGTCGAGGTTCGGCCGCAGGTGGTGCAGCGGCAGCGCCAGGGTGTCATGGTCGTGGTGTAGGGCTCCAGGGGCTCGAGACCGGCCTCGCGCATGGAGGCGGCGGCGCGCTCGGGGTCTTCCCGTCGTGCGGCGCCCGCGCGGAGGTCGGCGCAGCGTCGGCATCCGCTCTGGCCGGCGAGGATGGATCCGAAGGTCGGCGAGGTGATGGTGCCGCAGCCGTGGCACAGGCACCGCCAGGGGTACTTGACCCCGCGGTACGGTTCCTGGGGTTCGAATCCGTGCTCGCGCATCTCGGCGACGGCCAGGTCCTCGTCGTGGCGCTGTGCCTCACCGTTGGCCCGGTCTGCGCACCGCTTGCAGCCCGGACGGCGGCTGCGGCCGGTCAGGGAGCCCAGGCGCGGGGAGACGATGGCCGCGCACTTGGTGCAGCGGCTCTTCCACGGGAACGCGGTTCCGGGGTACGGCTCCAGCGGCTCCAGGCCCGCTGCCCGCATCACCGTGGCCGCGGTCTCGGCGTCGTGGCGCATCGACTCGTTGGCCTTGCGTCGGCCGCAGGGGTAGCAGCCGCCCTGGCCTTGCCGGATGGAGCCGAGCGTGGGGGTCCCGGGGTCTCCGCACGTCGTGCAGCGGACGGGCCAGGGCGTGTCCACTCCCGGGTACGGGCAGAGAGGTTCCAGGCCCGCGGCCCGCATGTCGGCTGCGGCGACGTCCGGGTCGACCGGCGCGTTCGGTGCGCACCACCGGCAGGGCCCGGCACCGGAGTTGATTCGGACGTAGGTGGGGGTGACCTCGCGTCCGCAGGCGAGGTGACGGCACCGCCACTTGCGGTCGCTGCCGGGATAGGGCTCCAGGGGCTCCAGGCCAGCTGCCCGCATCACGCCAGCCGCGGCCTCGGGGTCGAGTCGGGCCCGCCCAGAGCAGTACACGCAGCCGCGCTGTCCCTTGGTGACGTTGCTCAGGCGGGGGGTGACCTCCCGCCCGCACACCGTATGGCGACACCGCCACGGGGCGGAGCTGCCGGGGTAGGGGTCCAGCGGCTCCAGGCCCGCCGCCTGCATGATCTCTTCCGGCTCGCGGGGGTCCTTCCGCGGTCGGCCGGTGCGCGCCATGGGTCCAACTCTCCGCTCTTGAAGGGTGAGCGGGGTCGTGCCTCGCTGTGTGGCGCAGCATAGGGGCGACCACTGACATCGACGTCGGCGATCGCCTTGCCGCTGGTGGGAGCCGGTGCCCGCTCCGCCCGACACCCGGGGCTAAGCCCGCTGGATCGGGTACGAGGGGCGGGGGCGAAGCAGCTGACAACGACAGCGCTCAGGGAGATGACGGCGGGTGTTCCTCGGGGAGGCGCAGGAGCGGACCTGGGCCGGCTGCTCGGCGGCCAGGGACTGCGGGGGACAGGTAGCCACGTTCCCGGGCCGCCTTGATCCAGTCTTTGACAGTGGGCTCCGGCCGGTCGAACAGGCCAGCCAGGCGCCGGGTAAGCCCTGGGCCGTTGACGGCTTCACGGAGATATGCGCGGGCCACCCTGTGCAGGAGGCTTTCGTCGAGCCGCGGTCGCCCTCGCTGCGCCGGTGTGGCGAGGAGGTGTGCGTTCTCCAGTGCTTGCACGGTGCGGGGCGCCAGGTCGGGTTCCGCCGCCCGGGAACGCCCGAGGACGATGATGCACTCGTCTCTCCAGTACTGGTCAGCCAGTTCGGCTTGAGCTCGGGCGAGGATCTGGCCCACAGGGATGCGACGCAGCACGTCGCCGGTGATCGGCACCACCACTGCCGGCCGCTCATCCTGGTCCACTGCGTCTTCATCGTTTTCTGTCGGACCGACGAAGTCTCCGAAGTCGTCCCAGTACCCCCAACCCGGGCGCCACAGTTCCAGTTCGATCAGACCGAGTCCGGAACCCTGGTTGGCCAGGATTCCGTGCACGGTGACCGGTAGATCGGCTGCCTTGTAGACGAAGTCCGAGACGTAGCCTGGCCCGCGGCTGCGCTCTTTGATGAACAGGGTGAGCGAAGGGCCTGGTACGGCATCCTCGGGGATTTCCTCCAGGCTGACGTAGGCGTCCCAGGGTTCCATCACTGTCGAGACGAGTGATCCCTTCCACAGGTCCAACTCCTGGGTGCTGCGCGCACAGTCGTAGGAGTGGTCGCGGACCCGAGGATGGTCGGGCCGCAAACGTCGCTCGTCTTCAGGAGCCTCGGGGTTGACATAGTCGTCTGCGCTGAACTGTGGCTTGGGCATGCCGCCACAGTAAAAGTCACTGGTTCGCATACGGGAGGGGAAAAGCGGCTGAGTAGGTCAGCGGAGCAAGTCACCCGCACCGATCTTCGCTGGCGACGTCGAGGCCAACGGCTTCGGCAGGCCGGTTGCGTCAGGTTCCAGGCTTGAAGCGGCGGAACATGTCTGGGAGGAACTGCTGCAGAAGGGCCTCTGCAGCGTCGAGGTGCTTGAGTTCACTGTGGCCGAAGCGGAACACCTCATACCCTCTGAGTTTGAGATCTCGGTCGGCGGCGACCATGTCTGCGTACTTGCTGGAATCGGGAGTGCGGCCGCGGTCGCGGGTGTAGTGCTGGGATCCGTCGACCTCCAGGACGACGCGCTGGCCGTGAGGCAGCAGCAGGAGGAAGTCCATGCGGGAGCGCAGCAGTGCTTCGGGGCCCCGTTCCTTGACTGTGCGGTGGTCCCAGTGCAGCCACACTTCGGGGAGGAGAGCTGGATCCTCAGGAGTGGGCCCGAGAATTCGGTGGTAGGCGATGAAGAGGTTCTTCTGGCCTTCCGAGTTGTCCGGCAGGCTCTTGAGGAGCCTCTGGTGCAGATCGCTTCGTGCAGCCTCAGCACTGATCTTGTGGGTGTCCTGCCACCAGGCGTGGAGATCGCGCCATCGCAGCCCCTCTGTGGGGATCTCACGGTCATAGACGAGGGTGCCGTCTCGACTCTCTCCGACGATCTCGATGTCGTTGTCGACCGAAGACCGGAAACGGATGTCCGGCTTGGTCAGTGAAGCGAAGATGATGTTCTTCGGCCGCCGGTGGCCTTGCAGGCGCGTGGACACCACGGCGAATACTGGGTAGCCTCCGTCGCTGCCGGCTGCCCTCAACTCGACTCCAGCGGAGCGGAGACAGTCGTTGATCGTGCTGACAGTCTTCTCCTGGAGGTGCTCGTCCAGGAGGACGTCGGCTGACACCAGGCCCTCCAGGAAGCGGGCGAACCTGGCGTCCCCGGCCTCGAACGCACCGAGGGCGTCGAGGAGGTCCTCGGTCGACCAGTCTCCAGGGTTACGGAAGACATGCCTCTCGATGCGATCCCGTAGGGTCACCTGACGCATGCCGTTCAGGAGCAGTCCCTCGAGCTCTTCGAAGGAGAGGCCCGGGTCTTCGGCTGTCCAGAATCGGTCAAGCAGATGAAGGAACCGGTCGTGATGTTGGGCCAACTCCGGCAGGTCGAGGGCACGTGCCAGTTCACGGCGGATCTTCTTGGGTATCTCGGGCGACGACCCTGCCCACAGCAGGTCCTCGAGTTGATACCGGATCGACGGACTCACCTGAACTCGACCCTGTTCCAGGATGCGTCGCGTGACCTGTGGAAGATCAGCGTCGGGCACCTTGCCCAGGCTCAGTTGGATCCGCTCACGTTTACTCCCGGCATCCTCCGGGACTGGTGGCATTGCCAGCTGTTCGAAGGCCGGATCCAGTTCCCGGTGCGTGAGAAAGCCAAGGCCTGCGACCACCTCGCCGACCAGTGCGCGAAGCGCTGAACGATCTGTACTGTCGACCATCCACCGATGGTCGCAGAGGCGGCTTGGCAGCGTGGCGCATCGGCCCGCCTCAGTCCATGGACGAAGGCGAGACGGTGGAGTTGACGACCGATTCAAGACCCGCCGATCATCCGGCGCGCCCCATCTCCGAGGTCTCGCCCCCCTCGCACTGGCATCCTCACCGAGCGTGGGCGGCGCGGAACTCGAGAGGATCCCCCGGGATCAATAGATTCCACTGACGGCTGGCCGGTCGCCGCACAGACCGGGCTGCTCAGCACGATGCACCTGACCGCGTGCACCCTCATCTACCTCGCCATGGGCGTCGGCGCCCGCACGGTCCTGAGCACACGACCCTCGGCCGCGCGGGCCGTCACCTGCGTCAGCGGTGCCATGATGATCGCCATCGGTGCGTTCCTGCTGGTAGAGCGTCTGGCACCCTGAGATGACCTTGGGCGCTGGCACTTCGACCCAGAGCGTCCAGGGGTGGTGCCCAGAGCTGTACACCCCGGAGCTGTCGACGTGGGCGCCCGGCGAGGCGACAGGCGGGTCCGGGCCATCTTGGCTGAGGTGGCGTCGGGCACCATCAGCGTCGGGTCTGAGCCTCACGGGTGGCGGCAGGACTGCGGGTGACGACGAGCACAAGGACCGCGGCCAGGAGGACGGCGGTGAGGGCTGTGACCGCAACGCCCCGCCAGCCGACGGTGTCGAGCAGTGGCGTGGCAAGGGCACTGCCGATGGCCCCGGTCGTGAAATACAGCACGAGGTAGACGCTGCTGAGGCTGCCGGAGTGCTGCGGGTCGAGGGCGATGATGCGGCTCTGGTTGGCGGCCTGGGCGGCAAAGCAGCCCGTGTCCAAGAGGGCGAGGCCGACTGCGGTGGCCAGCGGGCTGTGAAGGCCGGCGGACAGCAGGGCGGTCCCGGCTATGGCGGTCCCCACGGCGACGGCTATCACGGTGCGGGCGGCGTATCGATCGGTGAGGTGTCCGGTGAAAGGCAGCGCCACGAAGCCGAGGAGCCCGGCCAGGCTGTACAAGCCGATGGCCGCCGGGCTCAGGGAATGGGGCGGCCGGGCCAGGGCGAGGTTCAGGGCGACCCAGACGAGATTGAAGGCCAGGCACCACAGCCCGCCCATGACCACGGCCGAGCGCAGTTGCGGATGGTGACGCAGGAGGCGGGGAAGGGCGGCGAGGGTGGCACGGTAACTGTGGTCCGAGTGCGGCCGCTGCCGCGGCAGGATCTTGTGGGCGCCGATCGCGCAGAGCAGGGCGAGGATGGCGAAGATCAGGAGCATCCTGCGCCAGCCGAGGACTTCGGTGAGGGTTCCTCCTGCCAGGCGGCTGGGCAGGATACCGGCCGACATGCCGGCGGCCACGGCGGCGACGCCGGTTCCGCGGCGGCCGGGCGGGGCGTGGCGGCCGGCGAGGGTGCCTGCCTGTGCAGCAACGCTGGCGGCGGCGCCCACCAGCACATAGGCGGCCAGGAGCGGGAGGGGTCCGGGAGCGGCCGCGGCCAGGGTGAGGGCCGCGGCCAGGGCGGTGAGTTGTGTGGTGACCAGACGGTGCGGGGCGATGCGATCGGTGAGGGGGAGCAGGAGGGCGAAGCCCGTCAGGCATCCGGTGAGCGCGGCGGTCGGGACCAGGCCGATCACTGAGAGGGGCACGTTCAGGTCGGCCGCGACCGTCGCGAGCGCCGGCTGGATGGCGTAGTTGTTCGCGATCGCCGTTCCGGCCACGACCGCCAGGAGGAATGTGCCGCTGCGGGGGAGGGGGCGGGTCACGGTTGCGTGCCGCGGGTGAGGATGACGGCGTAGCGGCAGGCGGTGTCGGTGGTGTTGGCGAAGGCACGCTCGACGGGCTCGCCGAGTTCGATGCTGTCACCGGCGTCGAGTTCGTGGACCGTGTCGCCATCGTGGAAGGTCAGGTGGCCGTCAAGGACCCAGACAACTTGCCGGACGAAGGCGAACGCGGCGGCCGGGTACGGCACGCGGGCACCGACGGGCAGGTCGATCTCCGCGATCTCCACAGGGAATTGCGGGCCGGTGATCTGACGGCGCCGGTATCCGGTGGCTGGGTCACGCCACTCGGACGCACCGTCCCGGCGCCGTACTCCGGATGCGGTGTCCACATCATCCTGCGTCCCCGCCGCCAAGGCCAGCAGGGAGGCGATGCTGAGCTGGAAGGCTGCTGACAGCTTGCCCAGGACGACAGCGGTCGGGCTGCTCTCCTCGCGCTCGATCCGGCTGATCATGGCCTGCGAAACGCCGGAGGCTTCCGCCAGCCGGGCCAGGGTCCACCGTCGGCGTTCGCGCTCGATACGGACACGGGCTGCGATCTGCCCCACCAGAGGATCTACTATGTTGGACATGAATCCAATATACGGGAGAAGCGGGCGGTCGTGAAGGTCCGGCCAGCGGGCACCGAGGACACCGAGGTCATCCGCGCGGTCCGCAATCACGCAATCGAGCACTCGACAGCGCTGTGGACGCAGAGCCCGCAGGCCCCGGCAGAGGCCGCCCTCTGGCTCGCCGCTCACCTGGAACGCGGCTCGGCCTTTGTGGCCGAGGTCGACGGCGAGGTCGCCGGGTTCGCTGCCTACGGCCCGTGGCGGCAACTGGACGGATACCGCCACACGGTCGAGGACTCGGTCTACGTTCGCGAAGGGCGGCAGGGGCTCGGCGTCGGTTCCGCGCTGCTTGCCGCGCTCATCGCCGCGGCGCGGGAGGCCGGGCATCACGTCATCGTCGCTGACATCGAGGCAGCCAACACCTCGTCGATCCGGCTGCACGAACGGTACGGGTTTCGTCATGTCGGCACCCTTCCCGAAGTCGGCACCAAGTTCGGCCGATGGCTCGACCTGACGATCATGCAGCTGCCTCTGACCTGACCCGCCGGCGCAGCGAGCGCCGGCGGATCGCCCTATCCGGCTCCGAACATGATCGGCCGGACAGCTCCTAGTCGATCGCCCTCCATATTTCTTCGTCGCGAGGGTGCATGTCCGACAGCATGAAGGACCCGGGGGCAGCGCTGCCGCGATCTCCCGAAGCGCGGCCCCTGCAGGGCTCACGGTGCGTTGGTGCGGACTTGCGTCTGGAGGATGACTCCGAGCGACGTCAGGCCCTCTGCCGCGCACAGCCAGTCCGAGGGCCCGCCGACCGTGGTCTGGAGGATCTGGTAGGCCGCACCGTGTTCGTGGCCCCAGTGCATGGCTGCGCGCCACAGGGCCCGCCCGTATCCGCGACCGCGGTGGCGCGGGAGGACGCCGAAGTACTGCGGCAGGAGGCGAACGGTCCCGGCGGCGTCGGGCATGGTCTCCATCGGCCCGATGGCGCATGCCACCCGGCCCTCGTGCACCACGGTGAGGACCGGGCCGGTCCTCTGGGCCCGCATCTGCTCATACAGGAACGCGAACCCGTCCGCGGCCATCGCGGCGGCGAACTCCCCGAACCCGGCGGCCGGCGGCAGCCGGTGGGACTCCTGGACTGGGAGTTCGGGTGCCGGGCCGGGCCCGGCGGTGAAGTCCTTGAGCTGCACGCGGATCCCACCGTGGGCGAGCTCTTCGGGCTGGCCGGGGGCGAGGAACGATACGACCCGGGCATGGACCGCGCCGTGGATGTGGGCGAGGTGCCGGGCGAGGTCTGAGGCGGCGGCGAGGTCCTCCGGGTCGGATGTATATGCGTGGACGCGGACCGTACGGGCACCGCGGTCCTGGAGTGTCGGCACGAGGGTACGTCGTCGGTCGTGGTGGATCGCGTCGACCAGGACCTGTTCGGTCTTCCGGTCGGACCACCGGCGGTCCTTGTCGTAGGGAAGGAGGCGGTCTGTCCCGGCGGCCTCCACCACGGCGGCGAACAGATCGGGTATCGGATTGCCCGGGTGGACGGGTCCGAGGGTCGGTACGTACGGCACGGGCATCACCGGCTCTAGCCAGTCCCAGCGAAAGCGCATGCCCGCACGCTATGCGCGCTCGCCGGCCAGGACGTCGCGCATGCGGCCCGCGGCGGTACGCCGGCCGGTTCCACGGCAACGGACTGTCCCACCGCGCTCCATGACGGCCCCTTCGTGCGGGACGGTTCGTCCGGAGCGCTCCCCGGGGGCCGGATGGGCCGATACCGTGGGAGCAGAGGCCAGTTCTGCCGCTGGAGCCCTCGATGAGCGAACAGTCGGCCCCCGCCGACCACGCCCGGCAGCAGCTGGAGCCCGCGGCCGCCGACGCGGTCCGCGCGTACGCGGCCAAGACCCGCGAGAGCGCCGACCGGCTCGCCGCCGTCCTGGAGGACATCGCCGCCAACGGCCTGCCCTCAGCGGAAGACTGCACGCCCTGGGAGGAGCTGCGTGAGGCGCACCTCACCCGGCTCGCAGCCCAGCGCCCGGCCGTCGCCTGATGGCTCCGCAGTACGGAGCACGTAGGGCCCGGATCGTCTTCTCCGACTCCGCCGCCAAGCAGCTGGAGAACATCACCATGAGGCGGAGATCCACGCCCTCGACCGGGCCCTGGTCGTCATCTCCGTCGACCCCGACGCCGGCGAACCCCTCCCCGGCGACAGTACTGGCCCGCGGCTGCGCCAGTACGTCGACGACGTCGAGCGTGTCCGGCTCCTGTACTGGGTGACGGCCTTGAAGACCGTGGTGGTCGTAGCTTTCATCGAGGTCTAGTCGTCACCTTGCTGTTGCAGGGGGCTTTCGTTGCAGCCCTGTTCGCTCTCGGTCTGATCGGCACACCGGGCGACTCCTGACGCTGAGGCGGGCACCCTACTGACTCCTGCGCCACTCCGCACAGACTGCGGCGCAGAGGCCGAAGCTCCAAGGGGCACAGGCGCGTCTCGCGCACAGAACATGCGGTGACCTGGCTGTTTCGGGGAAACCTTGGGGTGGCGATGTCCATACAGCCCGGAGATGCGCTGGGTGGGCATTTTCTTCGGAGCCGTAGGGTGAGACGGCCTGCTGGGAGGGGGAAGTTGTGGCGAGTGCGGGGGCCGAGTGGCGGGAGCGGGCCGCGTGCGGCAGTTCCGACGCGGACGGCTTGTTCGCGGACAGTGCACGTCAGCGGCAGGCCAAGGCGGTCTGCGCGGGGTGTCCGGTGCGCGTCGAGTGTCTTGCCGAAGCGCTCGATGAGCGTATCGAGTTCGGGGTATGGGGTGGCATGACCGAGCGGGATCGCAGAGCTCTCCTGCGACGCAGGCCGAACGTCGCCTCCTGGCTCTCTGTACTGGAAGCAGCCCGCAACAGCATGGTGTCCCGAGCCGACTGAGGACGGGAAGGTCCTGCTCACACCCCGTGCGTTGTATACGAGTTGCCGACTGGTCCTCGAAGTTCCTGCGACGGGATCGCGGCGACGTCGGCGCCGACCTCTACCAGCAGTTCGGCATCGTTGACGGTGTGACGTCCGAGTCGCCGGCATGGCCGTTGCGGCGGTACGTGCACGGGCAGTCGGTGGGGGCGCTTGTCAGGGAGTGGGGTGTGTGGTGAGCCAGTCCTGGAGTTCCCGGTGGCGGAACTGGTAGGCGACGCCGGAGATCCGAAGGAGTCCCGCTTCGTAGGCCCAGTTCAGGAACATGCCGAGGCGCCAGGGCAGTCGGCCTCGGACACAGCACAGGAAGACCAGGTAGCGGCGGCCAGCCCCAGCGAGCCAGTACAGCCCGACCACGATCCCGAATACGAATACGAAGGCGAACGCGGGTGTGGACGTAAGCCCGCTTTGGGACCCCCATATGAGCCTGACCATGAGAAAGTTCGAGAGCCCGAGCACGAGCGCGAGTATGAGCCCGGCCGCGAGCCCGTACGCGAGATCGTCCCGCACCGGATGACGTGGGTCTGTCGGCTGAGCGTCATTCAGGCGTTCCACGAGCCCGAACAGGAGCCCGGACGCGAGCGCGGCCCCGAGCCCGAGCACGAGCCCGAGCGAGAACCCGAGCGTAAGCCCGATCGAGAGCCCGATCACGAGCCCGATCACGAGCCCGATCACGAGCCCGATCACGAGCCCGATCACGATAGTCCGGGCGAGCCGGCGGAGGTGGGTTGGGCTGCGCAGCCGCTCCGGCCGGAACCTTTGTGGCTCTGGAACGCGAGCGCGACTGGGCCGCCAGATACTCCCCAGAACAAGCAACACGGCCACTGAGCCCCTGAACAGGTGGAGAAATAGGGAGCCTGGGGCGAACGGCGAAAGGAGCAGAGTGGTGAAGGCGAGTGTGAGGAGGGCGGCGAGCAGGGTGTCGGTGGTGCGGACGCGGCGGGGGCCGGCCATGGGCCACAGCTTGTGGAGGACGATGTCGGTGCTACTGGCGGTGGATGTCGGTGTGGTGGTGGCGAGGTGGGCGGCGAGCGCGGCGAGCCAGCGGTGGGTCAGGTCGGGGCGGTAGTGGTTGGGGCGGGTGGGGTGCTGGTGGGCGGCCGCGGGGAGGTAGCGGGCGAGGAGGTGGTCGCGGACCGCGCTGGGGGAGGCCAGAGTGAGGAGGTGGTCGGGTTCGCGGAGGTAGGCGAGGGTGTCGGGGTGGCGTTCTTCGTAGGCGGTGGCGGCCAGGTTGAGGCGCCAGGGGGTGGCGAGGGAGCGGGCCAGTGTGCCGCCGGGCGCGGTCGTGAACGTGTCGATGACCGGCTGCCAGCGGGTAGGGCTGGTGGTGCGGGCGGTGAGATACGCGGCGGCCTGGCCGGGGGTGACGTCGTCGAGCTGGATGCGGGCGGCCTCACGCATCCGCAGGTCCAGGCCGGCCAGGTCTTCGTACTGGGTGGTGCGGGAGGTCAGGACGACCGGGGCACTGCCGGTGGGCGACTGGTAGGCGTTGAGCTGTTCCAGGGCGCGCGCGGCGCGGCGGCGGCCGGCCGGAGTGGCGTCGGTGTCCATCTCGTCCAGGCCGTCCAGGACCGGCAGGACGCGGCAACCGTCCATTAGCGTGGTGGCGTCGGCGAGGGTGATGCCCTGGTCCCGGAACTGCTGGTGGACCTGGTGGGCGAGCCATTCCTGCAGAGGTTGCTCGGTGTTCCAGTCGGCCAGGGAGAAGCGGACCGGGACGGGGTCGGTGTCGGTGCGGCCGGGGTGGGTCAGCAGTCCGAGGATGAGGTCCAGGGCGAGCAGGGTCTTGCCTGCGCCTGGTTCACCGGTGATGGCGAGGCGGGCGGGGCGCAGGTTCTGGTAGTAGGACACGATGTCGGTGAGGCGGCCGTGGGCTGCAGCTCCGGTCGCGTTGTTGGCGGGCTCGGTGCGCTGTTGGAAGGTCACGTCGATGCGATGGGCGCCGGGCCCGATCAGCTGGGCGCGCTGCCGGGTCTCGGCCGCGGCCACGACGGCTGCCAGCGTTTTCACCTTCGCGTCGGTGTCCGCTGCGGCCTCGCGGCGGTCGTCACGGTAGGCGGCCCAGGTCAGGTAGGCGCCGGGCAGGGTGGGAGCCAGGGCGACGAGCGTGGCGGCCAGCCGTGCCACCTGGAAGTGCTTGGACAGCCACAGCGCCAACATCACGGTCACGGCCTGCAGGACGGCGTAGACGGCGGCTGGCAGGCGGGTCCGTGATCGTGTCATGCGACGTATGGTCGCCAGAGCGCTGAGCAGTGGGCGGACGATCGCCACCTTCGGTTCCGAACTGAGACACGAGATGACATACCGGCGCCGTACCGAACCCAGCTCCAGGCGTGGCGCGTCCGACGCCTCAGGCGGGCTGCGGCGCGAAGAAGTCGGCTACCGCCTGCCAGAGGGAGGCGAGCGATTCCTCCGCGGTGTGCAGCGTCGTGGGGATCAGCGTCGCAAGGGCCTGTCCCCTCCACGCGAGTTCGTACTCCTCCTCCGCCGCCCCGAGCGTCAGCCTGTGCTCGAACCCTGGCGCGATCCTGTCGGCCAGGACGTTGCGTACCTCGGCCAGGTCCTTCTAGACGTCACCGGCGAGCAGGGCCGACACCGCCGCGGCGAGCGCGCCATGTTGCCGCCTGATTCTCGAAGTTCTGCGGCGGGATCGCGGGCGACGTCGGCGCCGAACTACCACTACGAGCTCGTGCACGGCAGGCGGTGAGGCGCCGCGCTCGAGAGACACGGTGCCAGTGGCAGGGATCAGCGTTTGACGCGGTTGCGGACGGCAAGAACGGCGAGGCCCAGTAGGACCGGCTCGGCCAGCCGAGAGGCCATCTCGTCCTCCCAGCACTCTGCGCCGGACTGCCTCGGGTCCCCGGCCGTGGTCGGGGCGCCGGGCGAGCCCGACGTCCCTCTCTGGGCTCCCGTTTCCACTCCGGCAGGAAAAGAAAGAAGGGGAGGGATCTCCCGCCGGAGTACGCGCAGCGCCTGTTCGACGCCCGCAACGAGGGGGCCAGCGACCAGGAGATGCCGCGGAATCATCGCCGAAGGCTTCAGCGGCTTCTTCCTGTATGAAGCGATTCGGGCCTGGGGCCAGTCCTGGAATTTCAGGGGGAGGGTCGGGTCTCGGCCTCCTCCGTGCCGGATGCTGCTGGGGCCACCGCGCCCAGGAACGGGAGGCACGCCACAAGGAGCAGGCCGGCCAGTGCCCAGGGGGCGTTGAGCCCGACGTGCTGAGCTAGGGCACCGCCCGCCGCAGCGCCTATGGGCATGGCCCCCCATGCGGCGAGTCGGTAGCCACTGGCCACCCGTCCCAGCATGCCCGGCGGGGCGAGACGCTGCCGAAGGGAGACCGTGCACACGTTCCACAGCACCACCCCGGCGCTGTTGAGGGCCAGCATGACGGCGACTAGCGGCCACCAGGGGAGTACCGCGACGACCAGGTAGCTGAGCGCGGAGACGGACACTGACGCTTTCACACTCCACCCAGACCCCAGCCGCTCGACGATCCGGGGCGCCGTCCTCGCCCCGGCGAGGCTGCCGACGGCTGCGGCGACCAGCATCAGGCTGTACCCGAAGGGGCGTAGATGGAGCCGCTGTTCGACGTAGACCACGAGGACCGCGTAGACCGCCTGTTGTCCCACGCCCAGGACCGCAACCACCACCATGAGAGGGCGCAGAACCCGATTGCGTGCCAGGAACCGCAACCCGGCCCAGGTGCCGCGCAGAAGGCTCCGCATTCCCCGCTCACCGTCCGCCGTGGCTGGTGCGGCCTTGTTAGGAAGCCCCGTGAGCAGCAGCGCTGATGCGAGAAACGTCGCGCCGTCCAGGAGGAAAGGGAGCGGGTGCCACGCCGTCCAGAGCGCAGCTCCCATAGGTGGGCCCACGAAGCCGGTTCCGACGATCTGCGCGGAGATGACCCGGGCGTTGGCTCGCTCGAGTTGCTGGTCGGTGGCTAACGCCGGCACGACGGCCTGTGCGGCGCTGTCGAAGAACACCTCGGCTACGCCCGAAACGAACGCCAGCAGCACCAAGACCGTCACCGGTGTCCACCCGGTCACCACGAGGGCGCACATCAGGGACAGTGTTGCGCACCGCGCCAGATCGCCTCCCACCATCGACCGGCGCCAGGGCATGCGGTCCACGAGAGTGCCGATGACCGGTGCCAGGAGCCAGGCCGCACGGCTCGCGGCCGCGACCGTGGATACCCAGAACACGTCCTCGGTGCGCCACGCTGCCAGGAGGGGAAGTGCCGCGAACCGAGCACCGTCCCCCACCGAGCTGAGCGCGTTGGCGGTGATCAATCGGCGCAGGGCCGTTGCCTGCGACTGATCCAACGAGGGTGAGGGGGAATCGGCGCAACTCATCGAGGTGAATATGCCTTTCGTAGCTGGTAGAGCGCGGCGCGGACACCGCGCGTCCGGAAGAGCCCACCCGTGCCCCTCGTTTGAAGGGAGGCACAGGTAACTCGACGCGACTGCCCCGTGTACGGCGAAACATTCCTGTTCCGGGGGAGACTTTTACCTTCGTTCGCTGAGTGGCGGAAATATTCGCCTAGGTTGTTCGTGACGCTTGACTGTGCTCCTCCCGCCGTGGCAGCTTCGATGGGTCGCCAGGCGCGAATCTGGTATCAACAACCCTTGCTACGAACACTGTTGGCGCTACCCCGCACATCACGCTCATCGTATTCGCGATAGGCAGGGGGTTTTCCTTCGACAGGGGCCACCGTATGCATAAGCCTGCACTCGTCACACTCGCCGAGCATCCAATCTTCGCTCGATCGGACGGAATCGTCGATCGGTTATACGAGAGCTACGACTTCCTGCTCGAATGCGTCGCTCCTGGAATCAGTCCAATCGATTCCGCAGGGCACAGGATTCTTCGCGACACCGCCCTGGAGCCTACCGTCCGTCACAAACTCGACCAGGCGCTGCGGAGAATTCGGAACATCCCCGCCTGTACAGCGGAAATCGTTTCGCTCACGGACGGACCTCTGCTCGCCGCGACGCTCGCGACGGAGGAGGAGAGTGCCGGCGTCCGGCAGACGGTCGAACTGCCCGGCCACCAAGTGCACCTACTCACGGACCCCACCCTGGCGGCCGATGTCCACCAGACGTTCGAGACGCTGTTTCGCCGACATCTCAGCGCGGGTGAGGGTGCCGACACCCTGACAAGCTTCACTGCCGAGCGGGCCACAACGCTTCACACGGCCGTGGATCTGATGCTGGCCACCGCCCCCGACCTGTGCAGCGGTCTGTTGCGGCACGCCCGTTACGTCGTCGCTGTCGATGGTCCCGATGCCTTCGACAGCGCGTCAACTCGTGAGATCCCCGGCGCGGCTTTCGTAGCCGTCCGCTGCATGCGGACCCCCGAGCGACTGGCCGAAGCGATGGTCCACGAGTTCGTGCACCTACGCCTGTACGACCTGCAGGCGACACGGTCGATCTTCGCCCCGGCTTACGACACGGACACCGCGCCCACGGTGGCACCCGAGTGGCATGAAACGTCCCAGGTCTCCCGATGGCCCATCGACCGGGCCCTGGCCGCCGCGCACGTCTACGTCCATCTCTGCGCCTGGTTCGAACAGCGCGCCCACCACAGCCAAAAGCCCGGCCTCGCGCAAGCCGCGCAGACGGCCGCGTTCCGGGCTACCAGCCTTCTCGACAAGGTCTCCCGTTACTCCGAGGAGTGTCTCGGCCCGGTAGGCAGAGACTTCCTGCACTGGCTCACAGAGCTGCACCGGACCCAGTCCGAGCCGCTTGCTCACACCGTCGAGCGGGTGGCGTCCTAACCGGAGCGCCACCCCACCCGACCGGCCCGTACGGAAACACCGTGCACACCGCTGGCCGCCCCCTGGTGTGGAGACCGCCTGAATCTCCACCCGGTGCCTGCCGGGCCCGGCCTCAGTGGCGGCCGCGAGCCGTTCACCGCCCCGGCACGCCTGCACGGTCGCGGATGAGCCGTGGCCCCACCGGCCATCGGCATCCTCGCTCCGGCCACCTCAGCACCCGTGCCACACGCTACCGATCAGGACGGAGCCCCATGGATCTGGTACTCAACGAACCCCTCAAGAGCTGGTTGCAGGTCACACAGTCGTGCAACCTCAAGTGCCGGCAGTGCTACGGCGATTGCGCGGCCGAGCCCCGCAGCCAGGAGATGCGCCGGGCCGAGTACGCGGCGCTCATCCGGGAGATGGCCGAATCCGGGGTGATCGAGGTCTTCGTGGAGGGAGGCGAACCCCTAAACCGCCCGGACGCCCTGAGTCTTCTCGCCGAGTTGACCCCGCACGTGATGACTCGTTTGCGCACCAACGCCACGCTGCTGACCCCCGAGGTGGCAGCCGAACTGAAGAGAATCGGGATCGGCGAGGTGTACGTGGACGTCCTCGGCGCCACCGCGGACACCCACGATTGGCACGTACAAGTTCCCGGCAGCTTCGACCGGACGGTCCAAGGAGTGAGGAACGCCCAGGCAGCCGGGCTTCCCGTCTCCCTGCTCATCATCATGACGCGGCGCAATGTGCACGAGCTCCAGGGCGTGCTCGACCTCGCCGCCGAACTCGGCGTCCCCCGGGTTGGAGTGCTTCGCCTTTACCCCCTGGGCCGGGCACGCTCCCAGTGGAAGGAACTCGCCCTCCGGCTGCCCGACCAGATGGCCGCATTGGATGCGCTACAGGCACCCGACTCGGTACACCTGATGACTTCCTGGCACCCCAAGGACGGCAACTGCTGCTGGCAGAACGCCGGCGTGGACGCCACCGGCCGCTCCGTCGGCTGCGCCTACCTGCGGGACTACACCGACTACGGCAACGTCCGCGAGGTCAGCTGGCTGAGCACCTGGAACGACCCCGTCTACGTGCACAATCGCTCCGGCCATGTAGACGGCGGCTGCGAGTCCTGCGAAGAGACCCAGGGGTCCTCAGGCGGCTGCAGGTCGACGGCCTTCGCCTTCACCGGCCGCTGGGACACCCCCGACCCGTTCTGCACGACGACCAACGGAGGGATCGATGTCTCTAAGCTCCCCGACGACCTCGAAGACCGACGTGTCAGCCCTGCCGTACCGGCAACGAGCCGACTGCTATGAGCAGAGCCCACACGCCAGGTTCCGCCCTATCCCCGAGTGGAACTGCATGCTCGCCTACACACCGCGCAGGCCCGACATCCACTACCTGAACCCCGTGGCATGGGTAGTCGTGGAGCTGTGCGACGGATCGTCTGGTTCGCAGATATTCGCCTCGTTCAAGGAGCTCAACAAGGGCCGGATAGGCGAACCGGAACTCCAGGAGACGTTCGAGTCGGCGATGGCACAACTCCTTGAAAAGGAGTTGATCGCCACCGCGTGAGCGACTCGTGCGCCTCGCGGGAGGGAGGTGAAGTGATGACGAAGAAGAAGACGGACCTCGAGCAGCTCATGGCGGCGGCCGGCGCGGCCGGTGAAGGACCCGCCGTCGAGGTGGTACAGCCGGAAGTGCGCACTGGTGCGCAGTACGCCCTGCTGCCGTCGATGAAGGCCAAGCGCCCGGACACGTCCAGCGCCGCGCCGGAGACGGAGACGGACGACCAGAAGTAGTGACGTGGGCCAGACCCACGTCACCTTGACCGGCACCCCGGCCCCCGGGCCGGGGGGGGGGCCCCCCCGAGGGCGGACGCGTATGGGGTTCGATTGGCGCCGATACCGGGGGGGTGTAAACC
>NZ_JBHWEL010000027.1:62241-68335 GCF_042734135.1 Streptomyces sp. NPDC059668 | reverse complement strand
ACCACCCCCCCCCCCCCCGCCCCCCCGGCGGGGGCCCCGGTCCCACCAGGAGGACGGACCGATAGGGAAGACGATGGGCACGAAGACCGTTCTGGTGAACCCGCCCCTGTGGAACGCGTACGCCCCGCACCTCGCGGTGCCCCTGCTCCTGGGAGACCTTCGCGCACGCGGCCACGAGGCCACCGCCTACGATCTGAGCATCGAGTGCATCGACTGGATGCTCTCGGCCGCAACTCTTCAGGAGCTTCGGGAGAAGGCGGCCGCGCGCCCTCCGGCGGACCTGGAGGACGAATGGGCACGCCAGCGAGGTCTTCTGGTCGCCCCCTCCGCGATCCGGGGCATCGAGGAGGCGAAGGCGCGGCTGAGGTCCCTGGACACCCTGCACGAGCCGACCGCGTTCCACTGGGCCCGCCGTACCGTACGCGACGCGCTCTGGCTGATCTCGGGGGCATTCTCCCACTGCGACTTCGACCTGGTGTCCAACACCTCGGCATACTCAGCCGAGTCGACGGTCCAGGTGCTGGCGGCGAGCGGCGACCCCGAGGGCAACCCTTACCGCTGGGCCTTTGACCGGATGCTCGACCTCGACCTCTTCCGCGATCCCGCAGTCGGTGTGGTCGGCGTGAGCATGTCCGCCGACACCCAGCTGATCGCCGGGGTCACGTTTCTCACCATGCTGCGGGAAATGCGCCCCGACATCCACGTGGTCCTTGGTGGCAACTACGCCACACGACTGGTCGACCGATGGCAACACCGGCACGCTCTCTTCGACTATGTCGACACCGTGGTGACCGGAGAGGGCGAGGGCGCACTCGGCGCCGTCATCGACGGCCTCGACGGAGGTACGACGGCGGGAGCGGACTTCCGGGAGACGATTCCGGGAGCTGTCTGGGACGGCGGTGGCATCCTGCTACGCACGCCGCGGCGGAGCGCCGACATCTCGGCCTCCGTGAAACCGGCCTACGACGCACTTCCGCTGGGAAAATACCTCGCCCCAGGGCCGATCCTGCCCGTTTTCGCCTCCCGCAGCTGCCCCTGGGAATGCGCCTTCTGCTCGATCCCGTTCGCGAGCAATTCCTTCCGGCAGCGGCCTGCAGCCGCCGTCGCCGAGGAGATGGACCTGCTCCGGGCAGACCACGGCTCCCACTACTTCATGTTCGTCGACGAAATCATGAGCCTGCGCACCCTTCGCAACATCGGCGAGGCACTCGTGCCCGCCTCCGACGTGTTCTGGTACGGCGAGACTCGCTTCGCCGGCGGCCTGGACGACGAACTCGCACGGCTCCTGCACCACTCGGGCTGCCGCCGGATGAACTTCGGCTTGGAGTCGACGAGTCAGCGTGTCCTGGACCTGATGCGCAAAGGCACACGAATCGAGGACGGCCACCGGAACATCAACGCGATGCTTAAGGCCGGAGTACCGATCCACCTGTTCGTCATCCACGGCTTCCCCGGCGAGACCCGGGAAGAAGCGGCGCACACGGTGCAGTTCGCCGAGGCCGTTCGACGACTGTCCATCGAGCGGTACGGCGTCGCACACACGACCTGGGGCGGCTCACCCTTCGTCCTGGACGTGCACTCGCCCATCGGCACCAGGCCACAAGAGTTCGGTGTCCACATCGAGTCCCCCGACCCCGGCGACGACCTCAGCCTGAGCCGTAACTACCGTACCGACGCGGGCCTGTCCCAGCAGGACACCCTCGCGGTCGCCAAGGACGCGGCCGGGTCCGACGACGACACCACCGTCTGGTTCCGGGCTGCAGGCGATCCCATGGCACGAGAAATCGAGGAGTTCACCTTCCTTCGGGCCTGCGTCCAGGCACCCCTGCCCGAGGCACCGTCCGTCCCGCTCTTCAACTGGCCCCCACCGGAACCGGACGCCCTACTGCGCATCGCCCCCAGCGTGACGTTCACCCGGGTGCCCTGGACGGCGACCGAAACTGACTCCGAACCGGCGATAGCTCTGTACAACTCGGCCCAGGACAGGTTTCTCCAGCTCAACTGGAAGGGCGACACTACCTGGCAGGAGCTGAACGGCCTGTCCACGCACGAGATGGTGGCGTGGCTGGCCGACCGGGAATGCCACTACCTCGGCTCCGACCCCGCGGCCACGGCCTCACTGCTGCTCCGGCACGGATTCCTAGTGCCCTCACGACGGCAGGCAAAGGCACCGGCCGCCGTGCTCCGTGCCGAGATCGGCATCGCTCTGAACAGCCGCGACGGAATCCACCACCTTTCCAACCCCATCACCGGAGTGACGATCCGGCTTCGGGGTAACGCCGTCGACACTTGGCGGTATGGGCGGTACGACCGCACGACCGCGTCGGAGGCTTCGCGGGACGCCGTCACCGACGCACTGGTCCGTTACGGGTTCCTGTACTACCAGGCGGCTGGCACCGGACTCCCGCAGCCGAGGCATCTCACCCAAGGACAGGCGGTGTAGAGCGGTGGAACCATTCCGGATCTCTGAAGAGGCGCCGCTGACGGTGCGCCCCATGCTGCCGGAAGATGAGCCCGGCGTCGCCCGCGTGCTCACGGCCTGTGACGACTACCTGCTCACGGCCACCGGCTCCGCGGCCTTGCCGGCAGACGTGCAGAGTCTGTACTACTCCTTGCCCGAAGGCGCGGACTTTGCACAGAAACACCTGCTGGTCATCTGCAAGGGGACGGACGTGGTGGGCGTGGTCGACGCTGTGGCCGCCCATCCCGACGAACACGACCTTTCGGTCGGGCTGTTCCTCATCGATCCTGAGGTGCGGCGCACCGGCGAGGGCACCCTGGCGGCTCGCCACCTCCTGCGGGAGGCCGCGGCGCGTGGGCTGCGCCACGTGACCGCCACCTGCCCCCAGGACTGGACCCCCGGCATCGCTTTCCTGGACAAGCTGGGCTTCCAGGTGCAGGCACCAACGAAGGACCCTGCCCCGACGGTGGGCAACCGACTCCGGTACCCCGCCGAGACAGGCCTGCGCGTCGCCGTACGGCATCTGGACGATCTGCCCCCTGACACCAGCCACCAGGTCCGGGGGGTGTCATGACCGTGGTGCCCACGCTCCTCGCCGCCAGCTCCGTCAGCGTTCAGGAGGACATCGCGGCGGCGTACACCCTGGTCCGCGCCTTTGACAACGACGCGGTGTGGTCGGCGGCCACCGATCCGCACACCGAGTTCGCGCAGCTACGGCGGCAGAACCCCATGCAGCGATCGACGCTGGAGCGAGTGATCACCGGCGTGGAGGCACCCGAGGAGACGTCCACTCCTGTCTGGCACGTCGTCTCGTTCACCGCCGCCGAAGCCGTCCTGCGAGACGAGGAGACCTTCTCGTCGTCGGCATACGACGACAGCATGGGACAGGTGATCGGCAGGTCCTTCCTTCAGATGGACCACCAAGAGCACAGGATTTGGCGAACTGTCCTCCACAGCGGCTTCAGCCGGCAAGCGGTCCTCGGCCTCCGCGACGCGATCCGCTCCGACACGGCCGCCGCACTCGCCACTGTCGCCGCACGCGGCGGAGGCGACCTGGTCGCCGAAGTGGCCTTCCCTGTGGCCCTGGCCACCATCGCGCGCATGATCGGTTTCCCTCCCGGTACACGGATCGGCACGCTCTACACCTGGGCGGTCGGGCTGCTCGACGACGCCAATGACCAGATCTCCACGGCCGTAGAGGAGATGCTTAACACGCCATCGGCATGGGCCCCCGATAGCCTCGTGGCCCTGCTCCTGGGTACTAAAGACCCTGAAATCGGGACAGGGCCTCAACTGCTTCCAGCAGTACGGCTGCTGTTGTCCACGGGCACAGAGCCGCCCTTCCGTTCCCTCGCCACCCTGATGTACGCGACCCTCACTGACCACTCCGTCGCGGACCAGCTGCGTACGGACCCGCCCGCGGCCACCTCGGTCATCCAGGAGTGCTGGCGCTGGGAATGCCCCCTGACCTGGGTACTGCGCCGCTGCACCACCGACACGGTGCTTTGCGACCAGGTGATCCGGCGCGGCGACCTGGTCTGCATCAACCTCGCCTCGGCCAATCGCGATGAAACCCGGTGGCACCAACCGGAGCGCTTCGACCCCCGACGCGAGCCATTGCCGAGCCTGGCCATGGGAACCGGCCCACACACATGCCTCGGACGCCGCCTCGCAGCTCTGGAAGCGAGCGAAGTGTTGTACGCGCTGATCGATGAGGCCCTGCCCGCCGAGTCGGCAGGATGGGCCCTGGACTCCGACGGTCCGGAGGGACGCGGCTTTCGATCGCCCAGGCGGCTCAGGGTTCGCGTCGTCCCATCCTGAGCCCCGACGGCGCCACTACCCCCGGGCACGAGGAAGCCACAGCCAGCGCTATGAGCACCCCAGTCGCGGGGGCCCAGGTGCGAGCGATTTATCCCAGGTGAATGGCGAGAACATATTTTGCGGCGATGCTGTTTCCGCAGCTCACGGCCACGCTGGCGACCTTTCACACACGCGCGGGCACGGAGGACAGGGCGCTGAGCCGAACGGGAAACGTCCGGGGGCCGGTCCGCTGAGGGGGCCCGAACCGGGCGTTGCGCATCTGATGCCTGCGACCACTCGGCACATCAGGCCAAGAGGGCCTCTAGACGGCTACCTGCGCTCCCGTGATCCCGAACTCCAGGAGAGGGCCGTCAAGTTCCTCGACCTGAAGCGCGCTCAGTCCTACTTCTCACCAAGGTCCGACCTCGCTGTCCTGGCTGGAGTGACGAGGAGTCGTCGGGGGCAGTCACCGTCGGGTTGCTGACGTGATGTCCGCCGGCGGGGCAGGATGAAGCACGGCGCAGGGAGGTGGCTCTCCAGGGGCTTCACCGCTTGCAGCCCTCGGGGACTGCCATCGCCGCACCAGTCTGATGCAGGGGCCGATGGCAGTGCCCGGCCGGCCGGGACGTGCGTCGTCAGCGCGCGAGCAGGGTGTCGAGCCAGTCGAAGGTGCGCTGGTGGAAGAGGGAAATGGCGCCTTCGTGGCAGTGTTCGCCTGCGCCTTCGTCCTCGCGGAAGAGGATCAGTTCCTTCTGGCAGGTCATTTCGTCGACCAGGCGCTGTGGCTGGCCCTTGAAGAACTGGTCATTCTCGGCGTCGAGGACGAGGGTCGGGCAGGTGATCCGGTCGGCGATGCCGGCCATGGTGTAACCCTCGGTGGCCTTGACCATCTCCTCCAGACCGGAGAGACCCAGGGTCCACTGACCATTGCGCACCACCCAGCGCACTTGGGTGTCCTCCGCCATCATCTCTTCGATGCCGCCGGGCGTCGCGGCGGCGCGGTTGGCCAGCCCTGCGACGACTTCGTGGAAGTCGTAGACACCGTCGTGCAGCACGCACGCCGCGATGCGGTGTTCGAAGGCGGCCGCTCTGGCGGCCAGGTACCCCCCGAGACTCGTGCCGATCAGAACGAGCCTATCCGCGTCCAGTTCGGACACGGTGAGCGCGAAGTCGACGGCCGGGGTGACCACGGCTTCCCAGTCGGGCCGGAAGTGCAGGCCCTGGTCCCGGACATTGCTGCCCTGGCCGGGCCCGTCGAAGGTAAGGACGTTGTAACCCCGCCGCAGGGCACCTGCGGCCAGGGCCAGGTAGTTCTCCTCCAGGGTGGAGTCGTACCCGCCGTGGTAGACCACGGTCGGACGCGAGGCGCCTGAGCCGTCGACGAAGAACAGGTAGCCGGGCAGCGTGGTGTCCTCGTACGGAATGCGCACGGCGCGGGCAGGGGTGTCGAGCAGGGCGGCCGCATCGGCGAAGGCCTGCTGCGAGGCCTTGGCCAGCCGCGCGGACTCGGCGTCGGCGGCAGGGTCCTCGCGGCGGTAGAAGTCGGCACACCGGTAGTAGTTGGATGCGCGCAGCAGCGCCTCGCGCGCGCTGATCTTGTGACCTGCCGCCAGCGCGTCCCGGCCGATGCGCTCAACGCGCGACGCGGTCGCGCCCCACCTGGCCGACCAGGCTTCCTCGTCGCCCTTGGGGATCTCCCGGCAGGTGACCAGGACCTCACCCAGGTCGGGGGCGGCGGGGGGGGGGGGGGCCGCCGCCCCGCCGGGCCCGGGGGGGTAGGGCGGGGCGGGGTAGAGGTACATCAAAGGAGGGGGGCGGCGCTGAGGCCAGGCG
>NZ_JBHWEL010000027.1:51448-62231 GCF_042734135.1 Streptomyces sp. NPDC059668 | reverse complement strand
CAACTAGCTCCCCTGGGGGTAACCCCCGGCTGCCCACCACCCCCACCCCCGGGGCGGCCCCGCGGGCGGGGCCCTAGCCCGCAGCCCGCAGTGCCTCGAAGGAGAAGGACTCGTCGTCATAGAGAAACTTCATCGCTGGCTCCCTTCGATTACCCGAACGGAACGGGACCGTTCCGTTCGGGTTTGAGGAAGTTTTCACACCTCCTCACGCGGCCTCGGTGTAACGCAACGCGCGCGGGTGACTCCGTAAAAGGGCGTTGCGCAACCTTCCGAGCTGGGAATCTCACTTTTATGGGTGGGACCTTGCGGGCTGAACCGCGTGTCGGTGGAGACGTTCACGTACTGCGGTTGACGCAGTTCCCGCGCGCGGCTTGATCACGTCATCGGCCGGATGAAGAACTACAAGATTCTTCGCGACTGCCGCCAGCGGGGCCACGGTCTCCATCACGCCGCTCATGCCGTCGCCCACATACGCAACCTCGCTCTCATGAGCAGATGAGCTCGCCACCCGCCTCGTAATCCCCGGTGGGCGGACGACGACAGCTACGGCGCCTTCCCGCGCCGTCGGGTCGCCCTGATACGGCCGAGAGCGAGGACGACCCTCCGCCTTGTGATGTACCGCATCTGACGCCTCACGACGATCCACTGTGGATTTTTCGGGACAGCACCTTAGGTGCCCGCGGCGAATTGGTCGGTGCCCAACACGGTGAGCAGGGCGAGTTTTTCGTGGCTCTCCGTGCCGGGGGTGGCGGTGAATATGAGAAGCGACTGGGCCTGGTCCGGCTCCAGCAGGGTCTGGCAGTAGAGGTATAGCTCGCCGACCTGGGGATGGACGAATCGTTTGGTGTCGCTCCACCGCAGGCCCACCTCGTGGCGCTCCCACAGTCGGGTGAACTCCACGCTGGTGCGCAGCAGGATGTCCGCCAGGTCTGCCGCGGGGGAGCTGGGTCCGTCCCGGGTGACGGCCGCGCGCAGCAGCGCGACGTTGGTGCGGCTGTTCTTGTCGTATTCCTCGGGGTGGTAGCGCTCGCGGGCGGTCGGATCGGTGAACCATCGGTACGTCGCGCTGCGGGCGTTTCCGGTGTACTGGGTCTGGTAGCCGAGCAGCGCCACCGCGGACGGCGTCTGCAGCAACGTCTCGCCCAGGGGACCCATGACTTGTGCGGCGTGGCCGGCCAGGCCGTCCATGACGCGCATCAGCCCGGGGCTCACATGCTGAATGCGCACGTCTCGGCGGGTGGTGCGGTAGCCCGCGAGCAGGAACAGGTGATCGCGTTCGTCCGGCGTCAGCCGCAGCCCGCGGGCGATGGCCGCGATCATCTGCTCCGACGGTTGCGGCCCGTCGCCGCGTTCCAGCCGGGCGAAGTAGTCGGCTGACATGGTGCACAGCTCCGCCACTTCCTCGCGGCGAAGGCCCGGCGCACGTCGGCGCTGCCCGCGGCGCAACCCGACGTCCTCCGGTTGCAGCGCCGTACGTCGGGTGCGCAGGAAGGTGCCCAGGGACGATCGGTCGAACGTTTGGTCCATGGTCCCCATCCTTGGCCATCCGGCGAGCCTTAGCCACGACCTCCCATTCAGTGGTTGAGCGTGTCCTTCCACGGCCCTGGCGCGGCGAGTTCACTGGCGTTGCGTTCACCGGTCGCCACGAACCACGACCCCCGAACCTCGACCTACGGAGCCAGGATTCATGAACAGTTGGACAGCAGACGAACTCCCGAACCTCACCGGGCGTACGGTGGTCATCACCGGTGCTGGCCGGGGCCTGGGCCTGATCACGGCACGCGAACTCGCCCGTGCCGGTGCCCACGTCATGCTGGGGGTACGCGACACTGACAAGGCCCGCCAAGCCGTCGCCGGCCTTCCCGGCATCTTCGACATCCGGGCGCTCGACGTTTCAGACCTGACCTCGGTACGAGCTTTCGCGGGCTCCTGGGCCGGCAACATCGACATCCTGATCAACAACGCCGGTGTGATGGACATCCCCGCCGCGCGTACCGCCGACGGCCTCGATCTGCAGACGACCACCAACTACACCGGTCCCTTTCTGCTGACCACCCTGCTGCTCCAGCACATCACCGACCGCGTGGTGCACGTCATCAGCGAGCTGCACAAGCAGGGCAAGATCGACCTGGACGACCTTGACTGGCGGACGCGCAAGCACAACGGTATGCAGGCCTACCAGGCGTCGAAGCTCGCCGTCGTCCTGTTCTCGCTGGAGCTGCAGCGCCGGCTTGCGGCTACCGGAAGCCCCGTACGCTCAGTGCTCGCCAGCCCAGGCATCGCCCGCACCTCGCTCGCGGCCCACTCCAAGTCAAACGTCATCAACCGGCTCACGTTCCTCACCAACGCCCCGGAACGCGGAGCACTGTCGGTGCTCTACGCCGCGACCCAGGACGTACCCGGCAACGCCTACGTCGGGCCGGACGGCGTAGGCGGCTTCCGGGGCTCCCCGAGCCTGCGCCGGCCGGGCAAGGCGGGCCTGGACTCGGACCTGGCCGTCCGGCTGTGGGACGCGACCGCCGACCTTGTCGCGGCGGGCGCCCGATGAGCTACCTGGAAGCGGCCGACCACGCCGAGATCTACGTACCGCACAGCTATCCGGAACAGACCGTCGACCTCGGCGAGATCCGGATGAACTACGCCGTGGCCGGTGATTCCGAACTCCCGGCCATGCTGCTCATACCGGCGCAGACGGAGTCCTGGTGGGGCTATGGGACTGCCATGCGGCTGCTGGCCGACCGCTACCAGGTGTATGCGGTGGACCTGCGTGGCCAGGGCCGGTCCACGTGGACGCCGGGACGCTACAGCGTGGACATCTTCGGCGGTGATCTGGTCCGCTTCATCGACCGGGTCGTCAAGCGCCCCGTCGTGGTGTGCGGGCTGTCGTCCGGCGGCGTGATCGCGGCCTGGCTGTCCGCTTTCGCGGCACCCGGCCAGGTCCGCGCCGCGGTCTACGAGGACGCTCCGCTGTTCGCCTCACAGACCGACCCCGCGGTCGGACCGTCCATCAGGCAGGGCGTCGGGCCGATGTTCCGGCTGTGGCACAAGTGGCTCGGGCCGCAGTGGAGCATAGGCGACTTCCCGGGGATGCAGGCGGCGATGGGACGTGAGATCCCCGCCTGGATGCTCGCCGCGTTGCAGAAGATGGCGCCGGCCGGCACCTCGGGCCCGCTGGCCCCTCCGCCGCAAGACCTGCGGGAGTACGACCCCGAGTGGGGTGACGCGTTCTACTCCGGGCGGGCCACCGTCAACTGCGACCACGACTCCATGCTGAGGCAGGTCAAGGTGCCGGTCCTGTTCACCCATCACTTCCATCATGTAGACCCGGACACCGGACAGTTGCTCGGAGCGATCACCGACCTCCAGGTCCAGCGCGTGCGACAGCTAATAGAAGCAACCGGCCATACATTCACCTATCGCGCATTTCCGAGCATGCCGCACTCCATGCACGGCCACGACCCGGCCGCCTACGTCGACACGATCACCGCGTGGGCCGACGACCTGGCCAACGGCGCGACACCCACTCGGAGTTCTGGGTGAATCCCGCTGTCTCCGAGGCAGCGCGGCTCGGCTCAGCCGGCCGCAGGCTGCTCTTCACCGAAGCGCACACGGTGAAGAGGTTTTCTCCCGAACCCGTCGACGACGACCGGCTGACCGAGATCTGGAACCTCGCCAAGTGGCCGCCGACGCTGTGGAACGTCCAGCCGCTGCGGGTCGTCTTCGTACGCAGCCCCGACGGATTCGGCCGGCTCCTGCCACACCTCCACGAACGCAACCAGGTGCAGTCGAAGAGCGCGCCGGTGACCGCGGTACTCGCCCTGGACCGCGACTACCACGAACACGCCGGGCTGATCGCCCCGCACCCTCCGCAGCTGAAGGACTACCTCTCCGAGGACGACGCGAGGCGACTCGAACTGGGTCGGTTCAGCGCGGCCTTGCAGAGCGGATATTTCATCCTTGCGGTACGCGCCGCCGGACTGCACGCCGGCCCGATGAGCGGATTCGACCGTGAGGGCCTCGACCACGAGTTCTTCCCTGACGGACGCCTCACATCGCTGCTGTTGGTGAACATCGGTCACCCGGACGGCGACGACTCCTGGCGCGAACGACAGGCACGCCTCCCCGGCAACGAAGCACTGCGCTGGGCATAGCTGCCCACTCGGCCCCACCGCCACAACCAACTCCCTGACCACCCCATAACCAACAAGGTGTAGACATGTCTTTGCAGACACACAAGATCGGCGAGCGCGGTCTGGCCGCCTCCGTCGAAGGCCTCGGCACCATGGGCATGACCGCGATGTACGGCACCCCGGACGAGGCGGAGGCGATCCGGACTGTTCACCGTGCGGTCGAGCTGGGCGTCACGATGTTCGACACCGCGGACATGTACGGCCCCTTCAGCGGTGAGGAACTGCTCGGGCGGGCGCTGAAAGGGCGCCGCGACGACGTGATCGTCGCGACGAAGGGCGGAGGAGTCACCCTCGACGAGACGGGGAACTTCGTCGGCGGCCCCAATGGAAGGCCCGACTACCTACGGGCATGCGTGGATAGTTCACTGCGCCGCCTGGGCACCGACCACGTCGACCTGTACTACCTGCACCGGGTCGACCCGGGCGTGCCTGTCGAGGAGTCATTCGGTGCCCTCGCCGACCTGGTAACGGAGGGGAAGCTGCGATACCTCGGTATCAGTGAGGCATCCCCGGCGAGTATCAGGGCAGCCCACACGGCCGCCCCGCTGTCGGCGGTGCAGACCGAATACTCACTGTTCAGCCGCAACGTCGAGGTCAACGGTGTGCTCGACACGGCCCGCGAACTGGGCGTCGGCTTCGTCGCGTACGCGCCGCTCGGCCGCGGTTTCCTTACCGGAGCCGTGCGAACGGTGCACGATCTGCCGACCCATGACTTCCGTCGCACTTCACCGCGCTTCGCCGACGCGAACCTGGAACAGAACCTGACGCTGCTCGACCGGATCACCGCGACGGCCGACCGACTCGACGTGACGACCGGTCAGCTCGCCCTCGCCTGGGTGCTGGCCCAGGACGGGGTCACGGCTGTCCCCGGAACGAAGCGGCGCACCTGGCTCGAGCAGAACGTCGCCGCCGCAGCCATCGAGCTCGCCGCCGAGACCGTCGCAGGACTGAGCGCCGCGATTCCGGTCGGAGCTGCGGCAGGAGACCGCTACGCGCCGATGGGCATGGCCTCCATCCAGGAGTGATCCCGGTACCGCTCTCGAGCGACTGGCAGTGAGCCTTTTCCGACCTGTTACTGACCTTGAATGCGGGATGTTGTCATGGTGGTTGGTGTCGGAGGCCGGTGCTGGCGAGGCAGCCGTCGACGACCGCTGATGGCCGCGTGGGGAGTCATCGGGGCGAGCGGCGTGGTGTCGGGCATGTCAGCTCCTCATGTACGGGCCGCGCTGGTGACGGCGGCCTCAAGGTCGAATCTCGGAGCGGAGCCCTGTGGGCAGAGGCGACTGCCGCGTGAACCGGCAGGACGCCTTGCTCCTGCCAACCACAGCGGTTGATCATTCGAGCATGAGAGCAGAAGTTCAGACGTTCGTAGCTGACGGCCCCCTACCGGACTGGGACGCCGACGGGGAGGAGATCGACCGGCGATCCGAACAGCTCGGCGCCATCGCCAAGCCCGTCACCGGCGAGGAGGCCCAAGCGCTGGTCGCCTGCTTCGGCCCGGACGACTGCTACGGCGTCGCCTGGGCACTTCTGCACCTCATCGAGACAGGCCCGAATCCGGTCCTGACCACCGAACCAGCCCCTGACGCCAACGAGTGGCACCACGCCCTCTGGGCCCGCATAGTCAACAGCGGACTCGCCCCCTGAACTTGACACGTAAACCCCGTGCGATGTCGGCCGTGGTCGGGTCTGGGGCGGGGATGCGCAGGGGCCGGTTTGCTGTGGTCGGCCCGTTTGCGCAGCGGCTGCGCAGTGTCTTAGCCGGCTGTGTCGTCCGGCTTGTCTTCGGGGCGGCAGAAGCTGCAGGTCTTGATGTATTGGGTGTCGCGGATGGCGATGCGGAACTGGGCTGCGGAGATCGGCGAGGTCTTCCGGCTTGCCTTGGCGCAGCTGTCGACGTGGAGGACGGCGGGCTCAGGATCCTTGGGGTGGCGCTTGTTCTCCAGCATGTAGCCGTCTCCCGCCCGCGTGGGGCCGTTGGGGGAGCGTTCGGCGGGGGACGGAGGGGGCGCCAGGGCTGGCCGCAGTTGCGGCCGCGGTGGGCGGGGTGGTCGGCCGGCTGCCTGGAGGGCGCGCTGTACTTCCTCGCGCTGGAGGCGGAGGTAGGTGCTGATGGTCTCTGCGTCGGCGAGCTGCCTGTCGAGGTGGGCGAGGATCGCGCGCAGGCGGGCGGGATCCGGCGGCAGATCGGACATGTGTTCGATTATATGAGGCTTGGTGAGATCACCGATGCATGCTCTCTGGCCTCGCGTTCTCCGGCTGACGGCTGCCGACGTGTGGCGCCTTCGGCACGCACTCGACAGGGAGGCGGGCGACGCGGGTCGGCTGAAGCCGTAAGCGGGGGGTATCCGCCTGAACATGCTTGCTGTGATTGCCTACCGTTCGGACCACGGCGCAACGACCGTGTGCGCCTTCATCGTTGCCATCCTCATCGTGCTGGTGACCGGTTGGTACGTCCGGCGCCGAAAGTAGGCGCGACACCCGTAGGCCTGCGACCCCTGGCCTGTCCCGCAGACCGCTATGGACGGCTGACCGGGATCCCGTAGGCGATCTCGCAGTGAGCGGCGGGCGCCACGGTGTACGCAGCTCCACGGGCCGTTTCTCGTCGCTGTAGTACCTCCGCCGAGCGTGTGAGACACGGCCGGTGGCACAGGGCAGGAGCTGGCGCAGACTGATGGCCGGGCGCCCGTCTGGACTCGTGACATACCTGGACGGGATGGCTTAGGTCCGGCAATCGGTGAGTGTTCTATTCTTTGTTCGAGGTGGTGAGTGTTCGCCGCCCGGATGAGGACACAGTGATGACGACCGCAGCGCCTCCGGTATCGGATCCGGACCCGAGCACGATGCACTGTGCCGGTTCCCAGATCGGTCTGTGTGCGGGGTGTCAGCGGCAGACCTGGCGCTACGGTCCCGGGGGCCTCCCGCTGTGCACGTGGTGCATGACGGATCAGCAGGCGCGGTGGGGTTCCGCGGTGCGGTTCAAGAGCACCCGCCCGTAGCCGTACCTGTTCGCCTCCTTGTGTCCCCGGAGGTCGCGTGGGTCAGGGAACATCCGCGCCCGAACGCGGGTTACATCAGGGGTGGTTGTGAAGGGGACAGTGTCCCCGGGCCTCACCTCTAGCCCATGAGGACGATCGTTCGGCTGAAGCCTCATGGAGCCTTTCGCCGCGTAGGCGACCGCCCTTCACGACCATGCACACCGACAGCTCCGGCCGGGACCGACATCGGCCGGGGCCGTGTACGTTCCGGCCCGGCGTCGTCCGCCGCGGGGCGGTGCCGGCGTGCCGGATGCCGCCACCGGTTGGCCTGGCCTTGCGCCGGGCGGGCCCGGCGCAAGGCCGTGAAGGACCCGGGACTGGCAGGCGGCCTATCGGGTGGCGGGGGTGATCACTGTGAAGGCGCCGCCCTGGGGGTCGGCGAGGACGGCGGTGCGGCCGGCGGGCATGTCGGTGGCGGGGTGCAGGACGCGGCCGCCGGCGCGGACGGCGGCTGCCTGGATGTCGTCGACGCTGTCGACGTGGAAGTAGGTCTGCCAGTGCGGGGTGACGTTCTGCGGGAGTTCGGAGAGGTCCATGATCCCGGCGACCGCCCGGCCGTCGACCTTGCACTCGATGTAGTTCTCGGTGCCGGGCATCTCGGAGCGGGCCGTAGTGACGGGCAGGACGCAGGAGTAGAACGCGCAGGCGGCCGGGATGTCGGCGGTGGCCAGTTCGTTCCAGGTCAGCGCGCCGTGCTCGTTGACGATGCCCGCGCCGTCGAACATGCCGGGCTGCCACAGGCCGACGACGGCATCGGCAGGGTCGGCGATGACGGCCATCTGCCCGAGGTCCATGACATCCACGGGGCCCGTCATGACGGTGCCGCCGGCGTCGGTGACGGACTTGAGGGCGGTGTCGATGTTGTCGGTGGAGAGGTAGGTGGTCCACACCGTGGGCGGCAGCGGGTCGGGGAGTGTCCCGTCCGGGTTGGACGCTTTCATGATCCCGGCCACGGGCTTGCCCTTGAGGGTGCAGATGGCGTACCCGCCGTGTTCGGCGGGGCCGATCTCGCCCTGCCAGCCGAAGAGGTCGCAGTAGAAGTCGAGGGCGGCCTGCTGGTCGGGGACCATCAGGTCGATCCAGCAGGGGGTGCCGGGCTTGTAGGGGCCGTTCACTTCGGGCACTGATGCCTCCGGGATTCCGTTCGGGACAGGGACCTGCCGTCCTCTACCCCGACCAAATATCCCAAATCGATCCAAACGGGTATCTGTCGTCCATACGCCGCAGAACGTCTCGGGGTCGTCTGTGTCCCCGGGAGCACATGGGCAGCGTGCGAGGACCTGGGCGCCACGGTGGTCTGCGGTCGCCCCTGGGCGTTCAGGTATCGCTGGCGAGAATGCCAGGCGTGCTGTCGTGGCGGGTGGAGTGCCCCGCCTGCGGTCTGCCTTGGATGCCGCCGGCTGCGGATGGCGTGCGGTAGGCGGTGGTCCGCTGCTGTGTCGCGGCAGGTGGGTGCGCTGTTCAGGTGGGCGTGGGTCGGGTGTCGGGCGTGGCGGGTGCCGGAGGGGCCGGGGGAGGGTTCGCTTCCTGGTGTTCACTCCCTGACGAAAGTGGAATGAGGCCTCTTACGTGCGCAGTTCTTTCCTGTCGGCGGCGGTCGCGGCCGCCGCGGTGTTCGCTCTTGCCCCCTCCAGCCCGGCGGCGGCCGGTGTGGAGGACATCGGTGACGTCACCTGCAACGGCGGTTCCCTCAACGTGCACTACGCCCCTGGGATCACCTTCTCCAGGAACACCGTGCGGCTGAGCGCGGACGGCGAGATGGGCATCTGTTCCTCTCGCACGCACCCGAGGATCACCGGCGGCACGGTCCGGATCGAGGCCTCCCTGACCGCGGCCTGTCCCGGGCCGATCGGCCCGGGATGGGCGAAGGTGACCATCGACTGGAACGACGGGAGCCGCACGGTCGTCGACCAGGCGTCGTTCCGTGGCGACGCGTCGTCCTTCTCCCTGGAAGGCGGCTCCATCGCGGCGGGTACGTTCGCCGGGGGCACGGCCCGCGGCAGCGGCCGCACGGCCACGAACCTGGCCGAACTCGGGGCAGGCTGCGTGCTGGGCGGCGTCACCGGCTACGCCGCGACGATCGACCAGTTCGCCGTCGGCGACATCTAGCCAGCCCCTGCACCCGCGTCTGCCCGGGTGCCGTCCGGCCTGCCGCAGCGCGAGCTCGCGGCCAGGAAGGCGCTCGGGCGGTGGGTAGGACTGGGGGTGATACACAGCCCCGGGCCGTGTACCGCGCCCAGCCGGTGGGCTTTCCACAGCGCTGGCCCCATATCAAAGGGGAGCCGGCCTCCCGCATACCTGGCTGGCCGCTGTGCAGAGCGCACCAGCCGAGTGCGCAGTGTTGTGGCGTGCCGTGGATGGGCCGGTGGAGGTACTCGGGCGGACGGTCAATGAGAGCCGGCTGGTCCGTCTCTGATGGCTTACGGCTTGGCGTGTACTGCGTGGTCTTCGCGTCTGTGCTGTTCAGGATGGGGACGGCCGGCAGCCGCCGGTCTACCCGGAGAGGCAGGTAAGAGGCATGAACAAGACCGATCTGACCGTCGCGATCGCTGAATCAGCCGACATCTCGAAGGCCGCGGCCGGCAAGGCGTTGGATGCGGTGATCGATTCGATCACCGAGGCCCTGCAGAAGGGCGACGACGTCGTGCTGACCGGGTTCGGCACGTTCAGCGTCAAGGAGCGCCCCGAGAGGACTGGACGCAATCCCCAGACCGGTGCCGCGATCAAGATCGAGGCGGCCAAGGTTCCCGGGTTCAAGGCAGGAAAGGGACTCACGGACGCGGTTCGCTGACGATCCGCGCCTGCCTGCGGGCGGCAGCGCTCGCCCGCAGGCAGAGGTGCCGGACGACTGCTCAGGCATGCTGGGCGCCGGGGAGTTCTCTGCCAGGGGTCGCCTTGTCCACGGCGTACGGGAGCTGTTCGGCGAGGGCGTCGGCATACTCCTGGACCGTCATGCCGGACTCTGCCGCGGCGGAGGCCCGGTGTCGGCGTCCAGGACGGCAAGCAGCTGGGCTCCGGTGACGGGCTGGTTGCCCACTTGGTCGCTCACCCAGGAACCGGCCTGGTCGGCGAGCCCGCTGTCGGCAAGCAGGGCCAGGAAGTCGCTGACTTCGTCGACGCTGGGCTGCGCGGCGGCGTTCGTCGTCACTTCGGTCCTCCGCCATCCGGTACTGCGCCAGCACTGCGAGCGCCAGCCGGTCCCCTGCGCCCGCGTCCGGGATCTCGTGCGCCATCGTCGGCCTGCCTTCGTACGGTGCGCCGCCGCCTTTCGCGGCGCCGCGTGTACGGAACAGCGCAGCAGTCGACCCCGACCGGTCTGTCGACCATGAAGACCCGACCACGGTCACGTTCCGATATCTCGCCCCAGCCATCGGCCGGACCCGACCACCGGCCCGGAAGTCCCTCGTGTTGCTGCTCGCAGGGGTGGCGGCGCTTCGGGGTCGGTCCGGTGGACAGGGCCGAGGCTGGGGCGGGTGGGTGATGGGTGGTGGACTGTGTGTGAGGCGCACACCGAGAGGCAGAGTAGCGCGCACGAGGGGAGACACTCAGAAACCC
>NZ_JBHWEL010000027.1:50195-51439 GCF_042734135.1 Streptomyces sp. NPDC059668 | reverse complement strand
CGGGGGGGGGGGGGGGGGCCGGGGGGCGGGGGGGCGGGGGGGGGGGGGCGGGGGGGGGTGGGCGGGGCCGGCCCCCCCCCGCCGCACGGGGCTCGGGTCCGAACCTCGTGTACCAGGCGGGTATCCCTCCCGCCTTTTCTCAACCGGTCAGCGGCGGCAGGTCGTCGATTCGCCGGGCATGGGCCGCCGGAAAGGGGGCAGACGCTGTTTTGCCGGTGGCCAGCTGCTGGCTGCACGGGGGTCTGGACCTGTGGGAGGGGCGTGACGTGACGGTGGCTGAGACGGTAGTTGCGACGACAGCACAGACTGAGGCGTTGCCGGAGATAGCGGATCCGTCGCGGATCGCACCGCGGGATGCGCGTCAGCTGTCGAAGGTGTTCTTTGACCGGCTGGCGGTGCTGGAGGAGGGCACGCGCGAGTACCAGGACGTGCGGAACACACTGATCGAGATGAACATGAGCCTGGTCCGTTTCGCGGCCGGCCGGTTCCGCAGCCGTGGCCCGGAGGAGATGGAGGACATCGTCCAGGTCGGCATGATCGGGCTGATCAAGGCGATCGACCGGTTCGAGCTGACCCGCGAGGTCGAGTTCACCTCCTTCGCCGTCCCGTACATCGTGGGGGAGATCAAGCGTTTCTTCCGCGACACCTCCTGGGCGGTGCATGTCCCGCGGCGGCTGCAGGAGGCACGGATCCTGCTGTCGAAGGCCACCGAGGAGCTGCGCAGCCGGCTCGGTCGCACCCCCACGGTCAAGGAGCTCTCCGAGCTGATGTGCCTGAGCGAGGAGGAGGTCAACGAGGCACGCCTCGCCTCCAACGGCTACAACTCGTCCTCCCTCGACGCCACCGTCAACTCAGGCGAGGACGGCGAAGCCGCGCTGGCCGACTTCATCGGCGCCGACGACCACGCCCTCGAACTCGTCGAAGACTTCCACGCGCTCGCTCCGATGATCGCCGCACTCGACGACCGTGAACGGCGCATCATCCATATGCGGTTCGTCGACGAACTCACCCAGGCGCAGATCGGCGAGCACCTCGGCGTCTCCCAGATGCACGTCTCCCGCCTGCTGAACCGCACCCTCACCAAACTCCGGACCGGCATGCTCACCACCAGCTGAGCACGTCATTGTCCGCACCGACGGCGGCGCGCCCCCACCCCCCCCGGGGGCGCCCCCCGCGCCCGGGCGACCAGCGGATTGGGCCCACCCGTGACACCCAGCCGCCCCCCGCCACACCCCCCCCACCCG